>JABCOK020000026.1 GCA_013333645.2 Candidatus Saccharimonadota bacterium | reverse complement strand
CTGGCACCATCCACCATCACCCCACCGCCACCGAACTCACCCTAGTGCGCTACCAATACCCACACGACAGCGACACCTGGCTCTACATCGGCGACGGCTACCGCTCCCACGGTCTCGACATCACCCTAGAGAGTGCCCGGCGGCTAGTGAGCGCGCTGGCTCGGTATATGGAAGATGAGGGGTGAGGGGGCGGGACGGGCTGCCAGTTCTTCTGCTGGCGATAGGTGCGCCGTCCGTCGGGAGCTTTCTGCCCAGTGCTGATGATGTGGCTCCTTGCTCATGCCGCGCCGGGTCTGGCGCGCAGGGCGACGCCGGTGGTGCGGAGATAGCGACGGACGGTCTCGGCATGCACACCGAACTGACGGCCGATAGTGGCGCAGGACCAGCCAGCGAGATAGTGCTGCTCGGCCTGGCGCTTCTGCTCATCGGTCAGGCCACGCGGGCGACGGGGAATACCGCGGGCATTGCGGAGGTCGCTAACCTGTTGCCTGCTGATGCCATAGCGCTGGCAGATCTCGCGTACTGGCGTGCCCTGCTGGTACAGGGTGATCACCTCATCCTTCTGCCCTGGCGTAAGGCGGGTGTGATGCTGGCGCAGGCGCTGAGGCGGGGGAGTGGCTATGGTGGTCGTAGTGGTTGTGTTGTCGGGTGGCAGCGTTCTGGCGAACTTCAGTAGTGTCTGCCAGTTCTTGGTGATAGAGGTAAGGAGGGCCACCAGGTGTTATTATTTCATTTCTTTATTGTAAGTTATATCGAGAGCTATCATGTCAAGCAATAAAATGATTAGTGTGTTCTCAGATAAGCCGAAGACTAATGCTCATTATCATGCGATAGATAGTTATGTCATGGCGCTGGGTAGTATTCGAAAAGAATTTCGCGCGCAAGTAAGCTATGCGGTTAATCGAAAATTTCTCTGGATGTGGGCGTATGAGAAAACCGCTGATGGCACGCTTTATATCAATATCACCTTGGATCACCCTGAGGATTATCCTGGTATCCATAGAGTCACTCAAGTCAGCCGACATCGATGGAATCATCATGTTGAAGTAAAATCTCTTGAAATAGCAACAAGTGAATGGCTCAGAGAATTGCTAAAAAAGGGCGTGCTATTCGCTTCACAGTAGCTAAAGATATCGGTATCTTATTTCTTTTGCAATAATCTCACATTTGCAAGCCCATCACTCAATGAGGCCGGGATGCTTGAGTCCTTGCCTTCGGCCCATTCGCACACTGACGCAAAATATCTGCTGTATGCAACACGAAAGACCGAGTTATCGAGCGGGTAAGAAGGCTGCGTGTGCACTGCAGATGCAGCCTGGTCGGTGTACAACACCTCACTACCATTTTCGTGGAATAGTCGCAGAGTACCAAATCCATCACGATAGCAGAATTCTGCCACCCCTTCCGTCCCTTCGACGCGGAATTCGAGAGAGCGCGTTGCCCTGCTGATCGATGTCGTGCGTATCGCCACACGTGCCTGATTCATTACGAATGAACAATCAAAGCACTCGTCAGATGGCCGCTGTCCTTTTGGCATCGCTCCACGCCACGACCCGCGCCTTGTTTCTGCGCTGCATTGAAACTCTTGAACACTCGAATAGTTGCCGCCGAGCAAGAACACGGCGAGGTCAAGAAGGTGGCTTCCCATTGCCATACGCTGCCCACCGCCAAGATCTGGCGTTGTCATCCATGATGGTAGCGAATCCGCCCGTAAAGCAGCGGTGCGTTCAAAGAGGTCAATTGAGCAAATATCACCAAGCGTACCCTCGTTGATCATCTTGGCAACAATCTGAAATTGCTCGAGGCCACGAAGCTGGAAATCAACCACGCAACGATCCTTGACGGCATCAAAATATGGAAGCGACAAGTCGTCGCCACAGACTGGCTTTTCTGCCAATATAAAACACTGTTCGTGAGCAAGCCGCTCCCAGTACTCATCCCGGCAGCAAACTGGTGTTGTCAGACACACGATATCAGGTGACTTTGCCATTACATCATCAAACGATTCAGCAAGGTCTTTGTCGTATCCATGAAACTGTAGATGCTGTGCGGCTCGTTCCTTTGTCGAGCCAACGACGCCAACAACTTCCACCTTAGGAAGGAGACTTAGCCCCGCAAGATGTGTTCGTATACCGACGCCAGTACCTATTATTGCAACTTTCATTGGAGTCCTCCCTTAGCAAACTACATTCTATTGGCAGACAAGATACTGCTCAAAAACAATACGGTGTTGGCACTAAAAATGAATAATTCCAAAATGGTGGATCTTGCAGGATTCGAACCTGCGACCTCACGAATGTGAATCGTGCGCTCTAGCCAACTGAGCTAAAGATCCATGGTGGAGCATACCAGATTCGAACTGGTCACCTCTTCGCTGCCAGCGAAGCGCTCTAGCCAAATGAGCTAATGCCCCGTCTGCTATAGACTATAGCAAAAAATCACCTCTTTGACTAGAGGTGATTTGCCAGTAGCTGCTACGCGCCCACCCTGGGGCACAATGTTTGTTTTAGCACGATGTTTGTGTTTGGACGCAACGGTACCCCTTTTTGCGTACCAGCTTGTCTTTATTATGCACCACCCTTTTACAAAACACAAGCAGTTCGCCGATTAATTGTTGCATTTTATGATCAAGCCGTTTTGGTTGTTATATAGATATCTCGAACATGTTTGTATTTTACAAAAGCAAAACACCACCTATCTTGGTGGTGCTGATGTGTCGCGAGGCATCATATCTGGTGCGGACGAGAAGACTTGAACTTCCACGAGCGCAATGCTCACCAGCCCCTCAAGCTGACGCGTCTACCAATTCCGCCACGTCCGCATATCTCGCGACACTGTTGATTATACCGCATGTTAGGGGGTTTTGTAAACATCTCGCGTGGTAACTGTCCAACGGAGGACGTCTGCGTAGCGATCTGCGCCGGAGACAAGGGTATCGCCCTGCTGGATGGCCTGTACACCGGGGCCTGTCGCATACACACTAGCCGACCGATAGAGACCAATCGCAGGCACGTCGCTGTACCACTGCTCGGCAAACGCTTTGTACTTGGCAGCACGCAGCTTGGGCTCGAGGCGCGTACGGGCGCTGGCCAATGCGGCATCTGCGGTGCGACTCGTGTAATTGACGAAGTTATAGCCCTGGTAGCCTGTCTGTGAGGAATGCCAGTAGGCATAAACATCGGGGTCGGCACCAATTGCCAGCTCATAGAGCAAAACATCGTAGCTTCGCCCCTGCAATGTCCCTTGAACAAAGGTAGATGACGTCGCCGAGCGGTCGATCACTTGCTGCGTCACCGCCACACCAAGCTGTTGCCACTGCTCCATTACCTTAGCGAGGACTGCTTCGTACTCCGCACCCTTCGTGGTAGTGATCATAATCTCTAGCTTTTGGCCATCTTTGCTGCGGACTTTGCTGCCATCAGCGAGCTTCCAGCCTGCTTCGTCCAGCATTGCAGCAGCCTTTGCTCGGTCGGGCTTGTCTGCGGATGGTGTATTAATGCCCCCAAGTTGGCTCGGAATAAACGGCCCATCAAGGCGCTGCACGCCCTCACCCAGCGAGGTGCGAATCGCAGCAGTGTTGGTGCCTAATTGGAGGGCTTTACGAACCGCGCGATCTTTGAGGATAGGGTTGGTATTGTTCATGAGCAAATACACCCCACGGTCGGTTGGTACAGTGGTTGTGGTGTATTGGTTGCGCGGGATATCTTTGCGCATCACAACGGAGAGGTCAGTTGCGCCACTCAACTCACCAGCTTGCAAAGCCGAGACGATATCTTGCTGCGTGCTATAAGCTTGGAGCTCGAAGCGATCGAGCTTGGGTCGGCCACCATAGTAGCCATCAAAGGCAACGACATGCACGGTCTTTGGCCGGCGAGCATTGTTGGTCGATTGCAAAATCTGGAACTTAAACGGCCCACTACCAACTGGCGAATGATTAAATGGTGCCTGGCGCATTGAGCTTGGCGTTGCTGAGCCTAGCATATGTTCAGGTAAAATTGGGAAGGTCAATGCATGAGGGAAGGCAGCATACGTTGCAGGTAGCACAAACTGCACAGTGGTATCGTTAACTGCCTTGGCCTGGACATCGACCCAGTTGACGCGCAAGGGCGAGCGCACTGCTGGGTTCTTGATAAGGTTGATCGTGAAGACAACATCCTTGGCAGTGAGCTTGTGCCCATCGTGCCAGCGAACGTCATCACGCAATTGAGCGGTGTAGGTTTTGCTCGCTTCGTTATAGGCAAGACTCGTTGCAACATCTGTGTGGAGCGAACCCTTGGCATCATAATGATAAAGTGAGGAGAACATGAGTTGGCTGGCCGAAAGCTCGGCACTGCTGGTTGCAAAGAGAGGATTCAGCGTCTCAATCGGGCCAAGCGCCCCCTCGATATACGTCCCGCCGGTCCCACCAGTTGCCGTTGTCGCGTCGCGGCGAATAAAGATCTGAGCAATAATACCAAGCAAAATCACTGCAATGAGGACAAGCCACAGCACAACTCGCCGCCGGGCTCGACGCAAACTCTCGAAGCGGCTCCCTAAGAACTTGCCAACGTGGCGCGTCGCGCTATCTTCGAGCTGCTTGAGGTCACGGCGTGGTTTCTTGCGGCGAGATGGTACCGATTTCGCTGCTTTGGCTGCTCGCAGCGATTCATCCTCCTGAGGCACAACTGCCGACGAGGTCTCACGGCGCTGGAGGTGCTTCTCCTGCCGATTCGCCATGCCCTACCCCGCAGACGGCAACAAAAGTGCCGCCAAAATAGACCCAACAAAGGTAACAGCCAAAAAGATCGTTGCCTCGAAGAGGTTCTTGTCTAGGCCGCGCCGCGTGGTATAGAGCTCGCCCGAGGCACCAAAGCCTGCACCAAGCGTCGCCCCGCGCTGCTGAAGCAAAATAGCCAAGACCATCAAGATGGCCGAGCCAATCATTATTGTTTGTAGAATACTATCAAGATTCATGTTGTTCCTCCTGCGTGCGCCCATAATTTAGCTCGAGCGCGCTGCTTACTATATAGTTTACCAGACTCATGATCAGGCCTGTCAAGATGGAGTGAAGAAACGTCATCTTGAGACCTGGTGCCAGTATCAGTGAAATATAGACCATAAAACCGTTGACAACGACGGTAAAGAGACCGAGCGTGACGAGAATAGCGGGAAGCGATAGGATGATGGCAATCGGCTTAAAGACTGCATTGACGACTGAGAAGATGAGTCCAGCCAGCAAGAACACAGCAATACTCATATCGGGTTGGACACCGATATAGCCTGTACCAAAGATACGTACGGCAATCCACAGCCCAAGTGAATTTAGCACCCAGCGGATAATAAAGGCAAAAAATTGTCGTTTCATTTGCTCTAGTATAGCGGTTTTTTACCATTTTGTCGATAAGCTGGCGCTGAGATTATCGTGGCCGCTCGGCGTAATGAGAATGTCATCTTCAATCCGGACACCAATCCCCTCCTCTGGAATGTAAATTCCTGGCTCGACGGTAAGCACCATACCAGCGCGCAGTACCCGCGGCGCGCCCAGGCTGTCGTGTGTATCGACGCCAAGCCCATGGCTGGTGGCATGCGGATAGTAGAGCCGGAAAGTAGCTTGGTCGTGGCGATTGCGTAGAAGGCCAAGCTGCTGCAAGGCGTCGCGCATAATATCGTCGCTCTGTTGGATGTAGTCAGCCACGGGGAGATTTGGCTCGAGCAGCTCTATGATGTGTTGCTGCGCCTGCACCACCGCAGCGTGGACATCCTGCTGGCGCTGCGTCGGTTTGATACCATAGGTGCGAGTGATATCCGCACAATATCCATTGACCCGCGCTCCGACATCAATCAGCACCATATTCTCAGCAGCAAGCGGCCCTGCATTATGGCTGTAGTGCAAAGTGCAGGCGTTAGCACCACCAGCGACAATTGGACTATACGCATGGCGAGCATTGTGGCGCCGGAATAGATAGTCAAATTCCGCCTCGCACTCATATTCATGCTGACAGTGTGGCAAGCGCTGCTTGGCTACCTCAAACGCCTCGATAGTCAGCGCAATTGCCTGGCGCAGCGCAGCAATCTCCTCCGGCTGCTTGATAGCTCGTAGTTCACGCAGCTGACGCAGACACGATTGTACTGAAGGAAAGATCCGCTGTAGCACTTTGCTCAGGTCGCGCGAGGCGGGATTGAGCATAAAACCGTAGTCGGTGCGGTCGTTCACTTCGTATACAACCGTATGGCGCTTGGCAAGCTGGCGCAGCTCTGCCTCAAAATCGTGGGCGTCAATCACTGCATCAGCGCCACTGATCCGCTTGGCTTCCTCACTGCTGAGTTCACCAACGAAGGTCTGCTGCACCGCGTCGAGATGAGGCCGCACGAGTGTTGTACGGCTCCGTCGTCCATCGATAATCAACTTCCAACCTGGTCGCTCAATTCCACTGAGCCACCAAAAGTTCGACTCTTGCTGAAACGGCGCTGGTTCATCGCCACTGCCCTGCACTTCGTCATACGCAGTCAATACTGCCAGCCCACCCGCAAGCGCATCAATGCAACGCGCTCGATTCTGACGAAAGTCGATCATGACCGCTTAATACCTCGCAGTACCTCTGTCAATTCTGCTGGGAAGAGGATCATCGTCTTCTGGCTTGGCTCGGCACTAATGCGCTCAAGTGTCGTGAGCGTACGCAGGTTGATTGCCCCTGGGGTGTTGGCAAGAATCTGAGCGGCTTCTGCAAGGGTCTCTGCAGCGGCTTTTTCACCATCGGCATTGATGATGTTGGCCCGGCGCTCACGCTCGGCTTCAGCTTGTTTAGCCATAGCGCGCTTCATATCGCCTGGCAACTCGATGTTCTGAATCTTCACATTCTCAACGTCAATCCCCCACTTGTCAGTTTCAGCATCGACAATCTCTTTGATCTGCTGGCTGAGCTCTTCTCGCTTGGCAAGCAGATCATCCATGTCAATGTTACCTGTCACATCACGCAGCGCTGCCTGAGCAAACTGGCTGGTAGCGTAGATGTAGTTCGTCGTCTCGAGGACGGCTTTTGGCGCATTAATGACACGGAAGTACACCACAGCGTCCACACCAACTGTCACGTTATCTTTCGTAATGACCTCTTGCTTTGGCACATCGATCGGCGTCGAGCGGACATCGACCATCATAATCGTCTGAAAGATTGGCACTACTACGCGTAGGCCTGGCGCGCGCTGACCCGAGAAGCGCCCAAGCGTTAGCACCACACCGCGCTGGTATTGATTCACCACCCGAATCCCGCTCAGCATGAAGACAATCGTCGCCACGATGATGCCGATAATGATATATTCCATATTCCTCCTTTGGACTAGCTTATTGCTTTTATCATACCACATTGTGGCAAAATAGCGAGATGAGGCTGTCTTGCTATCTCGCAATAGGTAACTAGGAAATCAGCTATAGTTCGAGTACCAAAACCGACAGCCCTTCGACGTGCCAGCCCATTTCCGGTATACTAGACGTAGCTATGCCTGAGCCAGATTCATCATCGTCATCACGCCAACCGCTGGCCGAGCGACTACGCCCACAGTCGCTCGATGCTGTGATAGGCCAGACACACTTACTGGGTGATGCCGAGATTTTGCGCCAAATTGTTACAAAGAAGCAACCCATGAGCCTCATCTTTTGGGGACCACCAGGCACAGGCAAGACGACGCTGGCGCGGATTATTGCTCGCGAGGTGGAGGCTGAGTTTATCGAGCTCAGTGCCGTCACCAGTGGCAAGAAGGACGTCGAGCGGGTTATCCAGCACGCCCGGCAAAATTGGAATCTTGGCCTGCGTACGATACTCTTTGTCGATGAAATACACCGCTTTAATAAGGCGCAGCAAGACGCTTTTTTGCCTCATGTTGAGTCGGGACTGATTACGTTGATCGGTGCGACGACTGAGAATCCAAGCTTCGAGGTTATTACACCGCTACTGAGCCGGATGCGCGTACTCGTCTTGCAACCACTGAGCAAAGACGAGATTCACGCTATCCTCCAGCGCGCCATCACTACCCTAGGCAAGACAGAGTCCGTCACACCAGAGGCGCTCGATTATCTCGCCGAGCTATCAGGCGGTGATGCCCGAGTGGCACTCGGTAACCTTGAGCTTGCCCTGAGTCTCGCTGAGACAGTGACGCCTGATACCGTCACAGCTGCTGCCCAAAAGAAGCTCCCTGGCTACGACAAGCAAGGCGAGATGCACTATGATGTGATCTCGGCCTTTATTAAGTCGATGCGGGGCAGCGATGTGCGCGCCACCCTCTATTATCTGAGCCGAATGATCGACGCTGGCGAAGACCCAAAGTTCATTGCCAGGCGCATGGTGGTATTCGCCAGTGAGGACATCGGGCTGGCAGGTAATGGTGCGTTATCTCTAGCGGTCGCGACCTTCCAAGCAGTGGAACGGGTTGGCTTGCCTGAGGCCCGCTACAATCTCTATCACTGCGCCACAGCGCTTGCTCGCTCGGCTAAATCGCGCGAGATCACCGACCTTATGCACGAGGCAGAGGCTCTTGCTAGCCGCTATGCCGACACACCAGTGCCACTCCATCTGCGCAACGCTCCCACTAAACTTATGAAGGAACTCGGCTATAGCAAAGGCTATCAGTGGCAGGCAAACTTCCAACATGAGAAGGGATTTTTGCCAGATGAGGTAGCCCAGCACGTGTCGAAGGATAATACATAAGAAACTACAAGATAATCTTTATCCGCTCCCGATGCATTAGTCTCCTGCATTACACCTCTTGTCGCAGCTACTAGCTAAGAATGAGAAGTAATCGCTGAATATCAATCACGACATCGCAATCATCTAGTATTTTCCTCTCTTATGCACACTGTCTGGGTTGCTGCAAAAGGTCGCTATCGCTGGCTCATTTTGCCAAGCAAAAAGTCTGGGCAGTCTAATCATAGACCGGCTTAACTATTCGTCGTATTATCTATCTCCCCAGGGTATCAGCTACTGCTGCGCTACTCCGAGCTGCTCATCCTTGAGTGCTGCGTACACCCCATTCGTCCAACCAAAGCCATCTTGCAGGGGATACTCCCCGCCGCCGCCCGCACTGGCGGTGACAACATCATACTTCTCGACCATTTTGCGCTTCTTGGCAAAGACAGCTTCATTGGTGGCAAGCCAGCGATCGCGAATGGTTGCCGCCAGTGTATCATAGCCGTAATTGCGCAGCCCCACAATAGCAAACCACTGTAGTGGTGCCCAGCCATTGGGAGCATCCCACTGCTGACCATTAGTGATGAGGGTTGAAAGGAGTCCACCCGGCTGCAAAAAGTCTTTCTCGAGCCGTTGCGCTACCGCTGCAGCTTGCTCATCAGTCGCAATTCCCACATATAGTGGCGTCACCGCGGCAAGCGTGAGTCGCCCCGTGGTCTGACCAGTGGTAATGGCATAATCCTCAAAGAATTGCGTGGTAGGTTGCCAGCAGTAGCGGCGAATTGCCCGAGCTCGGCGCTCGGCCGCTGCCTCGAAACGCCGCGCCAGGCGACGCTGCTTAATGAGTCGGTAAGCCTCGGCGATCGTCATTTCCAGCTGGTAGAGGAAGCAATTGAGGTCGACCGGCACATACTTTGTCGTCTCGATGGTCTGAATCTGACAGGGGTCGGCAAACCACCGGCTGCTAAAGTCCCACCCGCTCTCGGCTGCTGCCCGCAGGTCGAGGAATGTCCGCGTCGTATGCGCTGAGGCTGCGTGATGCGCCGTATGGACATCTTCGCGATGCGACTCGGGGCGTGGTGTGGTGCGGTTATCATAGTAACGATTGAGTGGCGTGCCATCAGGCATAACAGCGACGCGGAGATACGCTGGGTACTCAACGGCCTTGGCTTTCGCAATCTGGCGACGACCCTTCATCCAAAAGCGATACTCAGCAAGAAGGCTTGGTAAAAACTCTGCATAGACCCGCTTGCCTCGGTGGCGTGCCAGCAGCTGTACCATCGCCGCAAACATGGGTGGCTGCGACCGACTCAAGAAGTATGTCCGATTGGCCGTGGGGATCATCCCAAATTTACGTAGCATATAGGTGTAGTTTCGTATCATGTGCTCGATAGAGCGCCAGCGCCCATCCGCCGCTAGGCCAAGCATAATGAAATACGTATCCCAATAAAACAACTCATCAAAGCGTCCACCTGGCGTCATATATGGATATGGTAGCGCAAGGAGGGAGCCCCGATTCTTGCGATTGCGCCGCTCGAGCTGCCGCCAGAGCTGACTCACATGTTGGCGCGCAGTAGTGGTGTCGGTCGGTTGATAACTCGAGGCGGGGTATACTGTGGTAGAAAAATGCTGCCCAACGAAGGTCGCGAGGTCAAAGCCGGGCTGGCGACGCTGCCGACGATACCGCGCCATAATCGTCCGGGCTGGCTTGGTAGGTGTCATATCGACAAACGCCTTGCCGTCACCATAAATTTGCTGTGTCTGCACCTCATCAAAGAGCTCGCTGAGCGTCTCATCAGGTGAGCTTGGCGTCGGGCGCACGAGCTCTACCGTCTGCACGGCAGCGGCTTTGGCATTCTCTTTGGTATCTTTAGTAAGAGCAATGATTTTCGCAGCAAAAGCGCGGCGGACGTTGTGCATGATAGGCGGTTTCTCCCTATGATGTTATGGTTGCTGTTTGGCGGCGCGTTTGCGCTCGTTGGCATCGAGATATTTCTTGCGGAGGCGAAGGGCGTGCGGCGTAACCTCAAGGAGCTCGTCATCTTCGATAAAGTCAATCGATTGCTCAAGGCTCAGCTGGGTGTGAGGCGTCAGTTGGACAGTACCGTCGCTTGATTTGCTGCGCATATTGGTAAGGTGCTTAGCCTTGCAGACATTGATTTCAAGGTCGTCTGGGCGGTTATTAAGGCCAACGATCATCCCAGCGTACACCTCTGTCCCCGCCCCGACGAAGAGCTCACCGCGCGCTTCGGCCGCTTGTAAGGCATATGGTGTGGTCGTGCCTGGCTCAAAGGCGATCAAAACACCGTTGCGCGTCCGCGGCAATGCACCACCAACTGGTTGGTAGCCATGCGGCAGGCTATACATAATCACTGTCCCCTTTGTATCTGTCAGGAGGCGGTTACGCAGACCAATCAATGCTCGGGTTGTAATGGTATACGTCATCCGCGCTGCGCCACTGGTGGTTTGCTCTTGTTTGCGGAGCTCCGCTTTGCGCTTACCAAGCTCTTGGCTGACAACACCGACAAACTCAGGACCAACCTCAACCAGTAGCTCTTCAACTGGCTCTTGCTCACTGCCATCCTTGGTGATCGTCACAACTTCTGGCCGGCCAACCTCAAATTCGTAGCCTTCGCGGCGCATCGTCTCAATCAACACACTGAGGTGAAGCTCGCCTCGCCCCGACACCACAAAGCCAATGCCAGACTCTGCCACTCGCAGCGCTACATTCGTCTCGAGCTCGCGCTGGAGACGATCGCCAATCTGCCGGCTGGTAGTAAATTCACCCTCACGGCCCTTCATCGGGCTGGTATTCGGCCCAAGATACATGCTAATGGTAGGAGCCTCGACTGCCATGACAGGCAGCGCCTCTGGCTGGTCGCGGCTCGCGAGTGTCTCGCCAATGTGCGCCTCGGCTGCACCAACGATGTAGACAATGTCACCCGCGCCTGCCTCGCTCACCTCTTCTTTGGCGAGGCCGCGGCTAATGAAGAGCTTGTCGATTTTGGCATTGGTAGTTGTGCCGTCTGTCTTGATAAGAGTTAGCGCTTGGCCACGCTGAGCCACCCCGCGATGGATTCGGCCAATCGCATATTTGCCAAGGAAGGTATCGTACTGGAGGGCCGTCACGAGCATCTGGAAAGGCCCATCTGCCACCTGCGGCGCTGGGATATGCGAGATAATCGCTTGGAAGATCGGTGCCAGGCTGGCTGGCTGGCTCGCATCACTTGGCAGTGCCGCCCAGGCTTTGCCTTCGCGCGCTACAGCGTAGTACACCGGGTATTTGAGCTGCGCTTCGTCGGTAGCAAGCTCGAGGAAAAGATCGGCCAGCTCGTCCTCCACCTCGGCAATGCGCCGCGCAGGCTTATCGATCTTGTTGATAATCACGACCGGTGTTAGACCAAGCTCAAGCGCTTTGCTCAGGACAAACTTTGTCTGTGGCATCGGGCCTTCCTGCGCATCTACCACGAGGAGTACACCATCAGCCATGTTAAGCGTGCGCTCCACCTCGCCACTAAAGTCAGCGTGGCCAGGCGTGTCGATGATGTTGATCTTGTAGTCGACTGCTGGCTCAGCATCGGCAGGCTGGTAGTAGACTGTCGTTTGCTTGGCAGTGATAGTAATGCCACGCTCACGCTCCTGCTCGCCACTGTCCATGATGAGAGTCTGAGCCATTTCGGCTTGATTACTGCGGAATGTATTACTCTGCTTGAGCAAGCCATCAAGCAGCGTTGTTTTGCCGTGGTCGACGTGGGCAATAATTGCAATATTACGAATATACTGTGGATCTGTCATAACATAAAATAACGGCCCGAATTATATCAGACCTTCCTTACTGCTTATAGTATCATACTGGCAGCTGGTTTGCCTAGGGTAATGTGCATAATCGCGGTGCGCATTGTAGAGCCTCGCCGCGTCCTATCTCATCACTGCGCGACCACTGTTATTGTCAGGCGATCAAGCAGGTCATCCACTGTCTCCGCTGTAACAATTCGACGCCAGCCACGCGCCCCAACGACCATCCGTAGGTCGTCGATCATGCTGACGATGGAGGGCGCAGACTGTTCTCGATAATCAACCGTCTGCAAGCGCTCTAAGAGGCGCTGCCAGCCACCCTGGGCTCGAATCATCCGGATCATAAGCTCATACAAGTTGTAGACCTGAGCTGAATAATCCTCGCGGCCAGTTACGAGCAAATATTGCCGCTCGGTATAGTGCCCAGCCGTGCACTCTCTATCATACCCGTGGTTATAATACCCATACGTTCGCTGCAGTAGCGCAGCGGTATTAGCCTGGATCGCATGCGTAAGCTCAATGAAGACGGCCGCTCGCGGGTCGCCTGGCTCGAGATCGATCGATATATCAATCGTATACTCCATCACATCTGCTTCCCACTCCTCGCGCTGAGCAATGATGCCACGTGGCGCTGTCTCGCCCAAGCACTGCAATACGTCGATATCCTGAGCATCATACCACGGCTCAGTATCAAGCTGGTGCAATGCCTCGTGGAGGGCAAGCCGGTCGTGATAGGTGAGCGGATAGCCCTTCTCGGCAATGATCTGCCGCAGCGCACAGTCGATCATCGCATCATCATACTCCGCCACTGGCTGGCGCAGCTGCGCTACAAAGCGCTCGGCCTGCATGGTGTAGAGCGTCACATCGATCCCCATCACCCCAGCGTCAGAATAGACGATTCCATAGGCTTGGTAGTCAATCGCCTGAAATAACCCTGCCTCAAACAGCTGTCGATGCAGCGTTTGCATCATCAAATGCTCGTAGAGGTGTGCCACGAGATGATCGCCGCACGGCTTGAAGATATGAAACGACTCCATATCTGTATTATACCCTACTACTCCACATTTTGCTTGATTATGCTATACTAGCTATATGATGCTACAAAATGATACACAATGTTCGTCAAGTGATCGCCCCGCAGTACCCCCCCACGGCCACTACGAGTGGCAGTTGTTGCCCCACCGTGGCTCGCTCTACCCATCAAAGGCTATGGCGGTATCGAGCTCGTCGTCGAAGGTTTGGTGCGTGCGCTGCAGCAACGCGATGATGTCGAGGTAGAGCTTTTCGCCAATGGCGCACGGCGGATGCGCAACGGCACGCCAACCCACTCATACTACAAGCGCGAGCTCTTCGATACCATCGATGATCCCTACTATGACGCACCACTTCAAGCCCTCCAGACTCATCTTAATTTTGCTCTCCACGCCATCGAAGCCGATGGCAATTTTGATATCATTCACGACCACAACCCCTACATTGGGCCAGCCTTTTTCTCACCAGTGAGCCGCATACCAGGATTACCACCAGTGTTGCATACCTTTCATGGGCCACCATTTTCTACGCCGCAGACTATTGAGGCGGGGCAAATGGATAATCGCCCACAACTCAAATATATGAATCCTGGCCGCCTCTACATGACGTGCATCTCGGAGGCAATGGCGCGCAAAGCCCCACGTGAGATCCGTCCCCATTTGCTACCCGCCGTACACAACGCCATTGATTGCAGTGCCCTCCCCTTCGTCTCGCGCAAGCAAAATTACTACATCACCCTCGCCCGCTTCACCCAAGATAAAGGCCAAGCTACTGCTGTAACCTATGCTGCTCAATACAAGAAGCGCCTCCGCATGGCGGGTACTGTGGCAGGAATCGGCAGCAACCGCAAGCTGCTCCTCGAGCTCTCCAACCCACTAACCAACTACCGACGCAACGAAGAATTCCGCTACTATAGCGACCACATCCTCCCGGCCGTCCTCAAGCATCGGCGCATCACTTATGCAGGCAACCTCAGCGGCAAGAAAAAACTCGACTTCGTGGCCAACGCCAAGGCGCTGCTCTTCCCTATCGAGTGGGATGAGCCCTTTGGTATGGCAGTCATCGAGGCGCTGGCCTGCGGCACACCCGTTGTGGCGATGAAGCGCGGTGCCATGCCCGAGATTATCACTCACGGCGTCAATGGCTTCCTTGCGAACAACCAAGATGAGTTCTTTGCCTATGCCAACCGGGTAGACGAGATCGACCCAGCCGCCTGCCGGGCTAGTATTGAGCAAAAATTCTCTGCCAATATTATGGCGCAAAATTATGTCGAGCGATATCAGGAGGTGATTGCTAGAGCACGGTGGTGAGCATCCTAATATTTCAATTGCCTGTAGTATAACTACCTATACTACTGCAAGTTTTCCTTGCAAGCCTCCGGTAATAACTATGCGCGTTAAATTGTTGGCAAAACAAGTATTTATGTTCGCATAAAATTCAGATGAACATCACGAGGTTGACTATCCCTGTGAATCTGAGGAATGGGAGTTAGACGTGTACACTTCCAACGATTTTGAATATGAGAACGTCAATCATACCGAAATATGTATGGTGACGGTCGCCACACTATCCCCGGGTTTTGGGTTATCGCTGCTAGAATTACTTTCGTTGACTTTGGTTGCCATCAGAGTTCATGAATATTGGCCAAATACTTTAGTTTGACCAATTGACATGCTAGCGGCGTTTGTATCTCCGTTCGATGTAAGCCATACGATAGCACCGTCGGAAGAAATAGACGAAACCGAAATTTCGTAGCCTTGCTTTCTAGTTACGGTTGTTTCAGCTAAAATTATGTCCTCTTCCGGTAGAATCATTGTTGCACTTTCGAAGATCTGTGACAATTGAATATTATCTGAATGTAATTATACGGGGCAATATGACATAGAGTCAAGTTAGCGCGCATCTTAATAGAAGAAAGGCAACTATCTTCGGCTAAGACAGCTACAGAAGCTATTTCTTAGAGTGAGGGCTTATATAGCAACTATGGTGCAGGATAAGTAAAGTGAGATCATGCACAGTTTCTGTAGTCAAGTCGTTACCACCCTTTCCAACGCTATGCATCACTTCTTCAAGCCCATATCTTTATAGCGGCAGTATATAGCCGCCAGTATAAGTGCCATTACTATAAAGAATATGACGATATGAACCGCAACGTCTGGTGTCTTACCAGAAATACCATCACCAAATGCAGTATTGATGGAATTATAGATCAACAGTAGCGCTGCAAGTAAGCACACATTGTAGGCAATTTTATATCTGTATTCCATGAGCGTTGTCGCTTTCGTTGCATGTCGTAGATTTAATACGTATACCCTTATTGTACATTATTGATAGGATCAATTTTAGAGGGTGTTGTTACTAACTGGTAGATAATACACAGTAAGGTATCCAGCCATGTCAACTCAGCCTATTCACCCAGTTACATTTTGCAATAAAAAAGCACCTGGTAAAGGTGCATTCGTTCGCATTTTGTATGGTGCGCTTCAGCAAGCTCGACACAAACAACTGGAAGCCTCTGCTCGCCTTCCGCAAGCGTCTCATCGCGGGTGAGGTGGTTCCGGAACCGGGCACGG
>JABCOK020000025.1 GCA_013333645.2 Candidatus Saccharimonadota bacterium | reverse complement strand
TGTCACTGCGTAGAGACTGCAACTTATTAAGGCAAGGCTCGCCACAGTGCGCGCTCGCCAGCGGTGAATACTGACGCGCAGCGCGCGATACATCAATATACCAAGGATAAAATACGCAATAATATGAGCACTCTTGCGCACAAGAAACGTCAAGATAGCCGTGCTTACCCCTGGCATAGCCTGCTGCAAATGCCCAACAATCACCCCACTCTGCCCGCTAGAGACGGCGGCGGGTTGGTGGGAGAGAGTGAAGATAACCGCCATCCAAAATACCGGCGCTAGGATATATAACCTGCACCACGCTCTACTCTGCCCCACGGTCTACCTCCCAAGCCTGAGCCAATTTATCCGCCTGCTTTTGTTTGAGACCTTTCATCTTGCGAAATATCGTTAGCTGCAAGGCGCGCAGTGTGTGGCGATTGATAGCAATGACACCCACGCCCGAGACGACGACATTGGCAATGGTTGCATATGGTGAATTAATATAATAGAGGCCAATTGCAAGTGCATATAGCAGCGCAACACTGCCAACTGCTGTGCGATCGTATGTGATATTAATCGATTTTTTGATATCGATATGGCGAAAGATAGCCATGCCAAGATATGCAGCGATCATCGCCACCGCTGGCCCGTAGAGCCCAATGACGGGTATAAGTACTACAGATAGCCCAATGCTAATACCAGCTGCAACCAATGACGTATAGAGGACCTGCTTGGTTCGTTTCTTGGCGATGTAGATCGCGCTGTAGACACCAACAATTGCACTAAAGAATGACCCGATCAAAAGAAGTGGAATATAAAGCCGTGCTTCGCTATAGCGCACCCCAACGAGTATATTGAAAAAAACCGATACGCCGACGATCAGCACCACACCAAAGCTGCCAAATACCCGCACACTCATATTTGCCACTTTCGAAAAGAATGCATCGCGATCCTTTGACCGAATATGTATCGAAGCCGACTCCGCCCACGATAAGCCAAAGAAATTGTACACTGCTGTAAATACCTGCGGGAACTTATAGGCCACTGCATAGATACCATTCGCCGTCACCCCCAGCAAGGCAGCGATGATCATACGGTCGGCAGCATTGACCACCCACCATGAGATATTATTTGGGATAAGCGGCAAAGCGTAGTGGAGGAGTTCCTTCCTCGTGTCTCCATCGCACAAAGAGAGGTCGATATACTGCGGTATCTTGAGAGTTGTAATGAGATAGAGCGCACTCACACCATTGCCAATCACCGTAGCCAGCAGCATACCCGTTGCACCCATCTTGAGCACTGCAATGAAAACGATATTAAGTACAACAATTGTCGCACCCGCCACCATACTCCCAATAGCATATTGGGTATTGTTGCCAAATCCACGCGCGACTTGCAAGCAAAAGTTTGAGGCTACTGCTGCCACCACCGCACCAAGCGCAAGCCAGCCATACGGCACCGCCACCCATTGCATCACTAGCACAAAGAGCACGCCAGCCAGTAGCATACTACCCCCCATCAGCTGCAGCGCATTAGTGATCACGCGCGCTTGCTGCGTATGATGCCCACGCCCATCAATCAAAAAACGAAACACCGCCATCTCGAGCGATAGCATCACCACTGGTGCAACAAGCGACACTACTACTGTAACGAGATCAACAACTCCAAACTCCGCCGCCGCAAGATATGCCGTATAGAGCGGGAGAAGCAAAAAGTTCAAAAATTGGGTTGAGATCTTACCGAGTGCGATAATGATCGTGTTTTTGACGAGGGCAGTAGTTTTTGACATAAATACAGCTAGACCCTCCTCTCGAGCACAGTATCAAGCACCTGGAATTGCTCCTCAGCGAGCGGCTTGAGGTGTGATATATCTTGCACGGCAATTGCGTCGAAATTAATAGTGGCAGGGTCGAAATCATCAATTGTACGGATATCAACCACTGGTCCTGTATACTGCATGTCGGCCAATATATTGATCGTCTTGTCGCTATACGCAATCGGGAGAATCTTTTTACCGAAGACCATGCCCACTATATTAGCATGGAAGCGTGACCCAATGATAGCACGTGCTTGAGCGAGCGTCTGCAGTGCACCGTCTATATCACCACGGTAGCGATGGATACTCACCCGCTGCTGCAATGTAGTTGGCAGCTGCGCGAGAATGCGCTCGCACGCTGCTTCGTCCCCTTCTTTTTTGCAAAAGGACATGAGCGTAACAATGGCGGTGTTGTCGTTAGCTAGCAGCTTGGTTGCAAGAGCGGCGATCATCGTGTCGTATTTCGCAGCCACCGTAGCATCAAACTTCTGCGTTGCATCGATGACCGATATCACATAGGATCCATTATCGCTCGTCGGGTACGGCGCAACATCAAGCGTCAAGACGATGTCCGTTGCACGGCGTACCTGTGGAATATCTTTGGCCAAATCGTACGAATAGCTATCGCGTACACATACATCGGCAGCCCCGCGAAAGATCGATCGCACCATCTCGAGAAACTCTGGCGACCGATATGGGCCAATATTAGAGCCAAGGATATAGTATGGGTGCGAGAGTCGACGATAGAGCTGCTGCTCTTGGCTCCAGAGTGTTGGATTTCCCTGCTCGATGAATAATGATCCGCCGATATACAGCAAAAGATCACCAGTAAAAAACCGCGCTGGTGCCACAACAGCTCGCCCACGCCGCACATAGCGCATCGCTCTATTGAGCAAATCACTCACCACAGACACCCGAGCATTATCATAGTGCTGCACAATGTATCGCGACCGACTGCTGATAATGAACGGGTTGCGATACCGCTCTAGGATAATCTTCACAAACAAATCATCACCCAAATTTACTGCATCATAATAGCGTAAGCTAACCGTTTTCATGCGCTGCCTCCCTTATGTTTTGTCCTTCTCCACCACTGTAAAATAGTAACTCGTGTATTTTTGAGTGCAATATAGCCATAAGCGATGCCAAGTGATAGAGAGCGTTGCTGCATTGCCCAGCATAGCAGCTTCTTGCGCGCTCGAGCAAGATCGCGCCCAACTGTTGCTGATAGATTTTTGGTTGCAGAGTGGATATTATCTTCACGATACACATACCCTCCGTAGTCAATCATCGCCACCATCTGCACATGCCGAAAGTACGCAATATTAAACATCAGATCTTCACCAATCTTCACCCCCACCGGGAAATCAACGCTATACTGCTTGATGATCTCTGCTCTATATACTTTGTTCCATGGTGCATTGAGTGTTTCACACATAACAAGCCGCCAAGCAATTTTGTGCACTGGGCAAGCTACCGTCTTGCGTGTATCGGTGTGGTGCACATGGTATTTTTTGTATATAAGCACATCATGCTGGCTGGTGTATGCCTGTAGTAGCGTCTCGACAGTCATCGCATCGCGCAGAGTGTCATCAGCATCGACGAACATAATATAATCGCCTGTGCTCTTGGCAATACCTGCATTGCGGGCAGCAGACACACCAGCATTTGCTTGATGATATAGCCGAATACGGCTAGATGCGCTACACAACGATTGGCACATCGCATACGAATCGTCAGTCGATCCATCATCGACGACAATGATCTCAAGCGCTGGATAGGTCTGCGCTATCAACGACTGCAAGCACTCAGCCACATAAGCAGCAGCATTGTATACAGGCACGATGATTGAGACGACTGGTCGCGTCATAGACTAGCTCCTTTTGGTCGTTTTATCAACGAAATAATCAACCACTGCGGTGTCAACCGCAGCATTAAATTTACGCGCAAAAAACATCCGTGATTGCTCGATGGCCGGTATATCATCCTCAGTGAGTAATCGTGGCGACCCCGCCTCCTGCGTATTGGTGCTTGTCCAGTCGATATACCGCAGATTATCAGAAACACAATATGCCTCACACTCCCTCACCTCTGGCTGCATAAATATCGTCTGAAAATAGATCTCATCAGAGGCCAAACTCGTTCGAAACACCTCTCGAAATTCTGGATGAGCTGCAAGATATGTCAGTGCGCGCTGGCCCACGTCCTTACTCACCGTAAACCACTGCGAACCAAAATAAAAATCAACATGTGGGATCTGCTTCATCATACGTCGCGGTAACCGCGAGCTAACGATTTGGTAGAGCGCACGAATATACGGCATTGCCTCTTGTCGAGTACCCTTGCGCCGCATCCATGATGGATAGCGCAGCACAAGTCGCTCCAGACCACCCATACCATGCCCAATGCCAGCAACTGGCATTTTGCGAATCGAGCAATACAGCCCCCTATCGTCATCACGCAAGAATGCCGCTAGCTCTGCCACTGGCCGAACACACAAGTCTGCGCCACTGAGTAGCGAGATATAGTCATTATCATCATCAATGGCAGCCTGGAGCAGCACCTCGGTAGCATTGTTTAAGCTTGCATCACCCCAATTGAGCGAAAATGTATCAGCTATACACGTAACCCGTGAGTGCTTTGCCATCTGAGCAACAAACTCAGTGGCATCACTCTTCGCATCGATAAAGATATATACGTGGCTTTTTTTGTACACCAGCAGCTGGTCAATCAGTTGCGATACTTGGCCAAAGTTATTATGTGCAATGATGGCAAACCCCAATTTCATCACGAGCTACCTCCAAACAGCATTGATTTATACGGTATGATATCGGCCTGCATCAACACAACGTATGATATGTAGAAAATAACAAGACCGTAGCAGACAACCCCTACCATCATCACCCGCCTACCGCTTGGCGACTGAGGGAGAGACGGCAGCTTGTCAAGCAGCATCACTGGTGCGATAGAAAAGTACACAGCGAGTCGTTTTGTGATCTGGCTTGGGTCAAGATTGACTAACAAAATGACATTTAGCACTTCCAGAACATAGAAAAAGCGATAGTGTATATCATCATATCGATAGCGCAATATCATAGTAAATATCACAACGAAGCATATGTGGACATAGAGCTGGAGGTTAATCCCTGAGCCAATTATGTTGTCATAAATACTATAGCGCGAGAAGATACTCTGGCTCGAAAACTGTGCAATCAATAATGGTAACACCCCGCCAATGATAAGTGCAATAAGTACTGTCTTGATAGCAAATCGGATGTGCGTGCCCCGCTTTGCCTGCACCAAGAACCGTACGAGATATAGCGGCAACAAGAATAGCGCCGATGTATGCAAAGAACTCGCGCATAAGATTGCAAAGACGTACTTGGCTGGCTTTTTCTCAAGAATAAACGAAAAGGCGTACAGTGCTATCATTGCAGCAGCAGATTGCCGAACGATATTGAGTGAGTTTGGAAATACGAGCATCAAATAGAGGAAATACACCAGTGCTGGGTAGCGAACATGCCAGCGGCGCATCGCACAGAAGAAAAAGACGATACAAATTATCGACATAATTGCAAA
Source organism: Candidatus Saccharimonadota bacterium (assembly GCA_013333645.2). Lineage (GTDB taxonomy): Bacteria > Patescibacteriota > Saccharimonadia > Saccharimonadales > Saccharimonadaceae > Saccharimonas. The sequence goes on along the minus strand of JABCOK020000025.1, from coordinate 24,970 downwards.
CATAAGCCCTGGCCCATCCGTCAGCCACTGCGAGAGTTTGTTGATGAGATAGAACCCAACTTCGGTACCATTCGACCGATTGCTAAAGAAATCACCGATCGACAGCGTCCGAAAGTCTTCGAACACCTTAACATATGTTGCATAATCAGTCCCAACATTATCACGCAGTGCCGCGACAATAATTGGAATGATCGCAGCAACTATCTTGAGCACCATACTCTTATATCGGTAGCCAGCTCGCAAGAGTAACGCCGCTCCTGCAAAGACACCGATATAGAATAGGTAGCTTGCAATATCATTCATATATGCGCTCCATCATTTTTTTAATTGAGTGTGTCTCGTAGCGAGACAAATCTACCTTTTGCGCAGACGTGTCTGCCTCGCTTGCTGCAATCGACGCCAGTACATCCGCCATGCGCTTCGTATCTCTATCGGGCATCATCTGCACAAGTGGTGTCTGCTGAGCAATATCCTGAATACCACGGCACGGCAAAGCAACCACCGGCAACCCCACACTCACCGCCTCTAGCACATTAACGGGCAACCCCTCACGCCCACTTGCTGACACAGACACATCAGATATCCCTAGCAGCTGCGGCATATCACGGCGATACCCCATGAACTTTACGTGGTCAGCAACACCAAGCTGCTGGGCAAGTGCCTTATACTGCTGCTCTTTGCCACCAACCCCACAGAGGACAAGCTTCGCCGTTGGTACAGTCTTGAGCAAATGCGTCATCATCCGGATCAGAAAACCTTGATTCTTATTCTTATTCAGTTCGGCAGCATAGATAAGAATAAAATCATTCTTGTGAAACCCGTATTCTTGGCGCAGATGTTGCTTCTCTCGCTTGGTAAGAGATTTATACACTGTTAGATCCACCCCCACCCCCGGCACATACACTACACTGGTAGCAAAGTGGCGGTTAGCTCGAGCGTAGTCCTCGGCATTGATCGTGATGAGGACGTCGGTGTAGTGTGCCATCAGGCGCTCGATGGGATAGTATACCAGCCAGTTGAGCAGTGGCGCACCCATGAAGAAGTGAAAGCCATGAGCAGTGTAGATCACCCGTGTGCCGCGCTGCCGAGCCTGCCGAGCCGCAAGACGCGTCACGACACCCCCTACTGGTGTATGAGTGTGGATGAGGTCGTACTGCTCGTGGTCGATAATCTCCTTGAGCTGGCGATAGGCCCGGACATTACTCAGTGTGAAGGGGCTACGCGTAAATGGTACGACAAACTGCTTGTCACAATCCTTAATCTGCTCCTCACCCATTGAGGCATAATGCACCTCATACCCCTGTTCGCGCAGCATCCGCATGAAGGGCCGGTTGAACTTCTGGAAGTTAGCCGTGTGTGAGGTGAAGAGGACCTTTTTTTTATTCGAGGGCATTATCGACTCCTGTTACTGCCCGCTCGCTTCCCTCTGTGTGGCCACTCATCATCAATACCGCTCCAATGGTTTTTATCATGATCTTGACATCGGTCAGGAAGCTCAGCTGCTGCACATACTCACCGTCCATCTCGGCTTTGCGCTGGTCGTCTAGGTCGTCGCGACCATTTACCTGCGCCCAGCCAGTGATGCCTGGCTTGACGGAATTAGCCTGGTATTTTTGGCGCAGGTTAATAAGCTTTTTCTCTGTCTTAATGACGGGCCGTGGCCCAACGATGCTCATCTCGCCTTTGATGACGTTGAGTAGTTGTGGTAGTTCATCGATAGATAACTTGCGCAGTACCCCACCGAGTGGTGTGATGTAGCTATCTGCGTTGGTAAAACTATTGGTTGGCATATTCTTTGGTGCTTTCGTAGACATAGTGCGGAATTTATAAACTGTGAATAGCTGCTTATCTTTGCCGAAGCGCTTCTGGCGGAACAAGGCCGGCCCTTTCGATGTGAGGCGAATCGCCGCTGCAACCAGCAGCATTGGTAGCCCTAGAATCACTAGCGCAGCCAGCGCAATGCTCACATCTTCGATGCGTTTTCCGTATTCCCGATACATGGTATACCCCCTTGTTACCCTGTGTTGTTATCGTGCCGCGTACCCATGCGGCTGTATGCTTCAGCAAATAAGTTCTGTGTAGGTAGCGTAGCTAGCGCTTAGCTTTGGTCGCCGCGGATGTAGCTGCGGCAGCTGCTTCGGCCACGCGCTGCGACTGCGCATAGTCGTAGGCAAAGAACAATCCTACGATGGCAAGCAGCAGTGCGCCACCGCCACCAAGTGCCATTGCCTGCCACAACCCTATGCTTGCTGGTGCACTTGGTGTATTGACAGCGTCGACTGTTTTGATGCTAACTTTGGTTTTGCCATACAATGCTTTCGTTTGCTTTTCAAACTCGGTAATCGCTTGCTTGAGCAAGGTTTCGCTCATCTTGGGCTCGCCAGCATTCATCGAGACAGTGATAATATCGGTGTTCTTTACGTGCTTGGCAGTTGTGTTGGCGAGCAGTGTCTCGTAGCTCCCCTTGTACTGGGCACGGTCGATTACCGGATCGAGCACCCGCCGCGAGGTAAAGAGCGTGGTGTAGTTGGTGAGCGTAATGGTGTTTTGGCCCTGCTCTACCCCTGTTAGCAGCAACGTCGCCGAGCTTTTATATTGCGGCTGCTGGATGGATAGCGCATAGGCCGCACCCAGCCCAATACCAACGAGAATGGCAACAATCATCACCGGCCACTTCCGTGCATAATATCGTATTAGTTGGTAAAAGTTGATTGTTTCCACAATGCCCCCTGTGTGTTATGTTCTCATATTGTTTGTCCCACCTATGTTCGACTATAGCATACATTTTGCCGAGCTCCAAGCATATCTTGCAACATATGGCGATCATACATTTATAGAACAGAGGTTATACCATAAATTGTTGTGGAAAATTCAGCAGCACCTTGACTCAATTATAATGATATAATAGCGCTATAGAACAATAGTCTTGATATAATTTCAAAACGTAAGGATCATCAATGACAAACTCAACACCAACTAACATGAAATGGAAATTCTGCGAAAACTTCAATGTTAAACTCCAGAACGCAATGCCAATATCGAAGCTATTTGAAACGGAGAACTATAAGCCATATTGGCTCAGCGAAGACGAAGCCAAAAAGTTCTACAAGATGCCGCTCAAAGATATCACTATTGTCGCACCGGACGAAGAGAAAGCGGGCGTAAAGTACGCACCGTACTACATCAACGTTGATTCGGGAGAGAATCCCTCTTTCACAGTACGCCGCTTCCTATTTCTTGATATGCCCCTAGAAACACTCTGGTGGAACAACGTGGGCAACGGCCGCCTATTTTGCACACTAATGCAATTCTATGATTATGGCGACACTCTCGGTAACGGCCAATGGCTTCCACAAAAACCAATGGAAATCATGATCACGAACCATCAAGATGGTAGTGGTGAGTTTATGTTCATCGACGGAAACGACCCGACAAAACGCATCAGCCATGAATTCAGCGGCATGGACGTATCTGACCTGTATATGGACGTGCCTGAATGGGGAGAATGGCAGACGCTGATTAAAGACTTTAAAGCTCGGACATCTACAGTATAGCTAGCGTTTGGTCAACAAAGGACTTAGAGATATCAAGTTATCTAGGTAATTAGTAGAGCAAATACTCGGTATCCTAAGCTCTACTCCCCACTCTCTCCACTCTGATACTCGCTTAGTGTCACGCGCACGACGCGCTCTTTGCCATCACGGAGGATGGTGAGGGCTACGACATCGCCAGGCTGGTATTCGCCAATCAGGCTCGAGACGTCGCCTTGCTTGCCCACGACGAGGCTATTGATCTTGGTAATGACATCCTTCTCACGGAGGCCAGCTTTATCAGCTGGGCTACCTGCTACAATCGCGCTTTTGTCGCCACTTGTCATCACATACGCGCCTTCCTTGGCCGAAGCACCGACCTGCTTGGCAACATCCGGCGTGAGCATCACGTAGCGCGCCCCAAGATAAGCCCGGCGCACGCCCTTGCCCGCCAAGACTGACTTGAGCGTCCCCTTCATCGCATTGACAGGAATAGCAAAGCTAATGCCCTGAGCGTTAGTCGCCACTGCTACATTGATGCCAATCACCTGCCCCGAGCGATTGAGCAATGGCCCACCAGAATTGCCAGAATTCACAGCAGCATCGGTTTGGATAAGATCAGTTAGGCTCTCCGTTCGCTGAGTGCTATTGCCCGATGTAGAGGCCGTGACAGGTCGCCCTTTACCAGAGATGATACCGCTGGTGACGGTGTTTTGGTAGCGGCCCAGTGCGTTGCCAATCGCCACAACTGACTGCCCCACCCGCACCGTTGCTGAATCACCGAGCGACAGTGGCGTGAGCACCGTATTGCCCACCTCAAGCTTGAGATAGGCAATATCATTGAGCGGGTCCTCACCCACCACCCGAACGTCATCATACCGCGTGCCGTCCGAAGCAATGACGCGGATAGAGCTTGCCTTAGACACAACATGTTTGTTTGTGACGATGTAACCATCTTTGCTGACAATAATGCCCGTACCCGCCGCCGCTGATTGGCGAGTGGTCGTGCGGAGCGATGATGATTCTTCGATATTGGTGATGATAGACACGACGCTCTTTGATGCTTTGTCGGCTACATTAGCTACTGCAGATTCATCGGCGGTGGGAGCAAGGTTACCATCGGTGCTAACCTGGTCGCGCTCAGTAACGGTTGCATTGCGGTCAATTGTTCGCAAATAAACCCACATCGCCATCGCCACGACGAAAACGAGGGCAAGCGCACCCGCTGCAATAATAGACATGATTTTTGATTGACGCATAGCACGCGCTGCCCGCTGGTCTTGCGCTGTCATCTGCGGTTGTTGATTCATAACCTCTTTTCCCCTTACCCTTTTTCTCACTTGCCTCGGCTACGCAAGGCCAGTGGCGCTCAGGCTGTTAAACAACAGCAAAAGCGTCAGCACAAGCCCAACCGCCAATGTCGATGGCAAGACAATATCTGCCCCGCGCACCACACCATGCTGATAGTAGCTATTATAGGCACGCTCACACACAAAGCCAAAGAGCACCAAAAAGAGCGGCAGCTGCGCAAGCTTGATCGCCCCCAGACCAGAGATAGTATAGGCAAACATCCAGTGGTAGCTCACCCAGCCAAGCTCTGCAAAGATCGTTGCGGTAATCAGCGCGTAGGTACGTGTGAGTGGTTCCTCATAGCTACCAAGAATATGCCGCGCAGCACAGTACCCCAGCACCCACAGCGGTAGCACCACTAGAGCGGCATCCCACCGGTAGGAACTCATAGCAAGGGCAGTCGCCCCAACAAAGACACCAACACCCGCCTGAATAGCCACCGAACGGCGATCTGATCGTGGCTTGAGCACCACTAGCCACAGTGCATGCAGCACCGCCAAGACAACCTGCAGCCAGATCACTCCACTAGCAGCATACATCAACATCACAACACTAATACCTACCGTGAGGTCGATCATATTTGCCACAATATTGGCAAGCCAAAAGCGTGGGCGCACTGCAAGCGCGCGCCACTTACTCGCAATCACCAGTGCCAACGCGAGCCAAGGCGACTGCACCTCTAGGACGATCAAAAATAGCAGCGTCGCGAGCCCAAGATTGAGCGCCACATAAACGACCTCACTGACTCGAGACTGACGATGTGTACCATGCAAAAAATCCATTGCCTTTTATTATACCATTTTGGGCGAAAAAATAAGAGCCTAGGGCGAGAACATTCTACTCTCTAATGTACTGGCTGTGCTAGTCCCGTAGTTTGTCTTGCCATGCCTAGACTTGCAGAGTCTCCCCATAAGGTCGCACGCCGCTTCTCTCGCATTTCCTCCGGTGGAGCGTGAAATTGATTGTAATAAATGTGCTTTTTTAGATAAGTGTAAGAGAGTTGATGCCCGAGGAGCGCTAGCACTTATTGCGTTTTATCAGAAGGAAGATGAAACAAATACTGAGGAAGAAGAATTATAAGATTCAGGCAGTATTTGCTTTGTTTGACTCAACCATACTATACGTTCTATACTTACTATATATGGCATGCAAACTCCATTTTCGCAATACCAAGCAACACTGGGTGGCCGCCGCTATCCTCGCACCTCTCCTTGTTATTACTGTACCGGTGACTGCCTTTGCTTTGACCGGCTACATTAGCAGCGAGATACCACTGCACTTCCCATCAGGTTCGTACAAAGAGGTACTGAATGTACGGCACGTGACCGATCGCAAGCTATTCGATGCAGCTGCTCAATGCTTTGCTGGCCACGGGTTGCCACATCGCATCATAAAGAACTCATCGATCCAAGTCCAGGAATCACTCTTTCGCACTAGCATCATGCGCTGCTATGACGAACTCAGCAATGCAAAGCTCTCCACCCAGGATCCTGAGTGGATGAAGACGCAACAGTTTTGGCATGGACGATAGATACTTGATAGAGATATTTCGTATCTCGCAGCTTAGCTACACAACTCGTCGTAGGTAAAGCTAAGGCTGGGTAATGTAAAACCGTGCAAACACTACCATATTTTGGCAATAGCAGTGATGCTATACAATCGGCAAATCACCGTTTTTGTACTTCACAGATGGAAATAACCCCCTTCTCGCTATCTTACTCGACGGAGGAAAGGGTTATTATAATGATCTACTCTGATTCGAAGGTTAAGAGCTAGTACTTACTCTGCACGGCCTTGTAACTATACGCCGAACATAGAAGCTTATCGGCTTATTAAACTACCACTCACTAATCACTAATTGCCGACGAAGTACCCGTCGTGGACTGACCAACCACGACAACGAACTGCGTGTGGCTGCCAGTAGTCACTGGTGGTGTGCCAGTGGTAGCCTGAGCATGATAGATCGACTCTAGCTTGGCCTTCGTGTGCGGCGCGCTAGCTTTCCCAGCCACTTGGTAGATCTTGTTACTCCCTGCGCTGCCGCTGTGTGGAGCATTATCAATGCTGTCAATGACCATACCAAGCTTCTCTAGCTTGTCTGCTTCGCGCTTGGCTACCCCTGATGCGCCTGATGCATTGAGGACGACGACATGGGCCGACTCTTTAGATACCTCGGTGGCATTGAGTGTCTTGTTGATATACGCTTGGATCTGGCTGTAATCGTACGTGCCCGCTGCGGGTACGACCGAGCTAATACCACCAACCGTCTGTGCTACCACTAGGTCGCCAACAGGCGTATCGAGCAAGCCCACACTCTTGATAGCATCACTCTTGATATTTTGCCCCAACGACATAAGTGTACGGATCTCACTTGTCTCAAAGTTGGTACGGAGGTTCTTGCCTAGTGCATCAATGATCCCCGTCACCGCACCAAAGTTCGTCAGGGTACCAGCACTTGTCGCCTTTTCTTTGATAGCTACGAGCACCTTCTGTTGATTCTTCTCACGATCGAAGTTAGACTGCTCGAAGCCATACGATATACCCGAGGCACCGCGTGCCTGCGCTAGGTAGAGCGCATGCTCAGCATCGAGATTGACCGGCCCATTGGGGTAGTCGATAAAGTGACCATTCGGCGGGCAATTCTTGACCATCGTGGCATGGCTTGCGCGAGGGTTTCCACCCCGACACTTCCAGTCAAAGTTACCATCCATCTGGCCACGGGGGTCACGGCTCTCGATCGTTACTTTGATGCCACCCAAGGCCGAGACCAGGTCGCGCAATACGGTGTAGTTCACATGCACACTGTATTGCAAGTCTAGCCCCACGATATTACCAAAGAACTTGCGCGAAGCAGCTTGGCGCTCATCCTCTGCCTCAGTGCTCGACCAGTCGCTATTAACGCAGTTGAAGTACTCATTAATCTTACCTGCATTGCCAGAGTTACACGACCGGTGATACTTGACGTAGAGGTCGCGCGGGATGCTAATCATATAGGCGTCCTTCTTGCTCTGGCTAATACTCAAGATCATGATGGAGTCAGTCAGGTACGACCCCTCATGGCCTGGGTCATCCTCCGACGTACCAAGCAAGAGAATGTTACTCCGGCCATTGCTATCTGCCTTGAGCTCCTTTTGCTGAATCAAGCCAAAGATATCACCCTTAAAGATATGTGAGCTCGCCATAAAGGCCCGCCACAGCAGCATACCGCCGAAGCCCACACCAATAATAACGAGGGCAATAATGACACGCTTGATCCATTTGCGCCGCGTTGATTGCGGCTTCTTGCGGCCTTTGCGGCTACGCTTGCCGCTGCCCTGCTCTAGGTCAGCAAATATATTGTCACTTGGATTAATATCGAAGTCAGTTAGGCTACTGCTGGGGTTATTGGTGCTGATAGATGTACTGCGGCGTGGTGTATAATTCCTTGGCTGCTCTGCTGTGGCCAAGCTGCGACTAGAGCCAGCCGTGCCCGTCATCGAGCGACCCATCCGCGGCATCGAGCCATCGGCACGACGAAGCGAGCGGGGGCGCCTATCCACCGCCCCGCCATCTTGTGACCGAAAACCATCTATCGAATTGCGACCCGCCATAAACTCTCTCTACTATACTGGATCTGCCCCAAAAAATAAATACGAAACCGCACCCAAACTTGCACTTTGCAAGCCAAAAATGCCACGAGAGACTGTGGTCGTATGGAGTATAAGCACATATTTGCACAATGCAGCACTATTTTGCATACGGACATCACGATACAGCCCGGACCTCAACAATATTTTCATAATTTTCATACCACAACATATCCCATAAGAGCCGCTGGAATGTTACTGAAATAATTACACTTATCTTTATAACCCGAGGATATAACCGATGCACTACAGACTAACGATTTATGTTATAATTATATCCATGAGCGAACAAGTTAAACAAACGATAGCACTTTACAATTATATTGACGAATCTCCTTACTTGTCTCAATCGCAAGCCGAAAAAGCAAGGGAATACGCAAGAGTCGGCGAGTGGGCTATTTCGTTAGAATACATTTGTCTCTGCGTCGCCTCTAACTTATCTAAGCAAAACAAACACTTGACAGAGACAGAGATTAAAACACTCGAGACTTTAGTTGCCATGGTAGAAGAAGATGAGGAGGACGCATTTAATCACGACTACTTTAAGATCGTAGTAGATCGATAGCAGCAAACAGCACAGCCCGAGAGAGCAGCTACTCATTCTAAGTAGCTGCTCTCTTTATAAAATTTCTATAGCTGTCTTCTTGACACCACCTCCATATACTGATATATATATTAATCTTTTGCGCCGACCCGCAGGAGATGGTACGTTTCCACCCAGAGTATTTGGAAGGAAGTGATTACCATGGCTCTGTTCATGGCTGTTCTCGCGACTATTGTTGGCCTTCTTGTTGCATTTTACGTCTTCATTTACACTACTGCGAATGTTGATGTTGATGATGAACACCTTGGAAGGCGTCTGCTCGCCAATCTTGCAAAGGCTATAGCGACGGTCACCGTAATGTACGTTGTTGCCAACTTCACCGTCTATCACTGGACGGGCAACAGCAAAATATCGGAAAGAGAAAAGGACATGACACTTGCTGAGGCTACGGCATTGTACGGCCTCAAGAGTGATACTGAGTATCCTTTTGATCTTGGCAATCGTATTGCTGGCACTGCCGGCAATATGACAACAGGAGGTGGTTACTTCTACCTCTATAGTAAGAGTAGCTGGTCACCAGCTTCGAGCCTCTCGGTTGGCTTCACAGCCAACGGAAAAAGTTATATATTCGAGATTCCAATGTCTCATATAACTTTTATTCAGTCTGAGACCGCTAAGCCTTCTATGAAAGTACACATAGGTTACCCCTGGCCCGCTGGTAAGTATACAATCCGCGATACCTACAGCGCTTGCAAGAAGCGTGTTCACTATGGCTGGTGGATGTGTGAAAACCACCACCTCAAGACAGAGACAACAGCCCGTGTGAATAGCGAGCTGCCCGCTCTCCTCCAGACGGTGTTTAGCAAGTCCAGCGACACTCACGTCACTATAACCCTTTCTCCCGAGCAGTATCAGCTGCTCCTCACGGGCGGAAACCCCGCTCCGTCATCTTGATCTATCGTTGAGCCTCACAGTATGTGCTCCGCTAGGTCGGTGGCGGAGCGCATACATTGCAATTATTCCTCCCCTCCGCCCGTATTTAGTGATATAATACTTCATGATGGAAGCAAGTTTTTTGACCCGCCACCCCAGGCTCAAGGATATCGGTGGCTTTGTAATTTTTGTGGTGTGCGTCATTGTTGGCACACTCCTTATCAATACCTTTGTATTTCGCAGCTTTAGCGTGACTGGCCCAAGCATGGAGCAGACGCTCTACACTGGCGACCGGCTGATTGTCAATCGCCTGCCCGTCACGATGGCGCATTTGCAAAACAACTCATACACACCCAAGCGGGGGCAAATTATCGTTTTCAAGAACCCACTCTACAGTCCAGGCAGCGAGGATATGAACCTCGTCAAGCGCGTCATTGCCTTTGCGGGCGAGCGCGTTACCGTCAAGGATGGGACGCTGACCGTCTATAATAAAGAGCATCCACAGGGCTTTCACCCAGACGACAGCTGGGATGGTCCTGGCTCTCCCACCAGTGGCGATACAGAGGTAACGGTGCCCGAAGGATCGATTTTTGTAGCGGGTGATCACCGTCAAGGCAGCTACTCGCTCGACTCACGCAATGGCCTCGGCACCGTGCCACTCTATGATGTGATTGGCCCCGTCAGCCTGCGTCTCTGGCCACTGACGAAAGTTCAAGGGTTTCAGATATAGCATATATATATCACTCTAGCGAATTCTCCATTCAGAATCTGAATGTTGTAGAGATATATTCATTATTACAGGGTAATTTATACGCTATCAGATCTTTACCGAAAATAAATAAACCTTCTACTTTAAGAAGGTCTATTATATGCTACATTTTATCTTGCTACTTCTCGTCCTGTGTATGCTCTAGCAAGCCAATGATCCGCTCGAAGTCATCGTCGCTAGTGAAGCGGATAACGATCTGCCCTGCCCCGCGGCGGTTGCCGCGGATCTGGACTGGTGCACTCAGCTGCTGTTCAAAGCGCTGGCTGGCAGCCGTATATTGCGGTGGTGGTGCTGGGCGCTGCGCCTTGGCGGTCTTTTGAGCAGAGTCACTTGCCTCGGTGCGCTTAAGAATAGCCAGGTACTGCTCGATCCGCCGCGCGCTCCACTCTTCCTGAATAATCTTCGGCAAAATATCCGCAATTTGCGCTTCATCCAGGCTAATCAGCGGCCGGACTTGCCCCTCGCTCAGCTTGCCATCAACTACTGCTTGGCGCACTACCTCGGGCAAGCGCAAGAGACGCAGTGTGTTACTCACCGCACTGGGTGACTTGCCACCAACGCGCTGGCCGATTTGCTCAAGCGTAAGATTGAATTGATCGCGCAGCTTGAGATACGCCGTGGCAGTTTCGATGGCATTGAGGTTTTGGCGTTGGATATTTTCGATGAGAGAGAGCTCGAGCTTGTGCTGGTCAGATAACGTGCGCACCAGTGCCGGGATCTTCTCCAGCCCCGCCTTGGTGGCAGCTCGGTAGCGCCGCTCACCAGCCACAATGACATATTTGCCTTTGTTATCAGGGGTGACGACGATGGGCTGCAACACACCGTGGACACGGATGGACTCAGCGAGCTCATCGAGCAATACTTCATCAAACACCCGGCGTGGCTGAGTGGGGTCGGGCATGATTTCTGCAAGTTTGATTTGGCGCAGGTCACTAATCCGGTCGTCTTGGTCGGCGGTTGGGTCGAACGATTCGTCCAGCAGCTCCGCCGGAATCAGCGAATCAAACCCCCGCCCTAAACCTCGTTTTGCCATTTATACCCCCGTTCGTTCGATTATTTCTTTCGTCACGGCTTTGTATGCCCGTGCACCCCGACTAAAGCGATCATACGCCCCAATCGGCGCACCATGGCTCGGTGCCTCGGCCAGGCGGACATTGCGCGGGATAGACTCCGCAAATACCTTTGCCGGAAAATGCTTCGCAATCTCAGCCAAGACCTGGCTCGAGAGCGATGTGCGACCATCTACCATAGTGGGTAGTACCCCAATAAGATCAAGCGTTGGATTCATATTCTTACGCACCAGCTTCATTGTCTCGAGCAGCTGCCCGAGCCCTTCCAACGCATAGAATTCCGCCTGGACTGGCAATAGCACATAGCGTGCTGCAATGAGCCCATTGACAGTGAGGAGACTGAGGCTTGGTGGGCTGTCGATAATGATATAGTCGTAGCCAGTTAGTTCATCGATCGCCCCTTTGAGACGGCTAAAACGGTGCTGCGCCTTGGCCAGTTCTACTTCGGCATTAGCCAGCTGCGGCAGGGCGGGTGCGATGAAAAGATTCTTGTGCTCGGTAGGCTGGATGATATCAGCAAGCTTCTTCTCGCTCTTGACGACCTCTGTCATGGTAGCGTCGAGCAGCTGCTTATCAATACCAAGGCCGCTTGTGGCATTGCCCTGCGGGTCGAAATCGACGACGAGGGTTTTCTTGCCGGCCTTTGCCAAATAGTAGGCAACATTAATCGCCGTTGTCGTTTTACCAACACCACCTTTTTGATTTGTTACACAAATTACTGCCGTCATGTCCCGTATTTCCGTTTATCCTCTCCATTATAGCATAACCCACATTGGTTAGTGAGGCGAGGTAACAGAGTTATGCACAGGATAAGGAGGCTTTTTCGCGTGATTACCTCTGTGATGTTTACATTGGCTACCCAAGGCCTACCTCGCGCTACTTCACTATGCTACCCACTCGAGAGTTTTCTCAAGTCTGATCATATTATACCTTTATGTTGAGAAGAAAATTCGCTACACCCCTCACACTCCTCTAGAGTAAGGTGACGCAATAGTGACCTAAGAGAAATTAGCGTTCATGTCTAACGCAAAGCAAAGAAGGTTGGGTCATCAAGCTCATCGTGCGTGTGCGCTGAGGTTGCACTATCAGGCTGCTTGGCTAGTGGCACTGGGCCATCTGGCTGAGGCTGCGTAGTATGCGGCTGGTGGTGTAAGAGCTGCGCCGGGATTGTGGTGCGTGACTTGGCATGCTGAATGGAGAGAAGTGATGGATCGCGTGGCGCAGCTGACTTAGGCGTGGTGCTCGCTGGTTTTTTACTTGGAGAAGGAGTGGCTGGCTTGGCAGCTTTACTGGGAGCAACAGGCTTCTTCACCTGCTTGCTAGATTGAGCACTTGATTGCCCAGTAGTCGCCTGCTCATCGCGTGCTTCGCCACCAGCTGGCTTACGTCGGCGACGTCGACGGCGCTTGGCTGTACCCTCACCCGTAGTGGTGGCTGACGATGCCGCTGAAGTCCCCGTTTGACCCGCCAACGTTACACTCACCCCGGTACTGCCCGGGTGGATCCGCTCATTGATAGTGTCCTCTACTGTTTGGCGCGACTGACTATACAGTTCGCGGCTATGCTCAATAATACGCGACAAATGGCTCCGCTTGGCCTCAGGCAAATTAAGCGTAGTCGCACTAAAGGCTGGTGCCTTCTCGCCATTGATCACCATGTTGATGATGAAGTTGCGATTATGCATCTGTGTGAGGTCGTTCTCTTCAAACTGTGGCTCAAACTGCTTGGCAAGAATCGGGCTGTCGTCTGGCGAGACGCGGAAGCTAATCATCGTCCCGACGTTGCCAAAGACCGCATCACGCACCGTTGGCTCCATCTGCGAGATATATTGATTAGCCACGGTAAGGTTGAGTCCATACTTGCGTGCCTCACTCAGGATAGTGGCAAAGCTATCAGTTGCGAAGTTTTGGAACTCATCGACATAGAGATAAAATGGCCGCCGGTCGTGAATATCGAGGATATCGCTACGACTCATCGCCGCCAGCTGGATCTTCGTGACCAAGAATGAACCAAGAATTCCCGCATTATCCTCGCCAATCAACCCCTTCGACAAATTCACCACCAATATCTTACCCTCGTCCATAATCTGGCGAATATTAAATGACGAGTGCGTCTGACCAATAATATTGCGGATAATGGGATTCGCCGTAAAAGCCCCCACCTTGTTGAGCACTGGCGCGATAGCCTCCGTCTGGAACTTCTCTGACCAGCTGGCAAATTCCACATTCCAAAACTGCCGCACCACCACATCGTTGCAGTAGCCGATCGTCTCTTTGCGGAATTTTTTATCCGTCAGCATGCGGGTAATATCAAGCATGGTAGGCTCGGGCCGATCGAGTAGTGCCAAAATAGTATAGCGCAAAATATATTCCAGCCGCGGCCCCCAACTGTCGCCGAACATCCGCTTGAGCACACCAATCACCTCTGATGAGATCGTCGACTTCTGCGCTGGGTTGGTAACCTCCAGTGGGTTAAAGCCAATCGGGTGCTCGACGTCTGCAGGGTTAAAGTACACAACGTCATCTAGCCGTGCCTCGGGGATGAACTTCATATTCTCGATGGCAAAATCGCCATGCGGGTCAATAATGGCATAGCCTTGATTATGATAAATATCACTCAAGGCAAAGAGCTCCAGCAGGCCACTCTTCCCCGCTCCTGTCTGGCCGATGATATAGACGTGGCGCGAGCGATCGCTCCGCAGCATGCCAAACTGGTGATTGATCCCCCGAAAGTTGGTCAGACCAAAGGCCGAGATCTTCTCGTCGTCAGCTACATGACCAGTGAGGACAGGCAGACGGTTGGGTGGTTCGGCGGTTTTGTTGCTTGCCCAAACGATATTGGGCGTCTCAACATTAGTGTGCGGCAGGTGAAAGACACTCGCCATCTCCTCAATATTAAGCAAAAAGCCGCGGTCAGCAAAGAGACGCAGTTTATAGCGGTTGAGGTCTTCCTTGCGGAAGCTATCGTGACTCATGGTAAAACCATTGAGGTTGGTGCTGTTATACTGTTTGAAGGTGCCAATGATTGCCTGCATGCGCAGCCGCGCATCAGTGGTGCTATCGCCAAGATATGCAACGCGAATCTTGACCTGGTAACCCAACTTAGCAGCCTTTTTTTCGGCCTCGGCGATGCGGGTTTTGTCGCGATCGGAGAGCTCCGTTACTGTCGTCATGTTGCCTTCGGGTGGTTGCCACAGCGCCATGAGAAACTGGCTAAACCACCGCGCCTTGGGGTGAAATGCTTCACCAAAGAACCCACCGCCGCGCACGCGCTTGACCCACGCATCGGATGCTTTGTGCCAGTCATCTGCCACAGGGCGTACTAAAATCTGAATCCAAATCTCATCATCCGTATCCTCCAACTTGGCTAATGTACCTGTAATGCCCGCCAGCGGATCAACCTCAAAGCTCTGAAAAGTCTTGATCGGCAAAAACTCACTCTCTGCCAGCACAACCTCTGCTGTATAGACGACATTGTGCTGCTGCTCGTGCGCCGTATAGTCGGCTGTGGCGGTGCGGATTTGCACCGTGGGATACTGCGAATAAATCTGACTCTCAACGAAGTTGCGTAGTGCACGCGGCGTCCAGACATAAAACTGAATCTGTCCACCGACTGACGCAATCTCAAAGCTGAGATGTTCTTGGTAGCCATCATTAATTTTGAGCTCGCGCGCATCACGCAAGATACCATGGAGGCTGGCAAACATTTGCTCAGCTGCGAGCTCAGACTTGTCATTGGCACGGGGGATCTCGAGAATAAGCAGTTCGCTCTCGACCTCGCGCAGCACATCAACTTGCCGATTGTTGCGCCACGTCAAATAACCGAGGAGGATCACCACTGGCACCCACACATACCACTGCAAAATAATCGTGAAAAACGTCGTAAAAAATGCCATAATGACGCGCTTTGATTATAGCATGGGACATGTGTTTTGACAAGGTATGTACGCAATTTGTTCAATAGATTTGCTGAGACGACGAACATTAGCCCATCAGAGAGTACTCTGCCCTACCCTGCTGCTATAAATTCACCACACCCGTCTCGACCTGCTCGGCGACAAAGGCAGCGCCTAGGACGCGTTCGAGGCTAGAGATCATCTCATTTTCAACTGGTTGGCAGGTTGTCATCGTCACGTATGCCAAGCCGGTCTCGGGCCAGGTACGCGCTGCAATATGCGCTTCGGGCAAGAGAAGCGCCACACCAATGCCATACGGTACATAGTCGTGGCTCACCGAGCGCACCGCCGAGAGCCCCACTCGCCAGGCAATCTCACGCAGCGCTTGCTGTACAACAATCCGGCTGTTGAGACATACTGTGCTCCCACCGGTGATTTTAAATGTCATTGTTTGCAGCCGCTCTGCTTTCATGGAGATATTTTATCATATTTGCAGCCACTTCTGGGGAGAATCGTGATGGAATGGTGCTTTGCTTTTGCGATATTATCGACACAATCATCTCTGGTCGCATGGATAATATCTGCCTTGACATTCCACTATAGGAGCATTCCTGAGACAATAACAAAGATAGCTACCAAATGAACATTTTAGCACTAGCTCTCGCTTTTGGTAGGTTAGGATTGGTAGAATACTTAAGGTATACTGCGGCACCTCCTCAAAAAAGATAAAGGCAAAACGCCTTTCTCTTTTCGCTCAGAGGCTTACAGTATAGGCCATAGCAGGTCTCCTTTCTGTAAATTGGTAGTACATCTTACAGTATACGGAGCCTGCTTTTTATGTTGCAAGGGTGGTGAGTTGGTACGGCAAAATTGACGACTTATTCCAAGATGATATACTAGCATTATGATTGATGTACTGACGACTACTCTCACCCAACTTTGCCAACCCCTCCCCCGCATGAGCGCTGCCATGAAGCAGTGGTTTCGTGATAACCTCTGGATTATGATGCTGCTGGTTGCGGTTGTTAATGCTGGGTACGGAATATCCTTGCTTATCCAACTATATCAGGCTTTTACATCAAAGGTGAGTACTTGGCTGATGATGGTTGCACCACAAGCATCTTCGTCACTGACCGCACGGCGAGTTTATCTTGTCGTGGCATTGCTGTGCGTTATTACTCAAGGAATCATTGCTAGCCTTGCAGTCCTCCCCTTGCGCGAACGGCGCAAACAGGGCTGGGTGCTTGCGGTGTGTAGTGCGCTAGTGATTGGTCTCTTTGCGGTGATTGGCTTCATCCTCAATATATTTATGATGCCACTGGCCGTGCTGGTGTCGCTCATGTCGCTGCTATTTGCACTGGCAGCACTTTATGTTGCACACGAGGTGAAGGATGAATTTTAACACTCCTAGATTACACATCTGCCATCTTGGTTAATAACGCCTGCTAAGGTTACACTCTCTATTCACTCCCCGCTAGCGCAATGAGAGAATAAATATCTCTATTGAGTTATTCATTTCGTGTGCGAAGCTAGAGAACTTATTTGCTTGGCGACAAGCTACCATTCTTCGAATGAACGACAAGCAAGAGGGTGAGTGGCAATACTATAAGCCACGTAGTTTCGACGCAAACAGCTTGAAAACCACCCCTGCCTGTGCTACAGTATTCTGTAGCGATGGGGTGTCGCCAAGTGGTAAGGCAACGGGTTCTGGTCCCGTCATGCGGGGGTTCGAATCCCTCCACCCCAGCCATATAGCATTTTTCGTCTGCAGAGGCAGGCTATTTTTATTATCGCTATAGCTATCAGAGAACGTGACAAAACTACAAAATTTCTCTTGCGCAGTTTATCCCTACTATACTCTGGTGTATTCCACCTATCATTTGCCAAGATTATCAAGAAAAACTCACTACGTAGAAAAGATAATTTTACGATTCAAGCTAATACAGCTTAGCTCTGTTCATCAGCGCGGCATTCACGCGGCACTGTTGCCTCAAAAGTATCGACGATTTGCAAGGCTTTCGTATAATCCCTTAGCTCATTATCTGTCATCTGGCTAATCTCAGAAGCCGTTACTGTATATGGATCTCTCCGTCGAAATGGTGTCTCAGGATAATCGAAATCCGTTCTACTTACTATATACTTGATCGCCTCCAGGCGCGTCATTGGTGTAGGTGTCGACTGCTGGTCATGGGTGTCAGCAATCGAGGGGGGGTAGTTTCATAGTGTGTTGTCATATGTGTATGAAACCACACCACTTGCCATAAAGCAATAGCAAGGGTGCAAAATGGCGCCTTACCGCCGTCGACGCGAACGCACCACAGCATACCCTTTGCCAAAGTAGGTGCGGCCAAGCCACTTGTGCCCTTCGATAATCGCCAGCGGGACGAAGAACGCCACAATCCAGACGAAGACACCATCACTCCACGAGATAGGTGCCACATGGAGCCACTGCTCGAGCGGCCCAAACAATGCGACCAGCTGGAGCACAATCGACACTGCCAAGCCACCATAAAATGCTGTGCTCCACCGCCGAGCGCGCCGCCAGACAGGTTCGTAATCACTGCGAGCAGCAAGAGCGCTCGCCCACTGCATTACCACCAGCGCACAAAAGGCAATAGTGCGCGCATATCCTTCGCCATGTGAGTGATAATACATGCTGTAGAGCCCTAATGTGATAACCGCCATCACCACCGCGACGAGTCCAACCCGACTCAGCATAAAGCGACTGAGTAGTGGTGCTTTGGGGTGGTATGGCGATCGACGCATTGCTTGAGGTGAGCCTGGCTCGACCCCCAATGGAATAACCATCGTTGTATCCGTCACCAAATTGACCCACAAGATCTGCACCGGCAAGAGTGGGATAGGCAAGCCCACCAGCAGTGAACCGATCGACACTAACACCTCACCAAGGTTCGTTGCAAGCAAATACACCACCATGCGCTTGATATTAGCGTAGATCGTCCGCCCCTCATGCACGGCACTAATGATGGAGCGAAAGTTGTTATCGAGCAGGATAATATCGCCAGCATCGCGCGCTATCTGTACCCCCGAGCCCATCGCAATGCCGACATTGGCGTTGGTCAGCGCGGGGATATCATTGACGCCATCGCCTGTCATGGCGGTGATGTCTGTTGCATTGAGCGCTGTGAGGATACGGTGCTTGTGCTCTGGTATGACCCGCGAGAAGACGCGCGCCCGGGCCACCACTGTAGCAAGCTCACCGTCGCTTAGTTGGTCAAGCCGCCGGCAATCATACACCTCATCGCGCCCCCGTACAAGGCCAAGTTGCCGCCCAATCTGATACGCCGTCTCGAAATGATCGCCAGTAATCATCCGCACTGTGATACCCGCTTGGCGTGCCCGAGCAATCGACGGCCGAGCCTCTGGCCGCACACTGTCTGCCACACCAACCAGCCCCACAAACTGCAACCCCTGGCGCGCTGGCAGCTGCTCCAGCGAATCAATTGGCGTGCGAAGCGCCGTATACGCCAAGGCAATCACCCTATACCCCTGCCCCGTGAGCTGCTGCAAAGCCTGGATCGTCGCGCGCTTATCCGCACTAGAAAGCCGCGCATGGCGAATGATCACCTCTGGCGCGCCCTTTACACACAGGCGATATTGCCCAGTGCCAACTGCCTGGAGTGTGCCACTCATCGCCAGCTTGTGTTCAAAGGGAAAGAGTGTCAGACCTGCTCGGCGCTGCGGCCGCGAGACGCGCTGCTCGTTGCAATAAGCGGCAAAGGCTCGATCGAGTGGATCGTACATTTTGCTCCGGCTATTCGGCAAAGTGCTGCCAGCTAGTGTCTGGAGTAGTGGCTCAGTACGGTTGCCCGGTGCCCAGACGGCCTGGACAGTGAGTTTGTTGCGCGTGAGGGTACCCGTCTTGTCTGTGGCGATTGTCGTCACAACGCCAATTGTCTCAATTGCCGCCATCGTCCGCACTAGTGCCTTGCGCCGCGCCATCCGCTGCATACCAATAGCCAAAATCACCGAGATTGCCACTGGCAACCCCTCCGGCACTGCGCTAACGGCAAGCGCAATCACAAACTGCAGCGCTGCGGTGAATTCCATACCACGCCACAGCGCCAGCCCCAGCGCTACCACTGACGCCACCAACACAACGATGATAATTTGACTTACCAGCTTATTGATCGTGCGCTCCACTGGGCTCGTCTCACGTGGGTGACTCGAGAGAGCAGCCAGTTTACCATACTCAGTCGCATTTCCGGTCGCCGTCACAATAGCAAGCGCACTGCCACCAATCACAAATGACCCCTGATACAAACAATTTCGCCGCCCATAGAGCGCCGTTGCCATGGGGAGAACCGCACTATTCTTCTCGATCGGGAGCGACTCACCCGTCAGCTGTGATTCATCCACCCGGAGCGAGCGCGCCTCGAGCACCCGCGCATCAGCCGGAATCTTATCACCCTCTTCCACGATGATCACATCACCTGGCACCAGCTGCTCCGCATCAAGTGATTGCTCCCCTTCGTGCCGACGGACGCGTACCTGCAAGGGAGCGTGCTTTTGCAATGAGCGGATAATGCGCTCGGTAGAGAGCTGCTGCGTGTAATCGATCAGTGCACTCACCACGATAATCGCCAAAATAATCAGCCCGTCCACCACCGCCTGGTGGAAGAAACTAATCGCCGCTGCTGCAAACAGCACCAGCATAAACACCGAGCAGAATGGCTTGATGAGCCGCCGCCACAGTGGTTCGTGCACAACGCGGATGATATTCGGGCCGTAGCGCTCCAGCCGCTCAGCCACAGCAGCATCATCGAGGCCACGGACGCTAGACGATAGGTCGGCCATCGTCTGCTGAGGAGTCTTGGCATGGTATGTCATAATAGATCTATTATAGCACACAAAGCATAAGCATTCTGGACAAGTTACCCTACAACAGCGTATACTAGAGCCATGACAAAAGCTCCACACACCACTGTAACCAAAACTGAGGCCGCAGCCAAAGAATCATCGAAGCGCACCAGCACACCAGCCACTCGCCCCTCATCGCGCCAAGCCAAGCAGCCCAAGACGGTCGACTACTACCCCAACCGCATGACCATCGCCGTCTCGGTGCTGGCTGGCACAGGACTTGTCTTGCTATGTTTGATGGTGCGGATGACGGTGATTGTGGAGTAAGCACACTAAAGTAACCAGGCCACCCGTAGTGATATTTCATTTTCAATGAAAAATACCACACTTTTTACAGGCAAGAGTTGATAACCCGGCCGATTAATAATTAAAGCACTCTCGGTTATGGCACAGTGTGTTATAGTATGCTATAGTGTGTCATTATGACACATCGTTTTTCTATTTTTCAGGGGCGGCGGCCTGTGCTTTTTCTTGCACTTGGTGTCAGTATTACCCTGCTTGTAGGGAGTGTTATTGCTCTCTATTTAGTATCGCAGCCAAGTGCTCAGTCACCCAATGGCCGCAAAAAAACAATCGACCTTCTTACCAAGACAAATACCCAAACGCAGCAGCGTCGCATCACCTCACAGTTGGGTTTTAGTCTAGAGTACGACCCAGGAGTTATGACAGCAGAGGGGATTGTCCAAAATCCCAACAGTGAGCCAGGAACATTTCAGGGGCAAACATATAATGGCGATCAACTCCAAGAGGCACGCAACTACGGCATCATTACCCTACACCTCACTAACAAGACGTCTAGTACACCACAGCCAGCCGCTGCGCAGCAGTCACAACTTACTATTACCGCTAACCGTAACAAAAATTACTTCGGTAGCAAAGACAGCATCCCTGAGTACAAGGGGAAGTCTAACCTTGACATCATCACCCAAGAGAAACGCAAAAGCCTTGCTCATGCTGGACGTGATGATGAGATCAACGAACGCGCTATTACTATCGCAGGCAAAAAATATCGTGAGCTGCACGTCAGGCATCGCCTCAAAGCTCTTAACGGCCAGCTCACTACCTGGCGACAATCCTACTACTACCTAACCGTCCAGCACGACCGACCATACTGGCTTGCCGTAACCAACCTACCTGCCAATGACCGCGATGCGCTCACTACCTGGCAAAATGTAATCTCTCGCGTCTCCTACACGCAGCCACAGGACGGTGCGCTATCTTCTAGCCAGCCCGTGATTGCACGCCTAGCTGCAGCCAATACACCAACCGACACAGCTAACATCCACGGCACAGTCGGCGACGACATTATGCTCAGTGTGGTAGCAAAAAATCAGTTAGCAACAGTTAGAGTTGGTGCAATGCGCTGTGCTCGCCTCACCTTTCGTGTCCAGAGTAATACGCTCACACTAGCAAAGGCTTGTAATGGTGGCATTGGGAGTGGGTCGATTGTGTCATCGGATGGCGTTGTTGTCACTAATGGTCACGTTGTCGAAACAACCGATACTGATCTCCTTGCCAATGCCTTCCCAACCTCCCAACAAGAGTGGGATAACTATGTCCAATTTGTCACTGGAGCGGGTTATGCAACTGAGACGCAGATACGCGAGCTTATCAGCCAAGTCGAAAACGATGATATGGCTGCCGCCCAAAAGCTTATAGCCTATCTGCAGCTTGTGCCAAAATCTAACATTACAGTAAGTAACAGTCGCACCGACTACGTTATCCAGACATCTGATGATCCAATCCGCCTTACAGAAGAAAATACCTGGCAAAAATCTGCCACCAACAAAACTGCGACACTCATTGACAAAGAAGTTGATACAGGTGATGTCGATCTCTCGTCTCGATATACCGACGTTGCACTCCTCAAGATGAGTGGTACATTCCCAACGATCCAGCAGCTGTCGTCGCTCAGCTCAGTCCAAAACGGCGACCGCATTACTGCAGTAGGGTATCCAGCGCTTGTTGATGGTGGCATTAGCACTAAGCAGTCTCGCACCATACCCACCGTTTCTACTGGTACGACAAGCAGGACACTGCGTGATGGCGGCGGGCACTCGCTTATTTTGACTACTACCGAGATCTCTTCTGGCAGTAGTGGCGGCCCTGCTTTTAATGCGAAGGGTGAGCAAGTTGGTATCACAACATATGCGCGAGAATCATGCACGAAAGAAGAATCGTGCTTTGGTAGCGGTATTGCCCGAGATGCACAAGACGCACAAACTATGGCAACCAAGCAGCGTGTCTCCATTACCACCAACGGTGAACTCACCAAACTATGGCAGATGGGTATCGATGAATTTGTTGCTGGGCGCTACAGCACTGCAGCACGGTCATTTAGTAGCCTCAATAGCAAATACCCAGGTAATTATCTTGTAACAAAATTCCTGTCAACCGCTCAGAATCAACCACGAGATGAAACCGACCAGACTACAACACCTAGCCCAGATGCTCGCAATACAGACCCAAGTACAAACCCTGATACTAGCATCGATTACTCCTACACTCCGCTCACATCAAGCGAACACAGCACGATTATCATACTTATCATCTGCTTCATGGTGATTGTCGTGATTGCGATTGCAGTAATTGGCTTCGCTATCTGGGCTGGCACCCGCAAGAAGAACTCTACTCAGCCGCGTTATCCCTACCCATTAGGGCCAACAGCGCAGCCTGGGCAACCACCCGTTGGCTACACAAGTCAGCCACAACCACCCGTCCAGCAACCATATTATCCGCCCCAGTCTCAACCTCAGCCATATCCACCAGCTCAGCAAGTTACACCAGCGCAGGCGCCTATGGTGCAGCCAGCAACACAGTCTTCATCACCAACTGATCCACTACCGCCACAGCAGCCGCAGGCTACTCAACCCTCAGCACCAACTGAGTCATCTACTCCCGCTCCATTCGAGTAATGATAGCGTCGGCCACCAGTAAATCGTGGTATACTAAAGAGCATGAGAGTACGGATAGAGATAGACACGAAGACCTTTGTGCGGTTTTGGCTGGTAGTAATTGGTTTTGCATTTGCAATTCTCGCGATTTATCTGGCGCAGACTGCCTTGATTATGATTGGTACAGCGGGGTTCCTCGCGCTAGCGCTCAATGGACCGGTCAATGCCATCGTCGAGCGCTTGCCTAACCGTAGCCGGACACTCAGCACCGCACTCGCTTTCATTAGTATTGTGGCACTACTTGGAGTGGTTCTCGTGCTCGTGGTACCACCTATCGTCCAGCAGACAAGCAAGTTTATCGATGCCCTGCCAGGGATGATCCATACAGCAGGCGAGCAGTGGCACAGCTTTGGTACTTTTGCCGAGCAGTATCATATTCAGGCACAAGTCAATCAAGTAGTCGAGAGCGCACGCGGCAGCGTCGAGTCATGGACGCGCGGCCTCAGCGGCAACCTCCTCGCTGGTATTAGCTCTGTTTTTTCAGCGGTTGGTTCGGGGTTCTTGGTGCTTGTCCTTACCTTCTTAATGCTGACAGAAGGGCCAGCCTGGGCTGAGCGCTTTTGGGGGCTCTACCGCGACCAAGCCACGATGGAGCGCCACCAAAAGGTCGCTCACCGCATGCATGCCGTGGTAGCAGGCTATGTGACAGGGCAGCTCACGATCTCAGGCATTGGTGCCCTCTTTGCTGGTGCAGCGGTCTTTGTGCTCAGCCTCTTTTTCTCGGCTATTCCAGGAAACCTTGCGCTCGTCACCATTGCCGTCACCTTCGTCTTAGCCCTCATCCCTATGTTTGGTGCCACGATTGCCGGGGTGATGATCTCCCTTTTGCTTGGCTTTAATGCTTTGCCAGGTGGCCTCATCTTTGCGGCATTTTTCATCATCTACCAGCAGATCGAGAATAACTTCATCTCGCCTACCATTCAGTCGCGCAAGATCGAGCTCACACCGCTGATCGTCCTTGTTGCCATCACCATTGGCCTCTACGTCTTTGGCATCATCGGCGGTCTCATCTCCATCCCCATCGCTGGCTGCTGCAAAGTTCTGCTAGACGACTATCTCGAGCACAACGCCCACGCTCGTGAAGACTCCACCAAGCCACTGGCTAAGTTGGTGGAGAAGATTAAGGGCGAGGGATAGAAACCTCGCAGAGAGAGCCACTCCAGTAAGAATCATACGATATATCTACATACAAGATAGAGAAGAATAGAGATTTAAACACTCTAACTAATAAATATTTCCTGTCCAGGCCGTGGATGTGTAACCCTATCGACATACCCATCGAAGAAGAAGGGAATATTGTCCTCATCACCATTATCAATCCTCCCCTTAGCCTTGCTACATACACCAAGAGAAACACTATACTCTGGCTCTCCTGTCACGATCGTCGGCTCATTCCACTCAGTAATCCACGCGTAGCG
>JABCOK020000024.1 GCA_013333645.2 Candidatus Saccharimonadota bacterium | reverse complement strand
CCTCCCCTTAGCCTTGCTACATACACCAAGAGAAACACTATACTCTGGCTCTCCTGTCACGATCGTCGGCTCATTCCACTCAGTAATCCACGCGTAGCGTCCACCAAAGTTTCGCTTGGCAACCTCAAGGATATAACAACCTGCATCCATCGCTACCGCATCTTTTATCTCAAGAACAACCGTATGGTTCTTTGATGTAGTATCGGCAGCTTCTCGATAGAGTACATCAAGCACATCATCTACCACTGCAAGACTCTTTACTGAATAATCAAGCATACTATAGAGGTCACGTCCCAACACTTTCAACATATAGTCGATGAAATACTGTGCATGCTTCTGTGTGTATACTGCAAGCTCGCGTTGACTATCTGATTGGGTATTATTGTCTGGATTCGTTGGCATATTATTTTCCTGCTATGTAATAATCTATAATAACTCTGGTCGCCTCGACGCCATATCAATCCCCAGATCAACCTCAAGCGGATCCTCACCCACGTCCAGCTCATCTACTTCTTCTGCGGAGTAGTAACGACCATCTTCTAGTTCTTCAGGAGCACGCCATGCGTAGTAAGTCAATGAAGTTGGTTCACTGATCTGAAGGATGTCACGCAGGATGTGGATCGATTGTGCTGTGAGTGAGGCATACGCCGAACTATACGTCGGCAGCAGGAGATGGCGCGAGTAAACTTCATTTTCATTACTCTGCTGCCACCCTTGATTGACCATAGCGCTGATAGCACTGGATTTGTGCACACTTGATACATTCCACGTCTGTGGAGGCAGATGTAGTTCACAGACAATCGCCGTGTCGCTAACAACGTAGTGAAGGTACTGTGTCATATATTTTGCAGACACTTCGGGGATCAGTACAATGTGTACTCGATCGCCAGCGCGCATGAGTGCGCGCGCCAGTCTATTCTCAAACTGTGTCCAGGAGATTTGGCGCATCGTTGAAACCGTCATGCTTAAATACTATTGTATACTTTCGCATACTGCGGAGAAAAGATGTGTATGGCAATAGCTGAACGCCGATTGGAAATTTGAAACTCACAGCCATTTTCTGTCTTCCAGTATGCAATTTCACGCTCAGCATCACGCTTGATTCGAGGTCTACCCCAAACGGCAGTTCCTGCTTCTACATAGCCGACAAAAGCGTCGTTCATAAATCTGTCTTGTTCAATTGATTTTGTTGTATCAATATCTGTTAAACTCCACGAGATTATGTCAAGCCCTCTAACCGGATCGGACGTGGTCGCGCTCAGTCTTGGCTGACTAACTGGAATATCTTTTACGATAGTACTTGGATCACTTTCATCCCAGCCCAGTCTTTCCATAGCCGCTGACAACTTGTCTTCTGTGAGTGGCCAATCTTGGTTAACCCAGTAATTTACAAGTTCGACAAATTTTTGTGGGGTAATGCTGTTCCATGTCATGATGATAGTATATCATCATTTTCTACACGTCATCGCCATTTTGTGCTACCGTACTCCTGCCCTGTGCGTGGTTCATCGCGTCATAATGCTCTCTCGGTACGCAGCGGTGCACCACTGTCTGACCTCGCATACATAGCTGCACAACTGGTGCAATAACCCCTGCCGTCTCGAGCGTATCGGGCGACGACCAATCGTAGCATGGTCTCCCTTTATTACCATATTCAATCGGCGCGACGACTAGATTGTAATAATGATGCATCAGCACCAGCGCACGCAGCGGATCAATAAGCGACGCTGCTGCTATCGGCTCATCAGACATATCAGGCTCTAGTGTTTGCCATTCTTCGTCAGGTATCTCCTCAGGTACATTATACTCATCATAACCCACAGCCAACCCGCTACCGTCGTAGCCAAGGCCTGGCAGTTTCTCAGCATAGTCTGGCAGGTACGCCGCGATGGCAAGGTCGATATTCTTGGGTAGAGTTTTGCCTATGTCATAGCCCGTCCGCTCAGTCAGCGGCAAATCTCTGGGCAGCTCCCCGCTGCTCAGGGATGACTCGCAGGCAATAAGGTTGCTCAGGGTAATAATGGCTTCATGCCGAGCAATATTATTGCTATAGGTATCATCATGCTCCCACCCCCAACGGTTTACTGCATCAAAAACTGTACGTAGCGCGTATATCTTGTAATCTGTACGTAGTTTTTGTTCCACTAATGGAGCGCGTGGTGCGGTCTCGTGATTCACGTTATTTCTCCGCCCACCACCACACTGGCCCTTGCGGTGTGTCACGCACGACGATATGCTGCGCGGCGAGATCAGTACGCAGGCGGTCGGCTGTGGACCAGTCGCGGGCTTCACGAGCACGCTGGCGCTGGAGGATGAGCTTCTTAACCTCATCTGTAATATCTGGCGTCGACTCACAGAGGTCGAGGCCAAGTAGCTGATCAATCGCCGCTAGCAACTCCTCCAATCCACGATGGTACACTGCTGCCAGTGGCCGCGCCAGCACCCGGTCGAACGCTTCGTCGATGAGCCGCAGCGCCTCAGGAGTATTCAGGTCATTTGCCAGTGCCTCGCGCACTGCACCGCTTGCTGCCAGGAGCGATACATGGCCCGATTGTTCGTCACTCTTACGCTGGTCATCATCCAGCCTCTCATACGTCTGGTGACGCAGACACGCCACTTCATACCACTTGCGCAGGCGGTTGCGCGCTGCACTGAGATTTTCCCAGCTAAAGTTCCCCTCGTGCGAGTAGTGGCTCTGTAAGACGAATAACTTGTACTCCATGGGGGTGTAGCCCCGCTCAGCGAGGTCGGTCAAGGTGTAACCATTGCCCAGGCTCTTGCTGATCTTCGTGTCATTAACCTTGAGGTGGTTGCAGTGCAGCCAGTAGTGAGCAAAGGGTTGGCCCGTCGCAGCTTCGCTTTGAGCAATCTCGTTGCTGTGGTGTACAGGAATATGATCAATTCCACCAGTGTGGATGTCGAGCGTTGCGCCAAGGAAGTGCATTGCAATCGCCGAGCACTCCAAGTGCCACCCCGGAAAGCCCATCACTGGCGCGCCGTCTGTTGGTAGCTGGTCAAGCAGCTCCGGTGGCGTGGGCCACTCCATGTCGCGCTTGACGCCAGTTGGCGAGAACTTCCATAGGGCAAAGTCGCTCGCGTGGCGCTTCTCGCTATTGGGGCCAATCCGTGCCCCCGCCCGCAGAGCCTGCAGATCGAGCCGGGCAAAGTCTGCATAGGCTGGGAAGGTGCTGGTGTCAAAATAAATCCCATCACTCGTCTGGTAGGTGTGTCCCTTGCGCTTGAGAGTAATGGCAAGCTGGATTTGCTCGTCAATATAGTCGGTGGCACGGGCCAGCTGGCTCGGCGGTGTTAAGTGCAACGCGTTCATCCCGCGGATGAAGTCATCGGCGTAGAATTTAGCAATCTGCCAAGCAGTCTTACCCTCGCGGCGTGCACCCTTCTCGAGCTTGTCTTCGCCTTCATCAGCATCGCTTGTCAGGTGGCCGACGTCGGTGATGTTCATTACACGCTCCACCTCATAGCCCTCCGCCTGAAGCATGCGCACCAGGATATCCCAGTAGATATACGCCGCCCAGTTGCCAACATGTAAATAGCTATACACTGTTGGCCCACAGGTGTAGAGCGACACCTTGCCAGGCTGAAGCGGCACAAAGGTATCGAGGTGACGGGTCAGTGTATTAGCAAACTTAATCGCCATGGGCTGCCTCACTCTCATCATACTCGACGAAGGCCCGGCTGGCTGC
Source organism: Candidatus Saccharimonadota bacterium (assembly GCA_013333645.2). Taxonomy (GTDB): domain Bacteria; phylum Patescibacteriota; class Saccharimonadia; order Saccharimonadales; family Saccharimonadaceae; genus Saccharimonas. The sequence goes on along the minus strand of JABCOK020000024.1, from coordinate 9,416 downwards.
CTCAACGATCTCGCGCATCGCCAGCTGGTAGTCCTCATACATCCGCCAACCCGCTGCATAGGCATGGCCACCACCACCAAAGTAGCCAGCAATCATTGCCGCTACTGGCGCATTGCTGCGGATCTTGCCAGTCAGCTTGCCATCGGGGTAGGTCTTGATAGCAATCGCCACATCTACCCCTTCCACTAGACGCATCTCGTCTAGCACAAGCATGCTGGGGTTATATTGGTCGCTATATTCCTGGATCTCCTCCCACGGGATATGGATGAGTGCCAGGCGGCCATCTAGCATATACTCGATCCGCTCAATCAAGCGCCCTTTGTAGCTAAGGATCTCTGGCGCTTTTTTCATAAAGTCACGGCGGCGCACCTCAATGGCGGCATTGCTTGCACCCAGCCGGGTCAGCTCTGCGACGGTCTGGATGGAGTCGGCTGTGGTGTTTTGCGTTGTCAGACCTAGGCTATCGCTCATGATCGCGATGAGGAGATTCTCTGCCGCTTGTGGGTTGATCGCCCACTGAGCATGCTGCGCAAGATTGTAGATGAGCTCGCCAGTCGCCACCACATCTTGATTGATAAGTGTATGATCAAAGCTTAGGGTACTCTCCGTCGCGTGGTGGTCCAGCACGAGCACTGGGTGCGTCGTGAGGAAGGCGCGAGCACTCGGTGCTTCGAGCACCTTACTGAGCAAGATATCTGCACTGGTATCAACAATAATCGCCAGCTCAGTACTGCCGTCAAACTCATCAGTAATGCGATCCCAGCCGCGAATATACCGCAAATATTTGGGCACTGCCACTGGGCAATAGAGCGTTACCTGCTTGCCCAAATCGCCCAGGATCTCCTCCAGCGCGAGGCTACTACCAACACTGTCACCATCGGGATTTTCAGCTTGGATAATAATAATTTTGTCTGCGCGTTGGACCGCGCGTATCACTTCATCAAACATCCTCTTTAGTGTAGCAGAATTTGCCAGTAGGCGCGAGGTATGGTACGGTGGATTTATGGCTTGGTACGTGAGCTGCAGGGTCGTAGTTAAGCAAGGACGAATTGTGATGAATATAGTGGGCGGAGTCTATTATTATTTGCATAGCATCATAGAGATATGGTACGGTAGTTTTAGAAGTACTAGTGTGGAGGATTCTATGACAGACCACGAGAACAGACCAAGCGCGAGTGAGATTAGTCAAGCACACGAGAGTGATCAGACAGCAACCTTGCGGCAAAAATTCGGCGCGAAATTTCTAGAGCTAGCCGAAAGAACAAAAGGTTTCATAGACACCGCACGAAGGATATACTGGCACGGCTTCCCGCTCCCTCCATATGAAAAGGATAGACCAGCAACTCCTAGAGAAATGAATTCAGAGAAATAACCAAGCAAAATACTAAAGACTACACTAGCACTAACGCTCCTTAGTTACCTGCCTGCGCCTTCTCTACCAGCTTCTTGCCGCCGCGCTCAAACCAGCGTGTATAGGTGGGGCTGCTGCCGCTTACCCGCTCGCGCCACAGGTTCATGGCATCGCGGCTGTAGCTGAGGGTCTCGATGGCTTCTAGCCCGCGGCCACGGTATAAGTTACCCGCTGCACCTGGGCCACCATTGTAGCCAGCAGCAACAAGCTCAACGCACTCATTCTCGGATAGATTGCCGAGCGGCACGCACAGCTGATCGCGTAAATGCGCTAGGTAGGCCGCGCCAAAGGCAATGCTTGTGGCTGGGTCAAATAAATCATAGTTCGTGCGCGCCGGCTTCACGAATTTAGCGGCAATCTCCTTGCCTGTGCCATCCGTCACCTGCATCAAACCGCTGGCCACACCGCTGTGCGCCTTGGGGTACCCGCCAGATTCTAGCGTCATGATAATCGCCACCAGCTGCGGCGAAATATTATACTGCCGAGCCTGCTTGGTAATCTCGCCCTGCCAGCGCTTGACGGTGTCTGGCATCCAGGCAGACAAGGTATTATCTTGGCTCGTGAGCGCTGCATTCGCAGTGTCCTGTGGTGTTTTGACAAACCGTGCCAACATACCATGCCGCCACGCGAGATACGCACCACCTACGAGCACAAGTACCAGCGCCGCACTCATAAGGCCCCAGCGATTGTTCTGCGCCCAACGTGTTAGCTTTTTCGTCCATTTCTTTGATTTTGCCATTGTTTTAGTATAGCAAATAACCACATATTGTTCTCATTTCGATGCGACACAACTTTGAATAATTCTTTAGCCTCCCTCCAGAATGCTAATAATGATGAATCCTGGAAAGATAGTAACCTTTTACGTCAGCCTTGGAGACTGTCGGTTCTGGTGGCAGAGCGTTGCACTCCACTCGAATACACTGGTAAGTGGAGAAACTAACGGAGAACGCAGAGGCATTGATATTTAAGGTTCTTTTGATTGACAGGCTCCCCTTTCCTCGCTATGGTATATATCATGACAAATCCTTCAGATGATACCACTGCTACCCAGCAACAAAGGCTACAGGCAAGCCAGCTCCCAATCGACCCAGTCAAAATAAAAGCAATGATCGACTATTACATCGCAGGGTATCGCGAGCAGCTGCTTGATCGGGATTTGCTCGAGCAGACAGTAGCAGAGGATGAAATGCTCTGGGATATCAATATATGGAAGATAGTTGCTAGACTTACCACTGCTCTACGCCAGTCTAATTGTGATCCCTACTCTGATAGTTATTTTAATGAGCAGACTATAACCGAGTGTAGACGCTTCGCAACCGATCTCCTACGCGACCTGCAGAAGATTAGCAAAGATATCCCCGGTCTTGCTGCAAAGCTCCCCGAGATTAAGCAAGACGTCTGGGAGTTTCTAGATGTCATTTTGCCAAATTCGCAGCCAACACAAGCAATGCGGTCGAGCACTCTTGAGCTCCAGCGTGATGAGTCTGGCGCTGTGTCACTCCAGACTATCCCTGCCGATCTTGAGCCACAGGAGCTCTTTCACCAGCGATACCGTGAGTATATCAAAATGGGTGATACACCAGATAGAGCAGCCCGCTTGCAGGAGCTACGCGAATCGCTCGATGCTCGTATTGCTGCTGCCAGAGATATGCAGCGCGATGATATCGATTGGCCTTTTTATTATCTTCTCGGCGATGCCGATACTCTCCATTTGCGCACTCAAGATATTCATGACTTTACTCGCATTTGCACGATTGCGAGCCTATGCCAAGAAATGGCCTATCGGCACTTTGGATATAACCCTGCAACAACAACACTCTCGCAAGATCGAGAAGTTAGTCGATATATCTCATCAGCTCAGCAAGAACTGTGCACGATCATCAAACTCCTTCTCGAATTCGATGATGATGGTGTAGCGAAGGCTCAGCAACTCGAGCATTATGTCATCAGCCCCTACATCAAGGCAGAAATCGATGCCGAGTATGTCATACATGGTAAGGATCCAGAAGGTGTACGCCAAGCCCGGGCCTCTGCTTATGTTATTGCACCCGAGGATGAAGAGTATACGCTCCACCCTGTTGTTAATTCCTTGAACGACCGGCGCTTTATCTTCGATCAGCGGATTCGTGATGCTTACATTACCATCATCACCAAGCATCCAGCAGAGCAATCTTCTTCACAATCGTTTGACGACTACTATATTGTAAGTCTCTGTGCAAAGCATGGCGAGCAAGCGGTCGCTCGGAAGGCTGCCTGGGACAGAGTGAATTATTATTTCTACCAAACAGATGAGATAGAGGAAATCCATTTCTATGTGCTTTTGCTCAAGGACGAGCTAGGAGAAGCTGAGCGAGTCAAACAATGGGTTGCACAGCAATTTCGCGACAACCCAAACAGCGAGATTGCAACGCTTTATTTCGAATGCATTGGTTATGATCATGATGTATTTCGCTTTTTGCAAGAAGCAACTGCGCGCGAAGCAGCATCGCCTATAGAGGCGCTCGATCAGCAAGTTGAGAATCTTAATACACTCGAAAGTACTGTCAGCAAATGCCTCTATAACTTTGTTGAGAAGCAAGAAGCCGCCGAAGAGCAGCGACGTCTCCACACAGAATCAGCACAATAGTCTCTTCACTACACCGCGCGCCGCCCCTCTAGCGCGTGGCCGAGGGTTATTTGGTCGGCATATTCAAGGTCAACGCCGACGGGGATGCCGCGTGCCAAGCGTGTCATCCGCACCGTTAGGCCTACCTCGGCAATGTGCCGCTGCAAGAAGAGCGCAGTCGACTCGCCTTCCACGCTCGCATTGGTGGCAATAATCACCTCCTCTACTGCGTCATTAGTAATACGCTCCAGCAACTCGGGGATGTGCAATTGTTCTGGCCCTACCCCATCAATCGGTGAGATGACACCGCCCAGTACGTGATACGTCCCCTTGTAGTGGCCAGTACGCTCCAGCGCCACAATGTCGAGTGGCTCCTCCACCACAGCAATCTGCTTGCGATTGCGCTCTGGGCTACTATAGAGCGGCGAAACGTCTTGGTCGGGATCCATCAGAGCAAAAGTGACGGGGCAGGTCGCAACAGCAGTGTGAAGCTGCGTGATGGCCTGGGTAATCCCCTGGCTTGTCCGTCCATCGGCTCGCAGCAAAAAATACGCATAACGCTCCGCCGTGCGTGCGCCCACTCCTGGCAGGTGCCCTAGCTCGTCTATCGCCCGTTGCAGGGCCTGAGGCAGAATATCTGCCATACTAGCTAGAACCCGAGGTTGCCAAGCCCACCCATCAGTGGCTGCATTTTCTTGGCAGCAATCTCTTGCGCCTTGGCCATACCGTCGCGGATTGCAATCTCGATCCAGTGCTCCAGCTGGTGGATGTTATCCAGGTCTACCTTAGTTGGGTCGATCTTCACACTCTTAATCTTCAGCTCGCCAGTGATCTGCACAATCACCGCACCATCGCCTGCCTCGACCTCCACGATCTCCTTCGCTAGTGCCTTCTGCGCCTTGCGCAAATCATTAAGCATCTTCATTTGGTTCATGCCCATTGCCATACTTCTTCATTTCCTCCGTTTCTTGGCTGTCGTACTCGATTTATTATACATGATTTGGCGGATAGCTGGAAGGGATACCTGTTCGCCCAGTACCTCTTATGCCCATTATTGGGGGATTGCCACCAAATGAGAAGTCATCAACCACCACGCACGCTTTGAGCGTGATGAGGATGACACGCCTCACAGTCCAACACACATGATTCGACTATATCCAGAGCAACAAGCACACCATGATATCCATCTCGAATCGATTATTCGTCCAGACACTACACACAACTCAGCATGCACACAAGCCGAGCTTCTACGACAGAATACCCTGCTCTACCAGCCAACGGTAGTTCCAGCCATCGTTCGATTCGGTTTTATAGCTCCAGAAAAAGTGGGCGTCGGCGCTGGCAAAGGCTGTTTGCTGCGCTAGTATGTAGGCGGTGATGGTCGGCGGAGTCATGGCAATGGCGGGCGGCAAAATCGCGCTCCACTCCCCAATGATGGTTGGGCGCTGCAACGACTGGTGCATGTGGGTAAATTCATCCACAATACTCGCGTGCTGGTCATAATCCACCAGCGCCAAGTTGGCCGCCCCAAAGCACTGGTAGTGGTGAATATCGAGCCAATCACGAGGCTGCGCCCGGCGCCACCGCGGCAGCTGGTAGGCGTCACTGATAATAATGCGCGTTGTGGCTAGCACATTGTGGCGCAACCGGCCAGTTGTGCGGCGCGACCACAGCCGCAGCAGCCAGTGCTGCAGCCAGTTTTTGGTAAAGGGCTCGTTCAGTAGCTCAATCCCCCAGAGCTGCGGGCTTGCACTATAGCGCTCGGCAAGCTGCCTGAGGATACGGCGGGTTGCCCGGCGGTTTTTGGCCTGGTACCAGCCGGTTTGTGGCATGCGGTTGCCACTCCCACTGTGGTCGCCCAAATTCTGCGCACCCGGCGCCGCATGCAAATCAAGCAAGACGCGCATATGGTATTTTTTGGCCATTGCAAAGCACCAGTCCAGCTGCTTGGTAGCCTCGCGGTAGCCATCCTGGCTTTCTAGCACCCAGTAACCAACCGGCACGCGCAGTGCCTCGATACCGTGCGCATGCAGCCAGGCGAAGTCCGCTTCGGTCATAAATTCCTGCCGGTGCCTAGCAATGTGCTCCGGGCCGTTTGGTTGCATCATCAGCTGATGCTCGTTGCTCGCATCGGTGCCCGCAAAGACCGACGGCGTCATCCAGCGCTCAAGCACCAGCCACCCACCCAAGTTAACACCGCGTAATGGTTTATGCATATGCTTTATTATAGCAGGATGGGAGCTAGATCATAGATGAAAGGATGTACGTCTGTATCATATAAAAATGACTCCAACGAGCCATCATAATAAATCCTTGGTGACCTCACCGGGAATCGAACCCGGGTTGCTGGGATGAGAACCCAGTGTCCTAACCGCTAGACGATGAGGCCGCTTAGTCACTATAGCAAAAAAATCGGCCCTTGTCTAGCGATAATGTTGTAAAAAAGGCTTGACATGCCATAGTCATGATGCTACACTGATCGTGTCATGCACTTGCATGGTGGAGACAACTAACACAAACAGCACTCGATACAGCCATCGCAAGCCACGAGATGCAGGAGAACCCATACTGCATTTGTCTGGTTTGTCCGTGCTATAACTGTGCAAATATCACACTTGGCACCCGTGCGAGAGGTGCCAAGCAAAGGAGGACTCCTTGGGTATCTTACCCAGCCCAGGAGATGTGCGATTTTCACTTCCCACGTGGGGAGTGATTTTCGTTTGGTGGTGTGCTACGTGCTACGGTGCGGCGCGAGGCGATCGATCGGCAAGCGGAAACCAAAGGTGCTCCCCTGCCCCTCCCGCGAATGAAAGATCAGTTCGCCATGGTGCCCCAGCACGATCTTCTTTGCCAAGAATAGCCCAATCCCCGTGCCATCGGGCCGCTGCAGCTGGGCATTGTGCGCCCGGAAGAACTTCGTAAAGATCTTGCGCTGCTCACTCTGCGGCACTCCAATGCCATGATCTTGCACCGTACACACCACCCAGCCATCCTTAGGGTAGAGTTGCACGGTAATAACATCAGCACCAGGCGAGTAGTAAATAGCATTATCGATATAATTAACGATGACTTGCCGGAGCTTATTTTCGTCGATTAATAGAGGTGGAATAACCCCGCGCGATCGATAATCCACTCGCAAATGGTGGCGCTCAGCGATGAGCTGAATAGACTCAATGCTCTCTGCCACCAGCGCAGCAACATCGCCTGGATGGAAGTCGATTGTGAAGTTGCCAGTGCGGATGCGCGACACATTAAGGAAGTTACCTATCAGCTGCACCATTCGCTCGCTACTCGTAAAGGCCTCGGTAAGGAAGGTGCGCTGCGTGGCATTAATCTCACCAGCGTCACCCTCCAGCACCATCGAGATATAGCCCTTTACACTAGTGAGCGGTGTACGCAGCTGGTGGCTCGCCATACTGACAAACTCATCCTTTGCGGCATCGAGCTCGCGCAGGCGACGGTTAGAGGCGCGCAATTGGCGCGTTGCATGGTCTACCGCTTGAGTGAGCTGCTGCTGGAACTGCTGAGTGGTATTGTGACACTGCTGCGCCATCAGCGTCACTGCACATTGCTGGGCTATCATTGCAAGAGTGGCTCGCTGCGCAGTAGTATACGTGGCTCGCTCAGCTGGCGGGCCCAGCACGATATATCCACAGTGATTGCCTTGCCACACCAGCCGCAGCACTACGGTAATGTCGTAGCTGCGAAGTGCGTGGCGCTTGGGTAGCATGGCAGTCATTGTGCGCACCGTTGCTTCTTCACACAGCGGCAAGAGTGTATCTACAGAGGTAGCGCATTCATCTGGCAAGTCAATTAGCGGCGGCGTTCCATCCACCATTACCATCACTCCACACCAAGTCGGCTGGGCAACCGCCTTTAGCGCTGTGCGCACCGCTGCTACCACCTCTGCAAAGTCAGTCGCACGAGCTAGCGCGCTACCCAGTGCTACCAGTGATTCGGCCGGTATAGATGTGGTACTTGATTTTGAGTGATTTTGTTCCATTTTCATGCTATACCTGCTATTATAAAGCAAATGGTTAAAATTGCCATCATCGAAGACGACCAAGCCATCAGCCAAATGTACCGCATGAAGTTCGAAGCGGCTGGCTTTGCGGTGGAAGTTGCAGGCGATGGCAAAGCTGGCATCATGCTCGTGCAACGGACTCATCCCGATATCATCTTGCTCGACCTCCAAATGCCCCACCTCAATGGTGCCGACACACTCGAGCACATCCGCGCCTACTCATGGGGTAAGGATATCCCAGTTATCGTCCTCACTAACCTTGGTCACGAAGAAGCCCCTAAAAAACTCCAGCACCTCGGTGTCCACAGCTACATTGTCAAAGCCGAGCTTACCCCCAGCCAAGTCGTCAAGCGAGTAGAGGAAGCTTTGACGGAGCGTGGGGTAGCTGTTGCTAATATACACGGGTAGGTATTTATCAACCATCAGCAACACGAGAGTGGCAGCTCTGCCCTACATACAATTACATTGCCCCTTTTAGCCTCTATTACTATCGTATACATCAAATTATTGCTTGCACAATCTCAAGAGTCATAGTCGTCTCAACGACTTTCTCAAATCTCGCAAAGCCATTCTAATAAGCCGCTCATCGTATGCCTTTGGTTCCACAATCGACAGTATCTTTGCTCGCTGCTGTTTGCTGGGTTCGAGTTCATCTGTCAGATCGACTATCCCCTGCAGGACGCGCTGGTCAGTATGTGTCTCGGCAAGTCGGTAGAGGTCTGGCATGATGGCGCGGATCTTCTCTCGGCAGCGGTTAGCTAGGTCGGCATTGCCTCGTTCTTTTTCTGATGGTGCTGACCAGCCGCAGGCGATCTCGACGAGGAGATCGAGTGCAAAGCCGAGGCCTGGTGTGCTAAAGTTTCCAAGATGTATCTCGTTTGTGACGATGGTGGTTACTGGTTCGGTAGCCTGATATAGATTGCGTTGGAAGAAGGCATTTCCCTCTATCTTCCAATATGCGTCATCAGCAACTTCGTCTTTATCGGCATGAAGCATAGTCCATATTTTGCCAGGAAGAATCTGCGGATTCTCGTTGTCAGCAGTGCGTAGCTGTGTCCAATCTATCTTGTATTCTTTGTACATCCCAAGGTCCTCGTTCTTGTTTTTATATAATACCATCCAATATCTCAGTCTCGCCACTCCCTAGAGTGTATTCTCAGGCAGTTTGGATTCTCACGTCAGTAGTGATACAATAAGGGCTAGTAAGCACCCGTAGCTCAGCGGATTAGAGTACTTGGCTTCGAACCAAGTGGTCGCAGGTTCGAATCCTGCCGGGTGTACCACGATAGCCTTACCCAAACCTAGGTCATGAGTAACACGGTCTGGGTTGGTTGATGAAGATGCGAAGCGCTCACCACCACTGGTGAGCGCTTCGT
>JABCOK020000023.1 GCA_013333645.2 Candidatus Saccharimonadota bacterium | reverse complement strand
GTCGAAGTAGAAATCGTCGGTATATTTAGCGGCACGAACCCAAAGCAGGCGACGTATCAGGTGGAGTTGTTTGAGAATTTGTTCTTGACTGACCTCGCGACGACCCGCCAGTTGAATGCCTATACAGCGCAAAATGAGATTTACCAGGATGCCACGTTCTTTACCAAGGGCACCAAACAGTTGGATGAGGTAATGGCGCGGGCACATAAATTACCGGTCAATTGGCAAAAATATCAATTGAATAAGAATAGCCAGGAGCTGGCCGGCGTGACTGGCGCAGTCAACGGCGTGTACGGCCCGATCGACGGTATGTTGTGGGCAACGGCACTGGTTAGTGTGGCGGTGATCGGCATGGTGCTGTATTTGTGGATGAACGAGCGCAAGCGCGAAGCGGGCGTACTCTTGGCGACGGGTGTGCCGCAGTCAAAGATTGTGCTGCAATACATCGCTGAGCTGGTGATGATCGCGGTGCTGAGCTTCGGTGTGTCGTACGTTACCGCAGGGCTCATTGCTCAGCAACTGGGCGACCACGTGGTGTCGCAGGCGGCACAGAATGCCACGCGTCAAGCGAGCAGTTCGCTTGGCGGTGCGTCGCTCGGTGCTGATGCTGACTCGGTGACGTCATCGCGTACGCTAGAAAAGGTGACGGTTGGTGTGCAACCGACGGATCTATTGGCGGTGTGGGGCGCTGGGCTGGCGGTGATCATCATCGCGGTGCTGCTGGCTTCGCGGCCGATTACGGGGTCGACGCCAAAAGAATTACTAACTGAAGTGGACTAGGGGCGAATGATGACGATTATCATACGAGCCTGGACGGCTGTGGCGCGCAAACGGCGTCGCAGCCTGACCATCGCCCTGATCATGACGCTGATTTTCACGCTACTGATCGGCACACTGACGGTGCAGCAGACGATGGCGCAGCTGAAGCAATCGGTCGAGCGGAACATCCGCGCCGGCTTTAGCATCGCCAGCAAGCAGCCATCGAGCGAAGTGCCGATGGACATCGCGCGGCGGGTACAGCGCCTGGACAAGGTCAAAGCACACAATTTCCAGGCGGAAACCACCGCGGGACTGCCGGGCGAGCAGTTGGTTGACGTGGCAGGCAGCGGCGTGCAGCTGGACGCTGGGATCGCTGGCGAAGCGAAGGTGACGGGCGCGACACAGAGCGATCTGCTCAGCGAGTTCACCGGTCGATTTTACCGGCTGGAGCAGGGCAAGCATATAGCAATGCACGATCAAAACGCGGCCCTGATTCACAAAACTCTCGCCGAGAAAAATAATATCACGCCAGGCGACAAGCTGGACATCACCAAAGACGGCCGGCGGGTGACGGTGACTGTCATGGGTATCTTCAGCGGCAAAGGCGAAAAGCCAGCGGTCTTGCAGTCTGACATGGCGGAGAATCATCTCATTACCAACTTGGCTGCGGCGCAGCAGCTGACAGGTAGCCAGCAGTTGACTCGAGCGACGTATTTCGCCGAAAATCCGCATCAGCTGAAGTCGTTAACGGACCGCACTAAAAGCCTACCAAACGTCGATTGGAAAAAATTCAGCCTCACTGACAACGGGGCCGTGTTCGCTGGAGTTCTCCAAAACATCGCTGGCATTCAAAACATGTTAACGATTGCCACTATCGGCGCAGCTGCGGCAGGACTGGCAGTATTGTCACTGGTGCTGGTGTTCTGGGTGCGCGGTCGTTTGCATGAAATTGGCATCTTGTTGTCTATCGGCACGTCGAAGCGACAGATTATCGGGCAGTTCTTAGCGGAGCTCGCGATTATTGCCGCAGTTAGTTCGGTGTTCGCGCTCGCCATCGGCTCGATTGCCTCATCGCAGATTTCTACCGCCCTCACAGCGCAAACGAGCCAAAGCCAGCGTGTCGAAACAACCGTGATGCATGTCGCGCCAGTAGCGACCTACCTGCAGGCTTTTATCTTCGGCTACATGGTCGTCTTGGTATCAGCCATCGCTGCCACCGCGCCAATTATGCGCCAATCATCAAAGCAAATTTTAGCAACATTAAGTTAGGAGATAGTATGTCACTACTTACACTACACGATATCGTTTATTCATACCCAGGCGACACCAGTAATGTGCTCAACGGCATCAATTATCAATTTGAAAAAGGCACGTTTTACGCCATCGTCGGTAGTTCTGGTGCTGGTAAATCGACCCTGCTGGGGCTCCTGGCCGGGCTGGACACACCGACTGGTGGGCAGATTTTGTTCGACGACGAAGACATCGCCGAGCAGGGGTATTCGCACCATCGCAAGCACAATATCTCGCTGGTGTTTCAGAATTATAACCTGATCGATTATCTGACGCCGCTGGAAAACTTGAAATTGGTTAACCCTAAAGCTACCAACGAAACGTTACATGCCATGGGACTGGACGACGATCATATCAATCGCAACGTCATGAAACTGTCTGGTGGTCAGCAGCAGCGTGTAGCGATCGGACGAGCGCTAGTATCCTCCGCACCGATTATCTTGGCAGACGAGCCGACTGGTAACCTGGACGAAACCACCGCTGCGGATATCATCACTATCCTGCGCCGGGCCGCCCACGAAAACGACAAATGTGTCATCGTCGTGACTCACAGCAAACAGCTCGCCAAGGAGGCGGATGTGGTGCTGACGCTGAAAAATAAATTACTCCAAAAAAGCAAGGAAGACAAAAAACCAGCCTGTAAGAAAGCTTAATCGTGATAAGTTCTATGATGTATTGGTTGTAGTATGCTGCATGTTAGCGGAATGGGGCGAGGCCAAAGCATCCTTAGCTCACGACTGCTTCTTTATATACCTCGCGGTCTCCTCCCAGAGTGGGTTATCCTTGTATGGCACGCCATCGTGCGCCCAGTACCACCAAAAGTACCCGCCAACGTAGCGTGGGGTATATTGTGGCATGGCATAATAATGCCGAAACAGCTGTAGTTTACGCGCCATCGGGGCATGCTCGCTGGGTGTGCCGCACTCGCCAATGCCAAGCTTGGCCTGCGGGAAGAGGGCTTCAAGCTCAGCAAAGACCTGCCGCCAGTTGGGCTGGTAGCCATCGTTGTCATCGTCGTAGTAGCTGACGAGGACATAATCGACGCCCTGCCTTAGATCATCTGGTAGGTATGTTTGTATCCAGTCTTTCATACTGAGTGTGCTCCCGCCTGGTGGAAAGTAGTAGGGCACAAGCGCCGCCGTGGCATGCTTATCCTTGATGTATCGGTAAGCACTGGTCACCTTCGCGGCGGTGAGGCGTGGGTCTTCTTGGATCCATTCTTGGCCATTTATTTCATTACCAATCTCCCATATCGCGACGTAGTGAGATAAATACTGGTAAGACTCAGCAAAGCGCTGCTGGTAGCGCTCAGTGCTGGAGCTGTGCATATCAGAAGAATCAACGGGCTGGGCCATGATATCGGCCACGCGATGAAGGGTTTTGAATAGCTCACGGTAACGCTGCGGTGATCTATCCTTAGACATAACGATCCGCACCGTTGGCCGAGCAG
>JABCOK020000022.1 GCA_013333645.2 Candidatus Saccharimonadota bacterium | reverse complement strand
TAGATATTAATGCAATAATATATCTTGTTACACATACGCAAACGCCAATATCTTACAGCCCGGTGGCTTACTTCACGCTCTTTCTGGTGTTAGCTTGGCTACATAAAAATGAATGCCTTTCTAGAATATTCACCCCTTTAGTGCGAGAGCGCGGCGCTTAGTATAGAGACGAATCATCATTATTTCATTGCATAAAACTGCAGGCAGAGAGGAGAGTATACCAGAGGTCGTGAGCCAAAAATAGAACAAATACCATAAATTTGCCGTTTTTGAGGTATTTCTGCCGCGAATGCCATGCTACAATAGGATGTATGAGATCTACTCGAACCATCCAAATTGTGAATATTACTGGGCGAGAACTCGCCGGCAAATCATCAACAATTCGTGAGCTAATGCCGCGGCTGGGTGCCGGGGTTGTTTTGTTTCGTCCGAGCGATGTCTTGCGCGAATATGCCGCGAGCCATCATATGACACTGCGCAAGCGGAGCGATTATTTGCGCGTGCTGCAGATCATGACGGAGTCTGCGCCGAGCTTACTGGCCGACCGGGCACTGGAGCTGCTTGAGCGGCCTGGTGTGGAGCTAGTGGTGCTCGATGGCCTGCGTGACTACCGCAGCGCCTGTCGCCTTAAGGAGCGACTGGGTGATCGCTACCGGACGGTGGTGCTCACAGCGCCAGATGAACTCCGCTACGAGCGCTTTAAGGGAGTGGCCGAGGCGAGGCGGCGTGCTGGACGTGATGCAGCGGTTATTCAGAGCTTCGAAGAATTTATGCGTGATGGCGAGGATGACATGGACAGCATGCAGCAATTCCCAGCGGTGCTGGCCAGCCACGATCTAACGCCTGGTGGCCCGATTGACACGAGCACCTATCCATCGGCTATCGCAGTGGCAGATGAGATCATCAGTTACTTGGTGTAGAGTAATCCAGATCAGGCAGTGAATGCGGGTGGGCGATCATGTATCGACAAAACACAGTAATACCATCTGTACTCTCCAAGACGCTTATGTTATGATGAAGGCATGAATAAGCGAGGGTTTACGCTAGTCGAGATTTTGACAGTGGTGGCGGTGCTAGCTATCCTGGTGTCGGCATCAATCGTAGGATATGGTGCGTGGCGTCAGCGTGCAGCCCAGACAGAGCTCGTGAGTGATCTGCGAGCTGCTGCCGCAGCAATGACAGCCTATAGGACGTTTTATAATGGCTACCCAACATCGCTCCCAGCTGATTATAATAAGAGTGAGAATGTGACGGCGACACTCAAATACGTCGCATCGGCAACCTACTGCATAGAGGCAACGACGCGCACCACTCGGGGGCTTGTCTATCATGTAAAGGGTTCAGAGAGCGAGCCCAAGGAGGGTGGGTGTGATACCTATCACGCACAATCTGGCGAGAATGAGTCGCAAGCGACCGATGGTGCGCTGCGCTACTGCCATGTGATCCGCGTGGTTGAACCAACCCAGCCAGCGGCGTGTGAGCCAGAGCTTCAAAGATAAGGTTCTGTATCAATAAAAAGCTAAATTGGAAATTGATTCTTTACGAACTATATATCCTGTTAGTCAAGATGACAATAAATTAGCTATTGTATTTTATACTACAGATCAATCACCTCACCCCGGTCGATAGGCTTATGAACTGTGCGATGCCCGCGCATACGACGGCCCACCGTGCGGCGCAACTCAACGGCATTGGTAAGGAGAATGATGCCATTAACCAGTGCATAGCCACCAACGATTTGGACGAAAAGCTGGGCACTGCCGACAGGGAAGAGCCAGAGGATGAAACTCACGATCACACCGATCACGCCAGACATGAGCCAGAGCGCTCGCGTGCGGCTCCCGGCAGGGAAGATACGGCTGAGTATAAGGTCGATGAGGCTACGCAGCATCACTACCCAGCCAAGCACAAAGCTGAGTGTTGCCACACTGACCCGAGGGTTAGCAAGCATCACTACACCAAGCAGAATAAGCAGCGCACCTGCTACCACGAGAAACGTCTTCGCTTGGCCATTCGCTACCTGTAGCCCACGCACCAGCTGCGACAGGCCCCAGATGATGATCAAAATAGCGAGGAGTGTCATCAAAACAGTGAGAGTCACTGCTGGCATCACAAGCGATACTCCACCAAAAATAATCAATGACAGGCTAATGATAATAATCACCCACCACGCACCAATAAGCTGTCTTTTGAGTTGTTCGATCATATATGCCTCCTTACCTTCCTAGTGTAGATGATGGCGGGGTAATCTGCAATTATAGGTGAGACTATGAACTATCCACCACTGTAGAGATGGTATAATGCTCAGGCACTAGTCACGGGCAAACTGCATCAGCACGAGTGGGTCACCAGTGACGGAGCGCAGAGTGTAGGCGCTGGGTAGTGTTGGGGTGGTGGTTGCGGTCGAGCTGCTATAGTAGAGAACATTGATTTTTTTGGCATCGGTAAAGGGCTGAGTGGTGTCGGCTATCTTGCGGTACGTGGTACTTCCTTCGAGCGGTGCGTAGCCGCCCATCAGTGGGCCACCCACATAGGCCATGTAGATGGGGCAATGTGACTGCGCTTGCTCGAGATAATAGCTTATCTCTATGGCGATGTACGGGTCGGCTGCAAGGATGACACTCCCATCATGGCAGGTGCCGAGCTGGGTGGCAATTTGCTTTACATTGGGTCGCTCATCACGCTGGAAGTTGAAGTTGCCCTGCAGTGATAACTGCACCATGCCATACAACATAACCACTGGCAGAAGTGCCAAGAGAGCGGTTGACACAGCCTTGTGCCAGCGCAATGGCGAACGATGCAGGGCTACGCAAGCTGTATAGAGGACGACGCTTGCTATAGCAACACCACTGATTGCTACGTGAGCAAGGTAGCGCTCGACATACATTGGAGCAGATAGTGACACAACGATCAGCGCCGCAACAGGTACGCCCACATGAGCAAGCAATAGCCAAGCAAGCTCGGGATGCGGCAACGAACGCATGGCACGAGGCCACGCCCACGCAACGGCACAGATAATAATCAGGACAAGCTGCGACGACACAACGCCTAGCAACCAAGATGGCTTATAAATCATGTTGAAGGATGCGATGCCAAGCAAATTCTGCAGATTCATTGGCTGGCCAATCTCGGCCAAAGCACCATTGCCAATCTGCCCCAAGAAGGTCGGTAGCCACGGCAAGAATAGCATGAAGCTCACTACATACGCCCAGAGCCACGGCAGTTTCCACCACTGCTGTAGGCCTTGGCGACGGTAGGTCATAACCATGAGCCAGAGCAGCTGGGCTAGCCAGAGTAAGGCGCTATAATACAGCGTCCCCATACCGAAGGCGACAAGCACCGCATAAAGCATCCAGTCGCGCCAGTGATCATCGTGCCAAGCGCGTGCCAGTACGGCGGTTGCACTTACACCAATCAACGACCCCAGCGCATACATTCGTATCTCGAAGCCATAGCGCATCAGTAGCGGTGTACCAACCAGTGTGAGGAGTGTATACCCCGCAGTGCGCGTGCCAAACCAACGCCGCACAAAGCACCCCATACCAACCATCGCGCCGCCATAGCAGAGGATACTAAAGGCACGCAGGGCTGACTCACTATAACCCCACACGCTGGCCCAGAGCTTGAGGATGAGATAGTAGAGCGGCGGGTGCGTATCGATACTGGTGAGGCGAATGAGTTCACTGATTGGCTGCTTGGCGAGCCACACCGAATATGCTTCATCAAACCACACACTTTGCTGGCTGCCAATCCACCAGCACAGCGCCATTGCCACCAGTGGTGCTAGCACAATGGCGATGCGAAACCAGTGGCGTCGCATCTTACAGACAAGGGGAAATAGTCGATTAGCGAGAATAAGGGCGGAATTCTTGACCCGAGCGGCAGATTGTTGCCGCGCTAGTTGTTTACTCATATCTTTTATAGTACCGATTTGTTGGCAAAAAATCCACTAGCAAAGCCATAATCATCCGTGGTACAATACCACTATACGTACCCGTAGCTCAGCTGGATAGAGCGTTGGTTTCCGGAACCAAAGGTCGCAGGTTCGAACCCTGCCGGGTATACCATAGATAATTGAGGCTCGCGCGGCCTCTGTTTTTTATGGGAGATGTACGGTAAAGACGTGCTAATTGATGGGGTAGACCAATGAAACAAAAGGAGGTCTATTTCTCTAGCTGATCCCTGTTAGCGTGGAATAATCTTCATCAAAAACTTCGTCTTGACGGCAAGATAGATGAGGGCAACGGCGCTCATAGACAGAGCAAAATTACCAGGGATCTCATAAAAGCGATCGACCGACGTAAAATAAAAATCGCTAATATAATAATCTGGTGCCACAAAGAGATGTATGACGAGAATAACGAACGCATGCACCGTATACACATAGAGCGAATTATGGCCAAACGGCAGCAAAATCCAGCCGAGCCACCGCTTGATGCGATCCTCGAACCGCCGAAACAGCATAAAGAACCCAGCAAACCAGAGCCATGATAGGGCAAGGCGAGGCAGTGGTAGGTCGAGCTTAAGAAATTGATTGTCGAGTGCGGTATCGGCCGCGGCAAGCGCTTGATGAAAGTCATCGCCCAACCCATGTGCCACAAAGGTGACGTATGCGTCGGTAAAGAGTGTGAGGGCGAAGAGCGTTGCAATACTGCGCTTGATAATGTGTCGACGGCGCAGTGGCCACGATTGCCAGCGTGCAGTAATCTCTGGTAGGTGGTAGCCTAGGGCAAAGGCCATAAAGAACAGCACCTGCCAGGTGAGTGGCTGATATAGCTCGCTAACAGGCCGTGGCGTCAGTGCCCACACCAGTAGGCTGAGCCCTAGCACGATATACCACTTGCCGCGCCGCAGTAGCCAGAGCGCGCCTGGTGCTACCGCAATAAACAGTGCATATAGGCGCAGATAGTCCGCCCAGCCGTAGAATTGCTGTAAGGTAATAATATCCCACGCCAGGCCGAGCCAATTACCGTCGGGCAGCGGTAGTGGCAACTTGACGCCTTTATTATCAATAAAGAACCAGCTAATCAGGAGCGATAGTATCGTCACGATAATGCTCGTGAGGTAGAGCGTACCGGCCCGCTTCCAGAGCAAGCGCGTCGCTGTCATGAGGGGCTGTGTGCGGAGCTTGGCACCACGCACAATGCCCAAGACAAGGCCGGATATAATGAAGAACCCTTCGGCTGCCGAGACAGCGAGACGACTGTCGCCGGTGAGGAAAGTGAGACCATTGGGGAAGTAGGTGAGATGGTCAAGAATGATGATAACCAAAAACCACCCGCGCATGAGGTCGAGACTAACGATGCGCCCAACAGAGGACGCGCTGGCTTTTGGTTGGGTTGTCACAATGATCTAGTATAGCAGATTTGCTAAAAGTCCGCTTAAGATTGTCTAATGTTGTGGTGAGCGAGGTCTGGATATCCAACACTGATGACTCTATGGTCTAAAAAACTGAGGGGCATAGCGACACGCTAGCGTGGTCGCTTGCTCGCAACAGTGCGTGCCTTGGTGGCAAAGGTGTCATCGATGAGGACAGAGGGCGCAAATTCACCATAGCGCCGCGCTACTGCTTGCTCAATCAGGAAGTCGGCAATGCGTGGATTCTTAGGTAGAATTGAGCCATGTAGGTAGGTGCCGATCACATTGCGGTAGCGTGCACCTTCGGTTTGGTCGGTGCCATTGTTACCCGCCCCGCGCGATACGATACCCAGGGGTGGCACGCTGTGCCCAAGGGTTGTGAGGCCGCTGTGGTTCTCATAGCCAATGACTTCGCCAAAGTCGCTGCTGGCAGTAACGATATTGCCAATCAGGCGCTGCTCACCAGCGATTGTCTCAATGTCAAAGAGCCCAATCCCGCGGATGATCGCTCCCTGAGTGGTCTTAAAGAATCGCCCAAATAGCTGGTAGAGCCCACACACCACCAGCATTGGCACACCATCATCAGCCAGGCGCTGCAGGGTGGGGCCAATTGCTAGTAAATCATCCTGAATGGTAGCTTGGCCAGAGTCTTGGCCACCACCGCCCACGATGATATCAACATCGGTTGGGAAGGTGTCGCCTGGGTTGTATTCAACGAGCCGCACGCTGTAACCATACCATTCAAGCCGTCGCTTGAGCGTGAGGGTATTACCCCAGTCGCCATAGATATTCATGGCGTGGGGATAGAGTTGGAGGATGGTGATAGTGTTGTCTTTCATACAGCATTTACCTCTGTGTAATGAGCTAATTCGCGCCGCAAGGCAAGCATGGCGGTATAAGTACAGTAGATGCGCAAGGGGGTGTCGCGGTTGGCCCGGACAAACTCCGCCAACGCTTGCTTGAGGCCAGGTACAACGCGCCGAGCTTCTACCTCATCATACTGGAGGCGCAGCGCCATATCGTAGGCGCGCACACCACTCACCATTGCCACGCCAGTGGGCCGAAGCGTGTCGAAGTCGACATCCCATAGCCAACTCATATCGCGGCCATCGGCGTACTGGTCGTTGATGGCAATCATTGTAGCAGTCTTGTGAGGGTCAAACGATGCCAGGCTCAGGCGGAAACCGCTCGGGTTCTTAACGAGAACAAGTTCGCAGGGCTGGCCATTGACGGTCAGAGCTTCGCCGCGGCCAAAGGCTGGCTCGACCTGAGCTAGGGCAGCGAGCATGGCGGGCGTATCGAGTTTATCTTGCAGAATAGTACGGACGAGGGTAAGTGCTCCTGCAGCGTTTTGGGCATTGTAGCTGCCTTTGAGCTTAAGTGAGACAGGATGGTCGGAACCGTCGAAGCGGAAGGTGGCAGCTTGGTCAGATAAGTGGCATAGCGTCACATCAGCATCGGTGGTGGCTGTAGCCTGGCCTGGGGTGCTCCGCATGGTATCGTCACTTGGGAAGAAATGGGCAAGTGATGAATCGACGCCGTAGCGGCTTATTGGTGCTGTGAGATCAGCGGTAAATTCTTGCCGCGTCAGCCGTGGGTCGTCGCCATTGAGAACAATGCCATTTGTGGTGCGCATGGCGATGGTGTGAAGCAGCTGCGCCGTGTAGTCAATCTCGCCAAAGCGATCGAGTTGGTCGCGCAGGACGTTGAGTAGTAAACAATAGCGTGGGGCAACTTGCTTGACGAAGTGCACCGCATGCGCTTCGTCAAGCTCGAGCACGGCAATATCCGCTGGCAAAACACCATGGGTATCAACCGCCTCAAGCAGTGCTGCTGCCACGCCGCGGGTAAAGTTGCTCCCCGTGCGATTAGTAAAGACGCGGAGACCTTGGCTCTCCAGTAGAGCTACAACCATCTTGGTAGTGGTTGTCTTACCGTTAGTGCCACTTACTACCACCACACCATGCGGTAGAGCATCAAGCGTACGGGCAAGAAAGTGCCGATCGAGTTTCTCGACGACGAGGCCTGGCAATGCTGAGCCACCACCGCGCAACCGAGCTGCGCGCTGCACCCCTTTGCCCACAAGAGTTGTAATACGAATCATGGTGTTTATTATAGCATGAGCATACATGCCTGACATGATGAGATTGAGGTGGATTTTAAAATAGTACTTAATTTGTTATTATATGCTATATGCGTAATTACGAAGATTGCAAACCTTCCACTACACGTGAACCTAGTATCCAGAACCGTATCACTAAGGAGTATAAAGAGATTGTTGAAGAAGATGGTGTACGAAAAGTATATATTCCATGGAGTGATATCCAGTCTGGTGTATATGATCCCGATTTCCACAGTCTAATGATAAAAAACAACTTGAGTAGTGCATCAATAAAGAAGCATGATGATGAGGTAGAGGTTTCATATCCATCAAGCCTTGATGTTGTGCGGATGGATGGGGTGTTGGCAACGTGTCGAGCACAGGGTGACTATACTGATTTCACACGTTCGGTTGTCATTGCTGCCCATCAAGTCGCTGATACGATATCAGTGACAGGCAAGATCCCTCAATTGAACTCCATAGAAAATATTCTGATTAAGCGCAATAGTCAGCAATTGGGTAGTGCAGAGTTTACCCCACCCTTTTATGCAGAGGAGTTTGTAGTCGATACTGATACTGTACAAATACAGCAAGAAGACGAAAGGGAATTAACGGCTGAAGAATTAGATCTCCAGCGCGATATCGCTATTAGCGACACAACAAGTCGAGTTATTGTCCAGATGTTAGAGTCGACTCTGTCTCGAAAAGATATGGATGCCGACAGTGCCTCTGTGATTAAACAGATAATTGAAAGTATAGAAAAGAGATAGGGTTATATGCACAAATATGAAGAACAGATAGTGCACCCTGAGCTTGACAAACCTACAGAGGTAGAAAAAGTACTTACCGTCGATGCTCTCGCTAAAGCGATCGGTCGACCGCTCGAGCTAAGTCACGCTGGGGAGATAGGTGCATCTGATAGTGGGCATGGTGTATTTTTTGCATTGGATACGCAAGATAATACCCAGTCATATGCAATTAAACGGTTTGGTAATAGTCAAAAAGCGCAGAGAGAGATTGACCTATTACATGAAGCCGCTAACCGCGGCCTAAAGACTCTCCAGACGGTGCTTGATAAGCCACTAGCGGTTTCTAATGTGAGGGGTGTAGATGTTGTAACTCGGCGAATTCCATCGCTTGGTACGATGAACTCCATAGCGTGGTCTGAATACTATGCAGGTCAGCCCTCATATGAGTCAGATATTGTTCCTGTTATGGAGTCAATTGGCCAATATATCGGGAATCTGCATGCAAATGGGATGCATCATGGTGATATGCAATTGAAGAATATCGCAACTATACCTTCTGGTGAGTTTGTTACATTTGATTTGGAAAACGCTTATTTCCATGCAGACAAAAAAAGTGCTCTGCAGCAAGTGGATTTTCAGGATGATTGTATGAAGGATATCACTACAGTAATTGAGTCCTTTGCACGGAGTGGCTTCATGGCCTCATCAAGTGACGAGATTTTTTGGCAGGAGATTCAAGAAAATCTACTACAGCCATATATAGAAGAGAGTGATAGTTTATTCTTGCTTGACGATGACAGGCATAAAGCGCTCATGCATTGCATCGATAGATGTAAAAGAATTCGTAATGAGTCAAACAAAACACATCTGACAATCGATCGACTCGTTGCTCATTTGTAATAAGATATGGATTTGCAAGGTGCGACATCTGTATATCCTAGGTAGAGTCGCTTTGTGATAATATGAGTAGCACAAATCACGCTAGTGCGCTACAATGCATAGTATGATAGTGGTTGGATTTTTTGCGTGGTGGTATGGCGCTGGGTGGTGGCAGCGGATCACGATGGTATGGGGGAAGCTGGTGAGTGTGTTTGACTATTTCTCAATTGATCTCCTGGTGCGAACATGGTTTGCGCCGTTTCGACAGATATCGGCAGGAGCGGTGGATGGGCCGATTGGCGTGCAGATTCGGGCATTTTTTGACCGTCTCATCTCGCGGACGATTGGCGGCATCGTGCGGAGCTTTATGATTATTTTTGGCATTGTCGCGCTCGCAGTAACTGCTGTGGTGGGGCTTGTCTTTATTATTGCTTGGGCGCTTGTGCCTGTGTTGCCATTGCTGGGCACGGGGCTTGCGATAGTGGGGTGGCTGCCATGGTAAGTGACTTTCACTATGATAGCTTGCGTGCTAAGAAGGCTCGCTTGGGTGTGCAGATGGGCCGCTTCGATCACTGGTGGTGGGCGCCATTTTTGCTATTCGTAGCAGGGGCAGGAGCATTGCTGGCGATTGAGCTGCCTCTGGGGTGGTTTGTCGCGAGCTTGGCTGTGGTGCCATATGGGCTTCACCGGTGGTATCAGGGTGAGATTGCCCATTTGTCTATCAGTGGTAGCACGGCTGACGGTTTGCTTACAGGTGATGTCCTGGGTCGGTTGCCCGCTGCGCCAACACCACGCGATATTGCATGGGCGTTGCGCTCAGTTAATGATGGGTTGTTTATGGCATTGCGACTCGGTCTCAGCCCGGCACTCATGCAGGATCTCGTGAGTGACGACCCGAGCATTATGCCCGAGTTTTGGCAATTTGCTGACCGCATCCGTCAGTACAATCAGCTCGAACAAATCACGGGTAGTGTGCTTATGGTGGCTTTGGTGCG
>JABCOK020000021.1 GCA_013333645.2 Candidatus Saccharimonadota bacterium | reverse complement strand
GGTAAGTTTGTTGACCGGATGGCGGCGGTAAACACGCGAGTAATGTTGGTCGAAGGCGATGGACAGTGGTCAGCTGGGTTTGATACAGCGGAGAGCGTGGTGCAGATACCGCTACAGTTTGGCGGGTATGTCTGGACGAACCGGATTGATCGGGTGCAGCCAGTGCTCGCGCGGCGGCACTGAGTTTTATACACTTGAGTGAAATGAGGTAGGATAGGTGACAGACGCGCGCGTCTTGTTCTTGAGTAGTATACTAAACGAATCATTATTGTAATTCATTTACATTAGTTGTAATCTATGCGATAATGTTGACGAAGGAGAAGTAGAATGCAAACACAATTTGATGCACTGATTATTGGCTTTGGTAAGGCAGGCAAGACGCTGGCGGTAGCGCTGGCTGGGGCAGGTCAGCGGGTGGCGCTGGTGGAGCAGTCGCCGCAGATGTATGGTGGGACGTGTATTAATATTGCGTGCATTCCGACCAAGACGCTGGTGAGTGCGGCAGCAGCTGGCCAGTCGATCGACGAAGCGTTTGCGCGCAAGACAGCGGTTGTGACCAAGCTTAATAACAAGAACTACCACATGCTTGCGGATAACCCGGGCGTGATGATTATTGATGGCACCGCGTCGTTTGTTGATGCGCACACGGTGAGTGTCCAGGCGGGTGAGCAGCGCATTGAGCTGCAGGCAGAACGGTTGTTTATTAATACCGGTGCAGTGCCGGTGATGCCAGCGATTGCTGGCCTTAAGCAATCGGCTCACGTCTATACTAGTACGGAGGTGCTCAACCAGCAGCTCAAACCACGGCGGCTGGCGGTGATTGGCGCTGGGCCGATTGGCCTAGAGTTTGCCTCGACTTATGCAGCTCTTGGCGTGGAGGTCACGCTCTACCATCGCCGAGCGCAGTTGCTTCCGCACGAAGAGCCATCTGTCGCGCAGGCAGTTGCTCAGGCTCTGGAGGTGCAGGGCATAACACTGGTGCTTGCATCAGATATACAGCAGGTACGTGATACAGACCGCGGCGTTGCTGTGATAAGTGGCGGTGATGAGCAAGTATATGATGCCGTGCTCGTGGCGGCTGGTCGCCAGCCTAATACCAGTCAGCTTGGCCTCGCCGCCGCTGGTGTGGAGACTGACGAGCGCGGTGCGATTATCGTTAATGACCAATTGCAGACCACTCAGCCGCACATTTGGGCGCTCGGCGATGTCAATGGCGGGCCACAGTATACCTATGTGTCACTCGACGACTTTCGCATTGTAAAGAGCCAGCTCCTTGGTGATGGTAGCTATACGCGGGCTCAGCGTGCAGTATTGCCGCATGTGATATTTATGCAGACACCACTGGCGCGGGTTGGTCTGACCGAAGTCGAAGCCCGCGCGCAGTATGGCGATGATGTGAAGGTTAAAGAGTTGCCGGCTATGGCCGTGCCGCGCATGCATGTTGATAATAAAACAACGGGGTTACTCAAAGCAGTGGTCCAGCCATCGACAGGCCATATTCTTGGCGTAACGCTCTTTTGCCAGCAGGCACCAGAGGTGATTAATACTATCAAAACAGCAATGGATGCTGGTTTGCCCTATACCACGCTGCGCGACCAGATATTCACTCATCCAACGGTGAGTGAGGCGTTGAATGATTTGTTTGCGCTTTGATTTTTATAGTTTGCAAAGTTTGAGACTTGCGTCGTAGATAATTGACAATACTACCACGTATCTCGTACAATAGAAATCCTAGACAATAAGGAGGATATATGTCAAATTCAGAGAGAGAGAGAGAGAGCTTTAACAAGCAATGCTGAGCAGATAGATGCTAGTGAAGCTGCGGTTGAGCATGGCGATCAACGACGAACACGCGCTATAGGAGTGGTGGCTGCAAAAGGAACTGAAATGGTGCCGGCTATTTCTCGTTTTAAAGACTGGCGGGAAAAAAGACGGGAAGAAAAGCGGGAGAAACGGGCAGCCGCCTACAAAGAAGCAAGGAGAACTCTTTATGGCCCGATAGCAGACTATGTTTCTTTCGGTCTTCGTGGTGCTCGCCCAGGAACAATGATTAATGTTCCGCTAGTACTCCCTGCTACTCGGACACAAGTAGCCTACGAGGAGAGAATGCGCCAACAATTGATGACTCCAGAGGGGCAGCAACAGCACGACGACCTTCTCGAATTCCTCACACAGAAAGACGAAGAAGAACAGCGTTCTTGGGAGTAACAAGACCAAGGGGATAAAGTACTTTAAAGGCATTAAGTAACAAAATTTCTATAACTCTGAATTGCATCACTGTATGGTGATGCATAGCTACGCTGCCCGAAACTCATACACAAACGCACCTGTCCTTTGTGAGAGACAGATGATATCTAGGTCGGGCGAGCCGTGTTTGTCTGGGAGTGTTTGGCCAAGGTGATGGAAGCGAATAATACACGAGCTATCTGGCGTAGTGGCTGAGTTTAGTAGGGTATGTGCTGTGCTAGACACGTGTTCTGAAGGTTCAAGAGGCAGTGTGCGCTCAAGCCGCGAATATGTAATCCACCCCGTGCAACCAAACGTACAATCGCGAAACGGCTGGCTAGCGAGCAGACGCTGGCGTGCGGCGTGGTCGGTGATAGTGCCGATGACGATACCACCCGGTCCATCAATATTGATAAACTCACCGCGGCTTAGGGTAATGTCGAGCGACTGCGTGGCCTCGCTCTTTACTCGCTGCGCGAGTTCCTTCGTCGCATTCGTCCAGAGTGGCTCGGGCCGCACTGCGTGCAGGACAGTGCTCATGCCAATGCCTACCACGATGAGCAGAATTATCACCACAAGCGGCAGCCACAGATGGTGGAGAAGAGTGAGAAGCTTGGCGAGTGTATTGCGTATGTATTTCATACATATAGTATATAGCAGGCGCTGGATGCTTGCAATGAGAGCAAAACGATGTAATAGCTAAAGATATGTTGGAGTGCTGCGTGCGCTATTTTGTGCCAGCAAGGTAGATTTCTTGCACATGGGCATCATTCAGCGCGGTGGTGTGGACAGCCCCAAACTGCATCATACCAGTGAAGAAAGTGTTTGTGCTGTTGATAGGTGTGCCATCGCCATTACGCCACTCGCTAAAGCGCCCACAGCCAAACTTCCAGTAGCCGCGGAAGTTTTGGGCCTGCGTGACGCTTGGGTCGTGAGCAACCAGTGCACCATCGGCATAGAGCCGCATACCTTGTGGTGAGAGTGAGGCAGCGACGTGGTGCCACTTGCCATCGGCGTAGTTTTTGCCAGCTGGTGAGAAGATTGAGCGCGTGGCATTAGGCCACACTGCAAAGGCAATGCGCCCTTGCTTATCGAGAAAGAGGACGCGGTCTAAGCTTGGGTCGGCACCATTGTCTGGTGTACTGGCAAAGCCGGCGATGCGCCCATTATTGAGCCCGTATTGATTGGTATTGAACCAGACAGAGAGGGTAAAGGGGTTGGGGTTGTCGACGAGTGTGGGGTAGGCGAGGCAAGTATCTTTGAAGAGGGTGCTGCGCACACGGTCGCGGCGGCAGGCGTATGATTGTGAACCATGAGTAGCGGCTGTGCGTGTAAGCCAGGTACCCTTATTGTTATTACCAGATAGGTCGCGCTCGGTGGTGCCAGTATCGAAGAATGTCATGCCATAGATGAAGAGTGCCTGCGTAGGAGCAGTGAGCTTGGTGGCATCAGTGCAGTTGTAGAGCACGGGGCGCGCGGTGTTGGCACTGTTGTGGATTGTACCCGAAAACGCCCCGCTCGTTAGATAAAAATTATGAAAGATAATAAAGCATATCCCCACTAGGGTGATAATCGCTGCGACAATAACAGAGGTGATGGGTAGTGGCTGCGGTGAGCTATCGGCTGCGACAGGCCGAGATAACTGGCGAAGGCCGTAGAGCATTAGCCCAAAGGGGATAAGACAAATGAGCATAATACACAAGACGACCCACGCTGTGTAATGAATCGTTGGCATGAAAAAATACTGCCCATGGCTATTTTGTACTGAGACGGTAATGGTAGCATCTTGGCCGGGGTAGAGCACTGTACCAACTGCGTCGATTGGGAACACTCCGGTATTGACGATGTGCATAAGGGCGCCTTTGTCTGAAGGGAGAACGCTGAGCACACTAAAGTTAATCCATGGATGAAACCACAGTGATACAGCGCAGAGCACTAGTGTCATGCCAATAATCCGATAATACCAGCGCCACGTTGGGCGAGTCCGGCGGGTGGCTAGATGGATGATGATCCAGCCGATCACCACCCATGGCGCCATCAGCCACACCCAGCCAAGCCATGGGTTGATGAAAATCGCTTTGCCAATGATGGCGCTGTGCTCAATGGGGAGCGGATCAGCCGCGTGGTTGAGGTCGCCCTTGGTGAGGATACGCTGGTTGGTGATGGACTGGATTCGATGGGTATACGTCCGGCCGTGGCGCCGGAAAGTAATGATGTCGCCGGGGTGGTAATCGCTGGCTGGCTGCGTGACTACGAGCGAGCCAACTGGTGCGGCAGTCGCCATGCTTGGCGTTGTGACGAAAAAGATACGCATGCCAAGCGCCATCATCACGGCAACGAAGCCTCCAAGACAGAGGCTTAAGATAGTGATGATAATTATTCGTTGCCGCGGCATGCGCATTGTCCTACTCCAGAGGAATTACGCGCCAAATGTCCACGTCAGTGGTTGCGAGACCTGCAAGCCTTGGTAGGTTGGGCCAGCACTGGCGTCGAGTGATACCTCAAAGGTGATCGGCACGCTCTCACCTGCATTGATGGTTGCTTTGCTGAGCTTGGCGAGCAGGTCGATCGCACCGCCTGCTTGCAATTGTGCGGCAGTGCCAGTAAAGAATGTACTGCTGCCTGATTTGATAGCTACCTTGACTTTACTGCAGAGGTCAGTTGCACTACCTGCTAAAGAAGCACCAGGGACAGGTGATTGGCTACATGTGCCAGGGTTGAGGCTAAAGGATGTTGCGGCCACGCTTCCGGTGTTTTGCAGAGTAATGTTGGTTGTTTGGGCTGGCCCACCAGCAACGAGTGGTGTGCTTGTACCACCATATTTGTTAATAGTAGAGCAGGTCGCAGAGTTCGTCGTTGCACCCGCGCCATCTGTGCTGTTGCAGGTGTAGGTGCCTGATGTTTCCTTCATGGTGAGTGTACCGGTTGAGGCACTGTTGATGGTATTTTGGATGCTTGCCGCAAAGCCTGCAAAGGTTGGCGTAAAGGTAAAGGCGACCAGCAGTGCACCCACAATCCCTGTTGAGATAAGGCCAATTCGCTTTTTGCCCTGGCCAGTTTGAGTTGCAATCATAAAAATCCCCCTTATGGTTATATTAGCTATCAGTGTACCAGAAGCATGAGCGTTATACAAGACGGCAGATCGCTGATTGTTGTATATACTGTTATATTAGCCATCCCTCCTTTGGGGTAATAGAAGGATTGATTGAGTATTTTCTGCGAGTTGGTCTCTTCTGTGGATGCCAAAAGCCTGATGAAGGAGGCAACAGATTTTTCTCGATGTATAGCAGGGCAGCGAGAGAAAGGTTACTGCACCAGATTGTCCTCGTATGGATATGGCATGGCTGTACCTCTGTTTTTACTATAGGCTAATGCGGGAGAGCTGATTGTTATACACTATATTACCAGTCTCGCTGCGCAGCCGTTTCCAAACCTGCTATAATAGAATATGAGTAGAAAGTAAAGAGGCGTTATCGTCCAGGATAGCGCGAGCGGAGGTCGGAGCGATATGGCAATCAGTCAGGCGAAACTAATTCAGGCAGCGCGGCGGGTCTTTGCCCAGGACGGCTACAAGGCGGCATCGATTGTGGAGATTGCTCAGGTGGCGGGCATTGCGGTGGGTGGTGTGTATTTGCTCTATCCGTCTAAGCTGGAGCTCTTCCTTGCGGTGTATCGTGCGGAGGACGAGAAGACGAAGAACCGGATTGTTGGACGGATCGATTGGTCGCAGCCCCGGGCAGCCTTCGCAGCTTATCTACGTGCCACGACGCAAGCCATGCGGCGTAATAAAATCCTCGCCGAGTGGCAGAGTGATGTGCCTGGCGAGCAGGTGCGCCAAGCCTACCATGATGATGCGAAGCAAGCAGGAGCGGGCAATAGCCTAGCGTTGCGTGGCGAATTCTTTGCCGAGCAGGTGCAGCAGTGGCGGCGCAATGGCGTACTACGGCCAGGCGCGACCGACCAGATAATCAGCGAGCTCTTTACGGCAGTGGCAGCGATTGACACACGAGAGGGTATTGCACCAAAGACGATGCGGTTTATGGTTGATGCAGTGCTTGAGCAGTTGTTTGTGAGTGAATAGCTGCTGCGATATGCTGCTGTGACATTATGACCGAGACAGAACGCGGAAACGAAACTGGCGTATTATTTGCAATTATGACTGCTTCATCGTATACTTATCACTAGTATGTTGCAATATCTTCGTTCGAGTGAGGCAGATCAGACGATTACGCCGCGTGATACGCTGCGGGTTGGGTCGTGGCTGCGCTGTGAGAAGCCCAGTAGCGAGGAGATCGACAAGCTCCTGGCGCTTGGTATGGACGAAAACATCATTAAAGATGCGCTGGACCCGCACGAGGTGCCGCGTATTGAGTTTGAGGATGAGTGGACGTATTTGATTGCCCGCTTGCCTGATACAGACGATGATTTTAATGACTTTACGACGCCGATATTGTTTGGTATTCATAAAAACTACGTGGTGACACTTTCGCGTGATAGCCTGGGCCGGCTCTGGCAGCCTTTTGTCGACAAAACGCGGATGAATACGGCGCGGCGGATTGAGCTCGTGGTGGCAATGATCGAGGCGGTGTCGCTGCAGTACCAGCGGCGAGTGGCAACGATCAACCGGCAGATGCGGGCAGCAACAGACGACCTCCATACACTGCGGGCGCGCGATATCGTGACGCTGACCGAGTATGAGCGCAAGCTCAACGACTATCTCAATGCACTAGTGCCAATGAACTGGGCGATTGAGCGCTTGATGGCAAACCGCAGTCTCCGCCTCAAAGAGGATGATAAGGATGATGTGGAGGATATCTCGATTGACTTGGAGCAGGTGATTGCGCGTTGTAAATCGCTTCTGCGCACTATCACTAATGTGCGTGATAGCTACCGCGCTGTGATGGACACGCGCCTGAACGAGACGATTCGCTTACTAACGGTGATCACGGTAGCCCTGACCATTCCGACGATGATCGCCGGGCTTTATGGTATGAATGTGCCTGTGCCAGGGGCGGATGACCCGACGATGTTTTGGAAGATTACCACCGTGAGTGTGATAGCCGCCATGGCAACTGGGTATTATTTCTTACGCCGGCGGTAGGGGCTATTGCACCCCACCCGCTTTAAGCAATGTCTTTAGCCCGTGCTCGCCACCACCAAAGCCGCTGGTGGTGTAGTCGTTGACGATCATGTAGGGGAGGCCAGTGACGCCGAGTTTGAGAGCGCGGCTGGTGTTTGTGGCAATGTCGTCTTTGTGTTTCTCGTTTGTCACGCAATCGCGGAAGGTCTCGACGTTGAGTCCAATCGCTTCGGCCGATGTTTCGAAATAGCTGACGGGGAGGAGTGGAATTTCTTTGGGCACGGCAACGCCTTTGACGCCAATACCTTTGTCGAAGTAGTCAGCTTTGATGCGGGGCACAATGTGGTGCGTGTATTCCCAATACTTATGTTGGTCGGCTGCGCAAAATGCTGCCTCGGCACCACGTTCGGTATTAGGCACGATATCTTTGAGAACGGCAACAATCCGGTGCTCGTAGCGCAGTTTGCCCGACTTGATGTACTGCTGGAAGTCTGTAGTGTTCGTGGCAGCCTCGACCTGCGCACAAAATGAGCAGAAATAGTCGGTGTAGTCGACAAAGACATTGGGCGCAGTGTGGCTACCCTGCGACATGGTGCTTTGCCAGGGCTCGCCTTTGCCAATGTGCTTGTTGGGTGGGCGGTTGATGAGATTGTAGGCAAAGAGGCTGATGATTGTGACGACGACAATCCCAAGCATGATATGGATCAAGCTAACCCCTGTTTGTTGTGACTGCATGATGCTCCTCCTGCTGAGCTAATGTTATGTAGATGGCGGCAATCTGGCCCGATCGATAGAGCGAAAAGAGGCTGAGCCCAAGGGCGATGATAAGCACAATGGTGCTGGCAACCGTCGCGGCTGAAGCAGCGGCTGCTCCCGAGAAAAACACTGCCACGATGGGGAGAATGAGTGATGTACCACAGGGTACGCAGCCTAGGCCAATTGCCGCCGCGACGGAAGCAATACCGCTGAGGCTAAGCTGCTGCGTGGTTTGTTGGTTGCGCTTATTGTGCCGAGCAGTGAAGATAATAAGCGTGAGCGATATTCCTTGTAGTACTGAGACAAGCACAAGCAGCGCGCCCGTCGGCGATGTCACGGCCTGTCGAGCAATCTCCGCGAACATCGTCCCAATGACGCCAAGTTTATCGACAAATGGCAAGCGAGACATAAGCAGCGCGCCATAGAATCCACCATTAGTTAAGAGAAAAATCAGCCAGGCAAAGCCGAGCGCACCAACTAGCGCTCCTGCCGCATAGCGTGGCAGCCGCAGCACCTGACTAATGCCACTCAAGGCAGTGGGGATAGTATGGCGTAGCGAAGAAAGGCGATGTTTCATCAGTGTCTCTATTATACCACTGAGCGTTGCAACCTTCTGTGGTTGTCCTAGTGATGGCTACTCTGTGACGCCATAGCCAAGTAGGCCAGTATAGTTGCGCTGCTGATTAGCAAAAACACGTATCTTGTTATTCTCATTGCCGCCAACAGTGGTGAGCATGCCATCATCATTGCGCAGGACAATGTGTGTATGGTCGCCAAAGACGGGCGAAGCGCGGTAAATTGCTACGTCGCCAGGGCGGGGCTGGTAGCCGCTATCGGCTGGCTTGAAACGGCCTGCTGACTCGTAATACTCACGCAGCGTAAAAGTGCCTGGGATGCGCCAACTACCAGTGTGTGGGTTCTTGAGCGGCGCACCAGCTTGCTGCATCGTCCAGCTGACGAAGTCGGCACACCATGCCTCGTGCGCTCCTTGGCTATATTTCGTACCAGCGGGCTGAGCGGCAAACTCCGCTTGGGTAAGCTGGATAACCTTGCGGCGAGTAGGGCTGAGGGATTGCGTGTTGACCTCAGGAAACTGAGCTAGCCCTGGTGAACGATCGAGCGTGGCCACATGTGACGTACCTTGGAGTTTGTAAAGAATCTTGTGCCAGCCAATCGCTGTGCCAATAATGCCGCCAATAACGAGAAGGAGGGCAAGGCAGATGGTGATGATGGTTGCTCGGTGGCGAAGAGGGGATAATCGTT
>JABCOK020000020.1 GCA_013333645.2 Candidatus Saccharimonadota bacterium | reverse complement strand
TCGAGAAGGGACGAGCGGTGGAATATGATTGAGTCATCATTTAGCGAATCTCCGTATCAAGTGTCTTCGTGAGTGCCTTGCCACCAAGCGGCGTGACAGCGAGAGAGATATGCCACGTACCTTTGGGTAATGATCGGACGGGCACAGAGAAGCCAGCACAGGTGGAATATTCTGGTTGGTAGATGATGGCAGCGTGCTGCTCGGAGCGCTGCTCGCTACTAGTGATCGTCAGCACGCACTGACCAGAAGAAAAACCTTGTTCTCTTAGCTTAGTAGTCACAACAACCGTTTCGCCTGACTGCTCAGCAGAGAGCTCAATATGCTTCGCTGACGTTGGGACTGGCGCGGGCTGAGCCTGGGTGGTGCGCTGCTGCGAGGTGTCTTTGGTAGTATTCGTGTTGTGGTTTGTGTTGTTGTCTAGAAATGATTCTTTCGTGGCGGCATCGGTCTTGTGTTGTGTTTGTTTTTGGGCTGGCGTTGGCTCGTCTGACAGGGGTGGCAGCAAGGCGGGGCGCGTTGCGATATAGGCACCATAACCACCAGCGGCGACGAGCGCAATGCCAATACTAATGATGAGCGTGAGACGTTTTTTGGATAGAGTACGTAATAATTTCATAATGCTTGTGCTATTAGTGTTCCATGTCACTATAGCATAAGCGTCATGAAAGGGGAAGATGAAAAAGGATTTTTTGAAAATCCTTGCACGATTGTATATTTATATTTTCTGTAGTGCGATGAGGTCTATATCATCAAGGGTGTAAATTTGCCTAGCTAGAAATAATAAGACCGCCAACTCTACCCGGAACAACGACTGGCAAAACCAGTGATGATACAAGCTCATCCTCACCCTCCAAAAGGGCGGTATCTATGAAGACAGGATAATCATGACAAGCTGCGTTTCAGAACTATACTAGTACTAAAAAATCGTCGGGATAGTGCCAGATTTATACGCATTCACGAGATGATTACGCCACCGGCGGCACTGGTATCGGCGCGTGGTAAGCCCAATAGGTGCCAAAGGTATAGTACAGCAAAATTGCCCCGCAGCCAAAGAATATAAGGGCGTGAAACACCTTAGCCGAGGCAGTATGGAGCCAAATATACTTGCGTAGCCACACCCCACAGGGGATGAGTAGCACGAGTAGTGCCGTAAAGTAACGCCCCTGCACTCCATCGGCGTAGTATGCACCAGCACCAAAGCGAATTGGTAGCAGCGCCCAGGCGGTGTACATCGCATATGAAACCGCCGCAATAAAGACGGCAACAGTAGTGAGGTTGGCCGCGGCTAATCGACCAGCAGCTGGTGCTAGTGCTTGTTCTTCAGCCTTATCACGCTTGATGAGTGCAAGAAAGACCAGTAGAAAGAGTGGAATTAAAACAAAGAGCGGCAGGTGATATTTGAAGCTTGAGAAGTCGCCCACACTACCACGTACCACAATGTCGGTGTAGCCAATGTTTGGATTGATGTAGGTATTAAAGAGGATGCGGATAAACCTAAGCGGGTTGTGATGCAGTGGATTATCGGCTGCACCAGATGAAAGGAGCGCACCATCATAGATCTTTTGCCAGACGAGTAGTGCCGCCAGCGACACAATGCCAGCGCCCGTGATCAGCGCCCACTTGTGCAGGTTGAAGGGGAGCTTCTTGAAAAGTGATGGCAGCTTCGGCAGCTTGGTGTTTGGGATGAAGAGTCGCTTTGGTAAAAACAGCAGTGGAAAGAGCAGTAAACCATTAACCGCCTTGGTCAGTGCCAGCAGCGCCGCTATAGCTAAGAGGCCAGCAACTTGCTTGCGGCGGATCGGCGTTTCTTGGGTGTAGAGATTGAGTGTCATGGCGGTAATGAGGAATATCGCCACGTTCGTCATAACGTCGCTCGAGAGTGAGGCGGCGAGATGAACCATTAGTGGTAACAGCCCCACTACTGCAAAGACCCACTTACCAATCCGCACCCACTTGATAATGAAAAACACACTGAGCGCATAGAACAGTAAGTTTGCAATCCGCCCAAAGAGAATCGTCAAGCCCGTCGACCCATTGAAGAGATTAGCAATAAAAATACCAAGCGTTTGCGGCGCATGCATAATGGGTGCGTAGCCCACGGCACTGTTACATTTGCTTGTCTTGAGTTCTGAGCGGTTGATAGGGTGCGAATAATCAGCGCTAATATTGCCATGATACACCGATGATGCTCGGCCATTAACGTCCACTGGGTAGGTGCAGCGCTTGGACTCGAGGCGACCATCAGCTAGCGCATACGCCCGCAAGTAGTGCATATTCTCATCACTCACCGATAGCTGCGGCACAAAAAACGCCGACAATAAGCCAAACAACAAACACAGCGAAAGAAAGACTCGCTCTGGCCGTGCAATAAATGATTCGAATGATGCCCAATATTTCTTCATGACACGCCTGATTATAGAGCACAAATCACAACAGAGCAAATTATGGTCTAAATCGCGAGAAATAATCAACCAGTGGTATACTAAGTAAGATTATGCAATCTAAAAATTATATCTGGAACTCTATTGGCTCCTTTTTGCAAAGCGCCATCTCGCCAGCGCTCCTACTGCTTATTACGCGGCTTAATGGCATTGCTGACTCGGGAATTTTTTCCTTTGCGCTGTCGCTCTCGGTGGTGTTTTGGGCGATTGGCTTGTGGGGTGGGCGTACTTATCAGGTGTCGGATGTGCGCAAAGAGTTTAGTAGCAGCAGTTACCTTGCCGTCAAACTCGTGACGTCGATTGTGATGATGGTAGGTGCGGTGCTGTTTTGCGTGGCAAATCACTATGATGTCACTAAGTCGAGTATCATCATCGCGCTCGTACTCTTCAAGGCGCTGGAGGCAGTAGCCGATGCGCTCTATGGTGTGCTGCAAATCCACCACAGACTCTACGTTGTTGGCTATTCGCTTACTATTAAGGCAATGGGTGGTTTTGGAGCATTTTTACTCGTCGATATGCTTGTGCACAGTGTGCTATGGGGGGTAATAGCGATTGTGATGGTCAATGCCCTCGTGCTTGTGTTGTACGATTGGCAACAGGTGCAGCGATACGAAGCTATCCAGCCCCATATCGATCATCTCGTGCCCAAGCTGCGTCATGTTGGTATGATCATGCGGCGCTGCGCACCAGTGTTCCTTACCACATTTTTGACGATGTTTTCGCTTAATATTCCGCGCTATTTTCTCGATACATTCCACACGCACGAGATCGCTTATTTTGGTATTATGGCTATGCCTATTACCTTACTCTCGCTATTTATTACCTTCATTATTCAGCCCAATATTGTGCAGCTGTCAGAGCTCTATCATCAGCAAAAGCGCCCTGAGTTCCACGCTTTGGTGAGCAAAATTATCCTGATTGTCTTGGGTATTAGTGCGCTGACACTGATTGCAACCTGGCTAGTTGGGGCACCGCTTCTTACTCTCATTTTTAATGCACGCATTACTGATTATCGTACTGAGCTGCTCATCATGGTAGTGGGAGCGGTGGCTAATGCGCTGGTATCGATTTATATCAATATCCTCACCGTGCTGCGCGAATTTAAGGGGCAGTTCTATATACTCTTGCTGAGTAATATCGTACTCACAGTCGTGTCATATAGCGTGGTGCAGCACTATGCGATGCTGGGCAGCGTGCTGTGTTTTATGGTGGCAGGCATCATCCAAGCGGCGCTACTCGCGGCAGTTTATCGCCGACAACTGCGCTCTATGGCTGTGTAGTAGGAGTGGATAATTTCTACCTCCCCACACTCCCTCCGATGAAGTATTAAAAGTATTGAGTCTATGAGATACTGACCTCATATGCTGGGATAAAATCGATCATTACAATTGATTCAGTGTATTTTTTGTCTCACATCGACCATACGATTTCATATATTTCAAAAAGCTTACGCTAACTGTGCTATAATAGCGGAAACAAAGGAGGGTATATGAGCAAGGGGATTGTAATATTGGGTTGTAATGGCCAAGTGGGGCGGGCGCTCCAGGAGGTATATCCAAAGGCGACAGCGCTAGGTCATCAGCAGCTCGACATTGCTGATGAAGAGCAGGTGCTTGGGTATGATTGGTCGGGTGTGGATGTCATTATCAACGCGGCGGCGTTCGTCAATGCCGATGGGTCAGAAACGATTGAGGGCCGCACCAAAGCCTGGCAGGTCAATGCCGTTGGCCCGCGCAACCTCGTCAAGGTAGCACTGGAGCATGACATTACACTGGTGCACTACTCATCCGACTATGTCTTTGATGGGACGAACAAAAACCATGGTGAGGATGAGTCACTCTCACCACTGTCGGTCTATGGTGATGTCAAGGCAGCAGGGGATCTATTGGTGAGCCTTGCGCCACGTCATTATGTGCTACGTGTTTCGTGGGTGATTGGTGATGGGCACAACTTCCCACGGACGATGAAGCGCCTGGCTGACATGCGCATTAATCCCAAGGTTGTGGATGATCAATATGGTCGGCCAACCTTTGCATCGGAGATTGCGCGTGCCACCAAGCATTTGATAGACACCAAGGCTGAGTATGGTTTGTATCACGTTTCTAACTCCGGACCAATCAAGTCGTGGGCAGAGCTTGCCGAGGATATCTTCGAATATGCAGGGCACGATCGCGATAGGGTTGTAAAAGTGTCAACACAAGAGTATAGTAAAGACAAGATTCCGTTTGCACCTCGACCGATGTATAGTGATATGAATTTGTCGAAGTTGCACAACACCGGATTCATCAGTGAGAGCTATCAGCCATTACTGGAAAACTACGTAAAAAACATAGCAGCGGTGGAATAAAGGAGAGAGGCAGGCCATGCCCAGAGTCAAAAAGAAAATCTTAAACGTCTTGTATCAAAGTGACGATAACTACGCAGTTGTCAGTGCGATTTCGATTGCATCGTTGCTCGAGAACAATAAGACACTCGACGAGATTCATATTTTTTATTGTGGGTATAAGCTGAGTAAACAAAGCAAAGATCGCCTCAAAAAGTTGGTTGAAAAATACCCCAATGCCTATTTGACATTAATCAACCCTAACGCGTACCACAAGAAACTGCAGAAGCTAGGCGTTAAGCCGTGGCATGGTGTGTATGTGACGTGGCTTAAAATGCTGGCGCTAGCCGATCTTGATATCAAGACCGATCGTGTGCTCTACCTTAATCCGCACACGATAATTACCAGCTCGCTTGATGGATTGCTGGAGCTTGATTTTGAGAAAAATATCATGGCACTGGCCTATGATACCCTCACCAATCAGCACAAAGCAACGATTGGCCTCCAGCCCACCGATGGTTACTACAATTGTGGTATCATGCTTATCAATCACAAAAAATGGCTCAAAGATGATGTATCGAGTCAAGTGATAGAGCACCTGTCGAAGAAAAGCGACTATGTCATTGCCGATCAAGATCTCTGTAACGTTATGTTCCGAGGGCAGATTAAGACGCTCGATATCGCCTATAATTTCTCTAGTGCGTTTTATGCTTATCGGCCACAAGATCTGCTGCGCATTAATAATCTTAAGCAGCCGTATTTTTATAGTTACGACGAGATTATGACCAACTACTACAGTCCCAAGATTATCCACTCGCTCTATGGCATTCAGGGTAAACCGTGGGAAGTTGGCAACAAGCACCCGAACCGGCTGCTGTGGCAAAAGTACTTTGCACTCACTCCGTGGAAAAACACTGAGCTCCCACACGCCAAGAAAACACTGGTGTGGTATCTGTATGATGTCTTACCTCGCCCAATCTTTATGCAGCTATACA
Organism: Candidatus Saccharimonadota bacterium; assembly: GCA_013333645.2. Taxonomy (GTDB): domain Bacteria; phylum Patescibacteriota; class Saccharimonadia; order Saccharimonadales; family Saccharimonadaceae; genus Saccharimonas. The sequence goes on along the minus strand of JABCOK020000020.1, from coordinate 364 downwards.
TCATGGCAGTGGAGCGCAAGTTTGCTGAAGTTGATAAAGAGAAAACTGAGACTACTGAAGCAAACGTGAGGTAGCGTATATAATAAAACAAACCGGCTCGAGGAAATCGAGTCGGTTTTGTCGTGCGCTGCAAAGGGCAATATTTCTTGATGTAGAATAGTGTCAATTTTTTATGCTCTTACTATCATGTATATTACTCAAGACAGCACATTATTCTAAAATTTCTCGATATAAAAATATAAAAAGGTGTTTTATAAAAGTGAAAACCGATTTTCGCGTCCATTATCTCATCTATAATGAAACTGGAATGAGCTAATAGAGAAAATAATAAGCGAATTGCTGCTAATGAATGTATTCTCAAGTT
>JABCOK020000019.1 GCA_013333645.2 Candidatus Saccharimonadota bacterium | reverse complement strand
TGTCAAGGCCTTATTGCTGCGTTATTTACAACGATACAGAGGCAGTAGCTCACTGTTACCTCAAAATATCATGCTATTTGCTGGTATGGTAGTAGCCTGGCTGCGGTGGGTACGTTGCTATCCTTGCCAAGCGATGCTCGTGCCACGAGAGAGGGGATGCCGTGCAATTACTCCGCCGAAGGTATGTCGCCCAGCCAGACCGATGGCGCCTGCTCCATACCGCTCACAGAGTCTGCGCCATTAATTATCTTGCGCGCAACGGGAGAGGCGAATATATAAACACCCTGTGGGCCCGAGCCAATCCCTATGCTACCTCTGAGGGCAGCAAGCGTCATGGCCCTCATGGCATAAGGCGACGGCTGGCGCACCCCTTCTTGCACTTGCCCCACACGCCAATCTTCGCTGGTCGCTTGTTGTGGCGATTGAGGTGATTGACCTTCATCAGTCTGTCGTGATGGTGGTATAGCGCTGCTGTCTCTACCATTACTTATACTGTCGCTCTCTCGTCGTGTCATATTTCCTCACCCAAATTATCGTTAATGGTTATTCATTGTAGGCTATTTTTGCGGATTTGCCAAGGGGTTTGTTGGGTAATTGATCGCATTGTACTTCCTGTGGCGAAACTGTTGGTGCCTCCTCGTTACTTCACTTTAGGCGATATGCAAAGGCTCACTCTCCGAATCTGAATGTCAAAACCTTCCTTCTTCACGTTCAGCTCGCACCGCCTCCTATACTTCATCCGATGGAGTATGAAAATCCGCTGCAATAACGGATTGACAGCCCTGGCGTCAAGAAGTCGATGCCAGGGAGATATCGACACTTATAGCAATCTATCGGTGGGAGCGATAGGGCAATGGGGCGTGAGAAATGATGCAGGTTTTGGGATGTAGGTATTCCAGAGGCGCACCAACTACACATCAAGACAAAATTCCTCATTCATCGCTATCCGCTCATGGTATAATGGCCATAAGATGAGTTCACCACAGAATACACCACCGGCAGCTTTTGGCGGTCGGGCGCAGCGTCGGCGTTTGCGGCGGCATGGACGGCACTTTATGGGGCTGCGGCATTTTGTGGGGCAGCACCGCATGCCCGTGATGGTGATTGGTGGGGCATTGGTGGTATTTGCTGGAGCAATGGCGTCATTTTCTCTACTCAATAAGCCTCGCCAGGCCAAGCCCGCTCCTGTTGTGGCAACGCAGAAAGCCCCAGAGGTGTATTATTCGCCCCTGACTGGCCTCAAGGTAGCCGACCAAGCGGCCACCACCAAGCCTGTTACTGCAGTGATGCTGGAGAATAGCCCCAGTGCTCGCCCCCAGTCGGGCGTCAAGCAGGCCGAGGTGGTGTATGAGGCAATTGCCGAGGCAGGCATCACTCGCTTTCTTGCGCTGTACCAGCAAAACAAACCAGCGATGATTGGCCCAGTGCGCAGCCTGCGGCCATATTACATCGACTGGCTCGCACCATACCAGCCTAGCGTAGCCCATGTGGGGGGTAGTTCGCACGCTTTGCAGGAGATCCGCAATGGCACCTACCGCGATATCGACCAGTTCTTTCATGAGCGCAGCTATTGGCGTGCCACCGACCGCCGTGCCCCGCACAATGTCTACACCAGTGCCGAGCGGCTGGATGACCTCAATAGCAGCAAAGGCTACAAGCAGTCTGTTGTCAAGATCGCCCTTGCCCGGGCCAATGGCAAGCCAGCTAACCCTGCTACCGCCACTGTGGCCGTCATCAACTTTGGCAAATCCGCCCGCTATAACACGCGCTACCAATACGATGCCAGCACCAACACCTACCAGCGTAGCATCGGTGGTGAGGCCAGCTTGGATCGTGAAGAAGGGCAGATTGCGCCCAGCGTCGTGGTGGCACTAACCGTCCAGCAGACCACTGTGCAAGAGGATGGCACGCGCGAGAATATTATCACCACTGGCCAAGGCAAAGCAACCATCTTCCAAAACGGCAGCGTAGTAGAGGGAATATGGCGCAAGACCGACCGTACCAGCCCCCTCGAGCTACGTGATGCCAATGGCAAGGCAATCGCTCTCACCCGTGGCCAGACATGGATCGCGGCAGTACCTGGTGGCACAGGGAGCGTGTCGTGGCAGCAATAGGCCCAGCCCGGCCATTGCTACCTCATCGTCCACCCACCCTTATTAAGCAGTATTGGCCGCGCTATAGTCGCCGTGCTATTGGTGCGAGTATCCTAATGCAGTGCACTATTGCCGGGCTCGTGGCGAGTACGCTGTGGATGATTGGCCTAAACCCTAGCCAGCTGCAGTTTTGGCTGGTCATTATGGTTGTAGTATTGGCAAGTATCCCACTCAATATTTTCCTGCTCATGCAGCTGCTCACCCCGCTTAAAGACCTCACACACGCTCTCAGCCATGTAGCAGGCGAGCCTAGTACCATTGCACCGCCCAACCCCAATGCAGCACACTTCGAGCGCGATGGCTTCAAGCCGCTGCTGCAATACATCTACCAAACGGCCGCACTAGCTGGCCAAAACCCGCCGAGCCAGGCTCAAACACAAGCTGCCCAGATCGAGGCCGCGCTGAATCAGACAAGCGCTGGCATTGCCATCCTCACTGGCCAGGGGCAGGTACGCTACCACAACCGCCACACCCCACTGCGCCAGAGCCATGATGATACGGCCGAGCTCGAGCTGCTATTCGAGCCAGGCGATGGTCTGACGGAGTGGCTCGCACACTGCCGCCACAGTGCTGTCCACGCCGAGAAGACCTGGCTACGCGTTGCAAACAAGCTGGTGGGTGAACCTGGGCGGCGTATCTTCGACATTACGGCCAATTATGAGAAGGGGAGCAGTGCCGAGGTTATACTAGTGCTACACGATCGCACCACCCTCTACCAGCCCGAGGATGATGACCTCGATTTCATCGCCTTTGCCGCTCACGAGCTGCGCGGGCCCATCACCGTTATTCGTGGCTATTTGGATGTCCTCACTGAGGAGGTTGGCCCAGCGCTGGCCGGCGACCAACAAGAGCTACTAGGGCGGCTTGTTGTCTCGGCCAATCGCCTCAGCGGCTACGTCAACAACATCCTCAATGCTAGCAAGTTCGACCGCCGCCATCTGCGCGTCCACCTAGCAGAAGAGTCAGTGGCTAGCATCTACAATATCATCCGCGACGACATGCAGCTGCGTGCCACCACCCAAGGTCGCCAGCTCACGGTGGATATCCCCACCACACTGCCCACCATTGCAGCCGATCGCTCCAGCCTGTCTGAGGTGCTGAGCAATATCATTGATAACGCACTCAAATATAGCAACGAAGGCGGGCTCGTAGCCGTCTCAGCAGAACAAGACGGTGCATTTGTTGCCATCAAGGTGCAAGATCACGGCATCGGCATCCCCGCCAATGTCATGGGCAATCTCTTCCATAAGTTCTACCGCTCGCACCGCAGCCGCGAGACCGTAGCCGGCACGGGTATTGGGCTGTATATTAGCAAGGCGATCGTCGAGTCGCACGGTGGGCAGATTGGCGTGGTAAGCCGCGAAGGGGAGGGCTCGCCCTTCACGATCACCATCCCCACCTACGCCAGCGTAGCAGACAAAATCGCCGATGGTAGCAACAGCCAGCTCATCACCAGTGGCGGCGGCTGGATAAAAAACCACACGATGTATAAGGGATAACAGAGGTAGGAGGAGAGAAATTATGGCAATTCAAACGATTCTCGTCATCGAAGACGATCGCTTCATCGGCGAGATGTATGTGCGTAGCCTCCGCAAAGCAGGCTATACGGTAGACTGGCTGATCGATGGGGCAGACGGCCTCGTGGCAGCACGTAACAATCACTACGACCTCATCTTGCTCGACATTATGCTCCCCGAGAAGCGCGGCAGCGAAATCCTCGAGGCACTGCGCGCCGAGCCGCAGCATATCGCTGGCACGAAGATCGTCATCATGACCAACTTCGACCAAGACGAATCCACCCGCCTCGCTCTTCAAACTAGTGTGGACGGCTATCTCATCAAAGCCGAGATAACCCCACGGCGATTGCTGGAGATTATTGCGGAGATGGGGCAACCTACAGGATCTTAAAAAATCAACTCACTTATTGCTAAAAATTTTATTTCATTGCGCTTAGCATTCTTTCTATAAGTGGGTTGGTTGCAGTAATTTGGTTCTTCATCAATGATATACATGTCATGATTGCCCAAATATTTTTTTCCTCATCTGTAGCCGTTTTCGCGATCAACTTTCCATACTCCCATAACAGGGTTCCAGCCTCTCTCTTTGATGGATCGTCATTTTCTACCGGCAGTTTTCCGTATACTTCGACAAATTTATAGACTGACTCCTTTATAACTTTTATAGCCTTCTGCCTGTTATCAATGTTCTCATAAACGACATTAACGAGAAGGTCTATAACTGTTTCGGTTATCTCTTGGTATCTTTCTGGAGCTAGCTGCACAGACGCACATTTACGCGCCAGCATAATGAAGCTAAACCCGATAAATTGAATTAGTACAGTCATGTGAGTCTCATCTGAAAATTCATATTCTTTTCTAAGGTTTTCAGCGGATACACCCGAGGCATATATTACTGCAGCAGAATACTCTTTGATTGTTTCTTTGTATGTATTCTTCTTTTGTCGCTTAAAAATCATTATTAACTCCTCCTAGTTTTCTTTTTTGATTTCTTACGACAGCATTATCCTGCTGTGGAATTATTTTTATCATATTTGTAATTTTGCATCCAAAAATCAGCATAGCGTAGCATTCCTTCTGTCTGCCAGGCCATTGGCGAACGCGTATCGTTGAAGTTATTGTGAAAATTATTGTGTATCTTCTCAATACATTCCTTTTTGATATAGTTGTCAGTCTTTGTATATGGCGAGCAAGAGACTGCCTCGTGCATAGATAAAGTTATACACATCAATAGTATTTTACCTCCGTTATTTCTTTCTTGCATTGGCATATACATTCTTGTCTCATTTGGTATATATGGTGCGTTCTCATCACGCTTTGTTACATGCCACTTCAAAACATCATCAAAAGAAGGGTGGACAAAACGTGAGGTTGCCGCATAGAGGTCACTGTATATCTCAAGTGCTTTACCAGTTGTATCGAGATCTTTTGCTATCATTTTAAAACTCTTTGTTGGATGCCAAGACTTGGGGTAGCCGCTTGGTATATCTTTGATATTTAATCCATACGGCTCTAAACGCTGGTTTAGGCGATTACGTTCTGTTCTATATTGAGTCTTATTTATCCTAGCCTCTCTTTTACTACTTTGAAGGTTACGTAATTCTGACATTGTATTAGCAACTATAAACTGCTTTACTATGTCATCATGATTATGATGTTTAACAATATACCGAAGAGAGATAGTTGCCTCATAGTACGATCTAAGTATTACAAGAAAAGCAAGTGTGTCATCATTGCCAACTAATGTATTGCATGATTGATACAACTTCTTACACTTTACAAATAAACCAAGAATAATACCATAGAGCAAGTCGCTACTAGGCTGCATGTCTTTTATTAGGTCATCGAAAAGCTGATAGACAATTTGATTAACATACTCTAAATTATTAGAATTTTTTTCGACAAGTGGTAAATTTAATCCATCAATATTCAATTTTTGTTCCATGTCTATATGTTACAACAAAATATGAGTAAGCCTCATATTCTCCATACAAATAAAAAATACTACCCCTTGGTGTAGTATCAATCAAGCTATACTGGTGACCTCACCGGGAATCGAACCCGGATTGCCAGGATGAAAACCTGGTGTCCTAACCGTTAGACGATGAGGCCATGCAAGTGCACATAACAGTGCTGTGTGCCATTATACGAAAAAGTCGCTGGTTTGTCCACTACAATACTACCTTATTATCCTGCCACCCAAAAATCCCGCTCCGGCTGCAGCGATATCTGCTATACTAATGACACAATATTGTGTAATACAACAAAGAGCTACCTATGGATATTTCACCTGTTCCGACATCTGTACTGGGAGAGCACCCACCTCAGCGTCCCGCCAAGCGGCGGCATAGCACACTCATGCTGTGGGTGATGCTTGCGGCGGCCATCACTGTGGTGCTCTCGGCCATTGCTGCGGCGGTGACTCTCCTCTCCGCGCCGCAGCGCATGCAGGCAGCGGCAGTGTCGGCCACGCCATCGCGCACCGATGTGTTTCTGGCCAATGGCTATGGAGCAGGCCAGCGCGCAGTGCGATTTGCGGCGGGGCAGGGTGGCTTGAGCTTCTTGGGCGGCACAGCCGACCACTCGCGGCTTGCCATTGCAGGGCAGGGCGCGCAGGATACCACACCAGTGCTCCGGATTTGGGATACCGGGCGCAAGCAGGCAGTCGCTACGTGGCCAGCCAGTACCTGTAGCAGTGTGACGCCGCGTGGGGTGGTGTATTGCGCCAGCCAACAGCGGGGACGCTCGGTCATTACGGCGGTAGAGCTTACTACCGCCAAGATTCTCTATACTACCCCTGTAGCCACCCAGCCGAGCACGCTTACATATTACGGCACAGATAGCCAACAGCAAGACATTATTGGCGAGAGCACCACCGCCACCTTCTACGCCACCGCAGGGAATCTGCGCACCATCACCAGTGGTGATTTTCAGAACCCCAACGCCATCTGCACGATAGCGGGTGGTAGCAAACTCCTCTGTCGCCGTAATGCCGAGAAAGATCATGGCGCTAAGCCATCCCAGAAGTCACCTAGCAAGCGTGCTACCTCACGTACTACTACTGGTGTCGTCATTACGAATGAGCGCCAGGCGACCACTGCAGATCAATCGATGACCACCATCACCGTGTATGATATCGCCAGCGGCACGCGCGAAGTGCAGCGCACAGCTAGCTCCAGCAACGTCACCTTGGCAAGCGATGGCTGGCTGGAGGGCACTGCTGGCAGTAACACCATCCAATCAAGCGGGCAAGAGACCTTCGAGAGCTATGGCATTGATGGCAAGCCACGCGGCCGCAGCACTGTCAATAGCGCGTACAAGCTCAGCCCAGCCGCCAGCTCCTTCACCAACCCCACCGGCACTACTGCGCCAACGTACCCCCGAGAGGCTCTCACGACAGATATGCCGCGCGTTGTTGTGAATGGGCAAGGTAGAGAGTTCCTGCGTATTGCCAGCCAAAACACGCAAGACTTCGCCCTGAGCCAGGCCACCTACAGCCGCACCAGCGGTGGCACACTCACCCTGGCTGACGGCGGTAATATCGTCTCCGCCAGCCTGGATGGCTCACTCCTCCTCACCAATAATCTCCACTCCGCTGGCATCCAAGCCAGCGGCAGTAAAGGTCTCAAGATCGTCAAAGTCGCCGATGGTACAACCCTCCTCACCATCAAAGGGACCGACATGCGCAGCCTCACTATTCGTAGCAATCTCATCGCTAGCACCGGCAAGGACGGCACACTTGTGGTATATGTGCCAGGCACGTAGTGCTGCGTCTTAGATCTTGGCACACAGCACGCTCATTTCTCTGCATAGACACAGTTTTATAGCAGAATGTAAAATAACCCACCAATCGCGAGCGGGTTATTTATAAGAGTAGTAGAGCAAGCTTCTACCGGCTTGCTGCGTGGTTAAGCACATAGGCACTGAGGCAGGCCAGACCAATGCTGAGCATAACGATAGCGGTGTGCGGGTCGATGCTGTGCGAGATACTCAGTACCACTACAATAACGCTGAGCACCAGGCAGGCTGCGATGAGCAGGATGTCGAGCATTTGCTTGGGCGTCTTTTTGCGGGTGGTCGATACTGTGACCTTTGTTTTTGTAGTAGTTGTTGCTGGCGCGGCTGCTTTGGCCGCTGCTTTGGTTGATTTTTTTGCCATATGGCCTCCTTTGTTTTCTGGCACTATTGTAGCACATTGTAGAGAAAAATGGACGAATAAATTACTACTAGGCTCATAAGAAGTAACTGACAGCGAGCGCGGCTATCTCATTCAGCACTCCATTGCTATCACCCAAGCAATCCGCTATAATACACACAAAGCATAAGGGGGATAACCAATGGGGGTGCAACAAATCAGCCGGTTTTGGCACCGGCGCTTGTGCGAGGCAAGTATGCTCTATGCCGTCATCATCGTGGCGCTGTGGGCATGGCGGCACTTTGGCGGGGTGGATCAATACAACCTCGTGCTTGACATACCGCTCATTGCCGTCATATTGGCTGGTATAACAGGGGTTGTAGCAGCGGTGCTTCACATCTGGCCACCGCAGCAGCGGCTTGGGCAGGCGAGTCTGGTAGTGTATCTCTGCGCCGTCGCCACAACAGGCGCGCTCATTATTGGCACAGGTGGGCTGAGCTCACCCTTTATTGCAGCCTGGCTCTTAGTAGCGGTTTTTGCAATGTTTTTTGGCTGGGTAGGGCTAGCGCTCGTCTTGCTACTAGTCAATGCCTATCTCAGTTGGGGAGTGCTGGCAGGGCATATTACAAGCACGATGATCCCCAGCGCTATGCTGACGGGCGAACTCCCCATCTTGGTGGGGTGCTTGCTCTGGGGGCCGGATGATCGCGCTGCCGAGGCCCGCACTACCTCATACCGCGAGCTTGCCGCCACACTAAGCCGGGTGGCAGGCAAGTCGGATATCGTGCTCAATGCAATTGGCGATGGCGTGATGGCGCTGGACGCAGATGGGATGATTGAGCTCATCAATCCAGCAGCCCAACGTCTTGTGGGCTGGGGTGACGAAGATGCTCTGGGCCTCAGCTACCAATCCGTCCTCAAGCTTATCGACGCCAAGAATGACCCCATTACCAATGATACTGACCCCATCGCCGCTGTCCTAGCGGACAACCAGCCCCTCACCACCGACCGCCTACGCCTCGTGACGAGCTCTGGCAAGACGCCGATCATCTCACTCGTCATTTCGCCCGTCAGCAGCGAGCCAGGTAGTGGAGTTATCGTCGTCTTTCGTGACGTAACAAAGGAAAAGGCCGAGGAACGCCAAAAAGCCGAATTCATTAGCACCGCCAGCCACGAGATGCGCACCCCTGTGGCGTCGATCGAGGGCTACCTTGGCCTCACACTGAACCCCGCCACCGCTACCATCGACCAGCGCGCCCGCGACTTCATTACCAAAGCACACCGCTCGGCTGAGCACCTCGGCCGACTCTTCCAAGACCTGCTAGATGTAAGCAAAGCCGACGATGGCCGCTTGCAGAGCAATCCTGAAGCGATCGACCTCATTCCCTTTGTCAGTGACATCGTGGAGGGGCTGCGCCACAAAGCTGAGGACAAAAAGCTCCAGCTTATCTTCAAGCCACGCCCTGGCACAACTGGCGGTGAGCACAGCGCTACCTTTACGAGCCGGACGCTTAGCCCTGCCTTTTATGTCCACGTCGACCCAGACCAACTGCGTGAGGTGCTCGATAATCTGGTAGAGAATGCTATCAAGTACACTCCCAGCGGGCGTGTAACGGTGGATGTAACCGGCGGTAGCGGGCGTGTGACGATCGCCATTGCCGATACTGGCATCGGGATACCGGTGGAGGATCAATCGCACCTCTTCCAGAAGTTCTATCGGGTGGATAATTCGGACACGCGCGAGATTGGCGGCACTGGCCTGGGGCTCTACCTCAGTCGCCGCCTCACAGAGGTGATGGATGGCCGCTTGTGGGTGGAGAGTGCGTACCGGCAGGGAAGCACCTTTTTCCTCGAGCTCCCACGCATGAGTGAGCACGATGCCCAAACCGCCCTCGCTGCCAAAGCCAAGGCAGCAGCACAAGCCGCCAAGGCAGCTCCGCCTCGCCCAGTGCCAGCTTTTGCCACGGCCGTGCTCCAGAGCCAAGGCTTTTTGCCGCAGCCAAGCCCAGCTACTCGCGCCCAGCGCCCAGCCCAAAAGAGCAGCCGCGCAGCCCCGCCACCCACAGCAAAAAACGTGCAATCTACCACTGTTGCCGTTGCCCAGGCTGCTCCTGCCACTCCCTCAAGCGCCACACCACCATCTGCGCCAAGCACGTCGCCCACGGCGCATATCATTGCCACCAGTCAGCCTCGGCGTAGCCCCACTCGTGTCCGTGATGTCCTCACCACACCGCGCTCTGCTGCGCCACCACGGGCAGTGCGGTAGATCTTACACCCCTCTAGAAACAAATTATAGAGACCGATATTCTCCACAATACCGGCCTCTTTTATATTAAAACCTGCTACTACCTGCTACTAGTGTCTCTCCTGCAGCAAAAAAAACAAGAAGAGGGCGAGCCCAGCGCAGACAAAACCCTAGACTGCTACACGCTTACGACTGACCCTTCTTGCGCTTACGCTCCGTCCACCCGTTGGACGCACGCAGTGCAACAACACTAAGGACTGCGGCTTCTGTAAAACGCGTCACGTAATGCATTCTCGTCTCTTCCGCCTGGCGGCCTTCAAGTGCAATAATGTTCGAGAGTCCATCGGTAGTAGCAATGTCCTCGTCCGTCGTCAGCACGTGCTCAGCAACTGGGTTGAGCAGGTTGCCAACCGGCTCTATACTGCCACTATCGCGATAAACACTAATACCTGTTGCAGCTGTCAGAGTCGCACCAATAGTGGCCAGCATCCCCAATGCTCGCGCAACTTTCTCGCGCCGTGAGGATCGCTCGGGTGATTGTGTTTTTTCTGTAGAACGCTTGGTCCAGCTTGGCTTCTCGCTTTTGTGTCGCGCCCCAGCGTGTCGCATTTGTTGTGGTGTTGTCATATTCATATTCCTCTGTTAAGGAGTGCTATGATACCACAGTATATATTTATAGTCAATAGCTACCCAGTAGCGCTGCCAAGCTAAACATACGCTAGCTAGAGTATAGAGCAGAGCTTTTCTATCTGCTTACGTTGCGAGCTTTCAGATGTTCTCTTGTGTAGTGGGGTTACTACGAAGAGCGGGGGAACGTTTTGCAATTGCCGGTGTGTGCGCCTATTGGCAAATCACGACCAGCGCTCTGTCAATCTCTTCGCGCAAAGCCAACCGTGCGCCAGACCTATCACCAGAGCAACGCTTTATATTAATTCCTCTCAAAAAAACCACAAGCACTATGGTATTTTTGCCGACAATTGCGTACAATAGAGGGTGATATGACAAAGGTTAAGATTCTGCTTGTCGAAGACGACAAAAGCCTGCGCGAAATATACGGAGTACGCCTGTTGGCCGAGGGGTATGACATCGTGTCGGCCGGCGATGGGGAAGAAGCACTCGCCATGGCTATCAAAGAACGTCCGCAGCTCATCATCAGCGATGTGATGATGCCCAAGATTAGTGGCTTCGACATGCTCGACATCTTGCGCAGCACCACCGAGACGCGCGGCATCAAGGTGATTATCATGACGGCACTCTCCAGCCAAGACCAGCGCATGCGCGGCGAGGCACTAGGGGCAGACCGCTACCTCGTCAAATCGCAGGTTGGCATTGAAGATGTGGTGCGCGCCGTACACGACGTCCTTGGCGATACAGGGGTAAGCCACCGGCCGGCAGCACATACCACTCCTGAGCCTCAGCCAAGCGCACCAGCCAACCCAGTGCCACCAGCCAGTCAGCCCCAGCCCACCACACTGCCACAACCCACAGCGCCATTCTCTACACCACGACCGGCCAGCCTGGGTGAGCGAGTGATCCACCCGCTACAGTCTTCGATGCCGAGGCCAGATTATGCCAGCTTAATAGACGACGAGCTCGATGCCGCCAATGGCGCTCCACAACCCACAGCGCCGCAGCCGCCAGCCGAGCCCACTACGCCACAGCCATTCACCTTACCGCCAGCCGAGAATACCCCAGAGGCGGAGATCATCACGCATCATGATGAACACTCAGCCCCTGCTAGTAGCGCGCTAAGCCCAGCCGAAGCTCCACATCTGCACACATCCCCAGCCAGTGATACTCCCGCTGCTCAGCCACCACTCATCAACGATATTATTGCACCGCACAGCACCGCGCCATCAGGTATTCCAGATGTGCAGCACCACATTGTAGCGAGCCAGCCTGCTCACTACACCCACACTCCAGCCGACGACGAAGCCGAGCTAGCCGAAGCTCTCCGCACAAGCACGCAGCAGGCCGATGATGAGGCAGATACCGATGCAGCTACCTACCAGCCAAGCCAAAACCAGCTCGTGACGGACGCCGTAGCCAACCTCACCGAGCAGATGGATACCATGCCGACCCCTGTTGAGCCGCTAACGCCAGCCACCACGGCACATAACACATCAGCGCCAAGCCATCCAGCACCAGCAGCCTCAGCGCAGCCACCAGCTACTCACCACGAGCATCACGAGGATTCACCAGCTCATCCTGCTGCTGATAGTGCAGCCATTGCGCCGCACAGCACACAAGCCATTGCTGCAGACCCGTCTGATGCACTAGCCGCGGCGTTGCTCCAGGGTAGTGCAGCCTCTCATCCGTCGGTCTCGCCAGTCGATCATCCACTCTACGATGCCATCCGCCCAGCTCCCGTTGCTGCAGCACAGGCCACCACTGTAGCACCAGCTCGGCCACAAGCTACTCACCATGCCGCACCAATGCCTCAGCCAGCAGCCACACCTTCGCGCCCAGCATCAGCCATACAGCACAGCCACGACAACCTCAGTTTCGAAGAGACTGAGCGGGCAGCACCATCGGCCGGGTCGCGCTAAAAAGCGTATCCATATCGCTTCACACGTGCTATACTAGGTAATCATCATTGCATGGAGCCTGTTATGTCCGATCGATCACCATTCGACTACCCATCATTCCATGAACAACCTACCGATGACCCTGTCACTGGCCCTGCTGCGCGATGTAACGATTCACTACAAGCTGATAGCCGCCAGCATCCATCGCTTGAGTACCCACTTGATGTGCCAGAGGTCAAACATAGCCCACTTTTCACATGCATTCGTGCCATTGGCCAGGCTGCTCTTTGCGGCACGCGGAGCATTGTTTCGGCGGTTACTCGGCCGTGGTCGCGTCATACCCATCAGCATTAAGCCAAGAGAGTTATGAGCGCAGAGCCGAGCCTTCGGCCAGCAGATCCTGGGTGATATAATAGGGGCATGTCGACTACTCGCCTTAACAAACACATTGCGCTTGTGCTGGGCCTGTCGCGCCGCCAAGCGGATGACCTGATCGCTGCTGGAGACGTCGTGGTTGATGGCGAGGTAGCCGTGCTCGGTGCCCGCCTCCAGCCAGGCAGCTTGGTAGCGGTGCAGGGCGCGCCACTACCCGAGCAGGTTACTTATCGCACTATTATGCTCAACAAGCCAGTGGGCTACGTTTGCTCGCGCAAACAACAGGGGTCACAGCCCACTATTTATAGCCTTTTGCCGGCAGAGTTGCACGCTCTTAAGCCCGTTGGCCGGCTCGATGCTGATAGCTCAGGCCTGCTTTTGCTCAGCAACAACGGCGACTTTGCCTACCGCATGACCCACCCACAGTTTGCTAAGGTCAAAGAATACCATGTCCGGCTCGACCACCCACTCGAACCCCTCCACCAGCAGATGATCAGCGACTACGGCATCCAGCTTGCCGATGGTACCAGCCGGCTCATCCTCACGCGTCTTCGACCCGATAGTCGCACCGAGTGGCACATCAGCATGAGTGAGGGCCGCAACCGCCAGATCCGCCGCACCTTTGCCGCCCTAGGCTACACCGTCACGCGCCTGCATCGCACACACTTTGGCAGCTATAGCCTGGGCAAACTACCGCGAGGTGAGTGGCAAGACGTCGCTGCGCAATAGAGCAGCACCTTCTTGCACTCTCAGCAACAAATAATATACAATAGCAATATAATGTGTATGCCTATTCTTAAAGACCCAACCCCACGGTACAGGCTTCGTTACGTAACGGATGACACCATTACCTGGCTGCTTAGTCCACTCCACGAGCGCACGCTCTGTTTCGACCCCAAGGATGACCACTTCTGGAGCGAAACACCCACTCCGCCGCGCATGATACCTTTTGGTGATCACGCCCGCTATGGTCTCGACCTTTATGCCTTAGCTATCGAGATTATCATTATCGCTGCCTGTGTTGGCGCGTGGTGGCTGGTCTGGCGGCCATGGCACAGGAAAAAAGACAAAGATGCTCAAGACGCCACAGAGAAAAAGCGGCCTCTCCCGCTGTGGCTCTATGTTGTGAGCTTAGCTATTCTCATCATTGGCATTGCATTCTTGCTCACCGTTATTATCTTTACCGTGCGTCGCTATATTATTCTCAATAGCTAACCTCTACTCATCGTGGCCCCATCCGCCAGAGGACACCAGCCGCGCCAAGAGCCTGGATGATAGTGGGGTTTTTGTCAAAGGGCTGCTCTGGGCGGTTGATGCGTGCCCGAATCGTCTCGATCTGCTGCACAGCTGATAAGTCACGGTGCGGCGGCATATCATGCTGGCGAAGGAACTGTGCTTGTAATGTGTACGCCTTGAGCTCGGAGGAGAACAGTGCATATGGTGGCTCACCCCAGGGTGTACAAGGGGTAGTGATGGCGTCATCGGCGTGACTTAACTCGTGGAGGAGTACACCGGCTGTGATGATGCGCGCCCTGTCGCTATCATCATGGAGAGGCAGTCTAGTCTGATTCATCACAATATTCGGCCGAGCATGCATGGAAGTGCGTCCAACCCGCCCCATATCAACGATACATGCAGCATACGTGCCACGTACCCTGACTGGTACTGCTTGGGCTGACATGTGCGGCGCAGCAAGAATTCGGCTTGGCGCATAGTACCATTTGGCCGCGCCAAGCCGCCACGGGGCATCATGCGCTACGCCAGCCTGCTGCCGCTGCAGCGGCATAGGGTCGGTCATATCCGTCCAGACGTCGCGCGTCTCTGGCGCAATTGCAAGAGGAATGATGTCACGCCGATGCCAACCATCGAGCGATTGCACCTGGCGATCACGCTGGAAGAGGCGCGACTCTGCACCATCATGGTCATCGAGTTCTCGCTGCGTGGCACCTGTGCAGACATCGGCAACCGTCAGCATCGCCGCCCGCTGCTGAAGCGCTACTGCCGAGACGCCCAGCGCACCCAGGCTGTCAATCAGCTGCGGCTGGCCTAAGCTCTCATCTAAATATTCTATCGACTGGCGCAATAGGGTAGTATAGGCTGGCTGTAGTATCTCATTGGTCATTACACACTTCCTTATATTTCAGTCTTTATCAATGAGAGTGAGCCCGTTGCTGCGCTCGTTCTTTTATTGTACAAGAGGGGAGGGGGTGCTGCAAATCCGCTCGCGCGCTTTCATGATATAATGAGAGCATTATGGCTACCAAACTTCCTACTGTTGCAATCATCGGGCGTGCCAATGCTGGCAAGAGCTCGCTGTTTAATCGTATGATGCGCTCGCAGCAGGCCATCGTGGCACGCGAGGCTGGCACGACGCGCGATCGGGTGGTAGGCAAGGCAGCCTACCATGGGCATGAGTTTTGGCTGGTCGATACCGCCGGCCTCAAGCCAGCCGAAGATGAGTTCGAGGCAAGTATTCAAGAGCAAATTATCGATGCATCTGATGCGGCCGACGTCATCCTCGTGGTCGTGGATAGCACCGAATACCCCAGCGATGAAGACCGGCGCGTCGCCAAGACTGCCCTCAAGAGCCGCAAGCCTGTCATTCTCATTGCAAACAAAACCGACCTGCGGGGCAGCTTGCCCACTAGTGAATTCCTCCGCCTTGGCATCAAGAGCATCATCCGCACCAGTGCCGAGCACAACAGTGGTATTAGTGATGCGCTGGATGAGATCTGTCAGCACATCCCAGAGAAGCGCCAAGCCGAGCCGAGCGATGTGCTCAAGATTGCTTTGATCGGCCGGCCAAACGTGGGCAAATCCAGCCTCTTCAACACACTAGCGGGCAAGCAGCAAGCCATCGTGGCTGGAGTAGCGGGTACCACACGCGATGTCAATCGCATCCGCCTGCGCTACCAGGGGCAAACCATCGAGCTGCTCGACACCGCCGGCATTCGCCGCCAAGGCAAGCAGGAGGTGGGCATCGAGAAGTTTAGCGTCTTGCGCACTTTGGCTGCCATCGAGGAGGCCGATATTTGCTTCCTCCTGATGGATGTAAATGAGCTCAACACCGCCCTCGACCAGCGGCTTGCCGGTATCATTGCCGAGGCAGGCAAGGGCATGGCCATCGTCGTGAGCAAATGGGACGCCGTGGAAGGCAAAGATGCCTACACGCGCGATGCACTCGCTCCGCAGATCTCCGCCCAGTTCGACTTCACACCATGGGCACCACTCATCTTCACCAGTGCTGTTACGGGCCAGAATGTGACAAAATTATTCGACCTTGCCCTTGGCATCGCTGCTCATCGCCAGCAAAAGACCACCACGCGCACCCTCAACGACCTCCTGCAGCGCTCTGTGCAGAAGCACCCACCAGCTGGCCTCAAGAATACCCACCCCAAGCTGCGCTACATCGTCCAGACAGACACCAACCCACCATGGTTCGTTATCTACGGCAGCAACCTCAAGTTCGTCCACTGGAGCTATAAGCGCTACCTCGAGCGGCGCATCCGCGACACCTACGACTACACTGGTACTCCCATCAAGCTCTCCTTCCGCGACGAGAAGCAGCTCAAAGCCAACCGCGAGCGCGTCAAACGCGGCCTTGAGCCCGTCACCAAAGCATATAAGCAGCGCAAGAACGCCGAAGGACAAAGTACGTAAGGCACGGGCAAGAACCGTTTGTAGGTGCTTTCTGACGCTTGTAGAACAATTATCTCAAATTATTTTATGGCATAATTAGTAGAATATATCTCGTTCTCTTCCTGTTGGTGCATAGCCCTGACAGTGTTCGCCCATACCCGAACAAATCGTTGTAGAATGGACACCACTTACCACTGTTATTTTACAGTATTATTGCAATATATAATAACAAGTATTGATATATATATATATATATATATCAGCTACAATCAAATCGTCATGTTGGTTGAGCCCAAAAATCTTGGGCTCCCGGAATCCTAGAGGAGGATAACATGAAGTTCCGGAAGATCGCGTCCTTGGGTGCTACCGCTGCGTTGGCGGTGGGCGGGTTCGTTTTGAGCTCGCCGGCGAACGCCGCTGACGGCGAGTGGCCGGCGGATATTGAGGAGGCTTGCCGCCTGCAGGGGCACTCCGGTGTCTACAACTTCTTCGGCGAGCCGTACACATGGACGTGTTACGACATGTCGTACACGTTCCCGTTCGGTGTGTCGTTTGGGTCGGCTGGTAGTGTCGACATCCAGGGCTACTGCAACCGATTCTACCCCGGTTCCAAGGCCGAGGTAACGAACGCCGCGCTCGCTGAGGGCTGGTCCTGCCTGAAGCTGGACTAGCCACCGGAACGCCCACCCAGCCTTATGTTACACAATAAGGCTGGGTGGGCAAACAACATTCAGTAATAACTAATAACATAAGGAGTTGTACCATGACTCATATACCAGC
Source organism: Candidatus Saccharimonadota bacterium (assembly GCA_013333645.2). Lineage (GTDB taxonomy): Bacteria > Patescibacteriota > Saccharimonadia > Saccharimonadales > Saccharimonadaceae > Saccharimonas. The sequence continues at coordinate 12,154 of JABCOK020000019.1, read as the reverse complement.
TTATTTTGCTTTGTTGATTCGCGCGCCCGAGGCAAATACGCTTTTTTGGTCGGCCATCGCCTTCCATGTTGTGCTATTTGTGGTGGCTATTTGGCTACTTGTTTGGTTCGTCCGGCGAGTCAATCAGATGAGCCAATCGCTCACATCGATCGATGAGAAGCTAAGCGAATTCCTTGATAAGAGTCGGTAGTGTGGCTTCTAGCGGCCTATGCGGCCAAGCAATCCAGGTCGACGAATACTCCTCGCTTAAGGAAAGGCTAAGAAATCGCAAGACCCATAATATCACACCCATCTACCTCTGTTTTTGCGTACAACAAAGTAGGGGTAGGTGGGGTTTTATTATGGCATAGATCTATCTTTCGATACTGCTTCTTGCCATATCATCCTCCTCTGATGTATATAAGACTCAATACCAACCTCTCGTACTGGCGCTACAGAGAAGGGAGAATGACGCAAAAGAGGCAAAATTTTTACATCCAAGCCAATAATAATCAACCCTCATCCTCTGCAATAGATCCTACCAGTGGAGTTAGTGGATAAGCCCGAGAGACTCCTCAGTCCTACCTTACCCAAACATCATCAGCTGTGCCATCAGTCCATCGCGGGTGATGCTGCTGGCATGGGTACCAATACATACCAGCTTGGGTGCTTCGCCAGACTGGCCAGTGGTGATCTGAATTTGCTCAGGCGTAGCCTCGATGTGCCGGCGCGCGCCATGCTCATCAATAAAGCACCCCTTGAGCCGGCGCAGCTCATACGTCGCAAAGAGCTCCAGCCACAGCGCCTCAAAGGCTGCCTCGGTAGCAGTGAGCTGCGACATATCGATGACGCTATAGGTCGGGTTATCTGGCACGGCAAGCTCGCCATCATAGGTGTCGAAGAAGGTGAGCAGACTCGACGGCGTTGTGATCTTACTAAGGTCAAAATACCCATGCGGCGCAGACAGCACCCGCGCGTAGGGCAGGGCGCGGCGCTTGGTATCATAGGTAGTGCGATCATCACCGTGCAGAAGATCTTCTTTGGTAATAAGGATTGTATCGGCGGCTTGCAGCTCCACCTCGTGGGCTGGCTCAATACCGTGCAAAATCTCGTGCGCCGTGATGACATAATAGCTCTGCAGCAGCTCGTATTTGTCGAAGATCCGGGCATTGATGAGCTTCTCTACCAAGTTCATCGTCCGTGCTACCCCTGTTGCCTCGATAAAAACCGGGGCAGGGGACGACTGGCAAAAATCCAGCAGCATGCGCGTCAAGGCATGCTTAGACGAGCAACACACGCAGTCGCCCGCCAGCGTCGTTACAAGCTCTGCCAGGCCTTCCAGCCGGTAGCCATCGACATTCTCGTTGGCATATTCATTCTCAATCACGCGCGAGCCAGCAAACTCCGGCTGGCGCAAAAGATACTCCAGCACGCTCGTCTTGCCCGCCCCGAGCGAGCCATTGATGAGGTAGAGCGGTACCAGGCCAGGCTGGGTGCGCTGCTCATCAAAGGCAGCATTGAGGCTAAATTCAAGATCATTATCGCGCTGGGCCATGGGTTTAGTATAGCATGGCAGGGCATGCCCGCTCGCTCTACAGAGGATCCTGTGGCCTTATACTAAGGAGTAAGGCTACTGAGTACGGTGCTATAGCTGAACCGAAAATGTTCCGGCCAGATTATAACAGCGATTATCCGCCTACTGTGTGGCTGGCCTCCATATATTTTCTTGTTCAGCTATAGCACCACCAGCGCAGCCACAACAAAACCTTATCCATGTTATACTAATACGTATGAAATTACTTCTCGCTCTCGGCAACCCTGGCTCGCGCTATGCCGCCACTCGGCACAACGCTGGTTTCATTATCCTCGACGCTTATGCAGCAGAGCAGGGAGTGCAGTTTGCCCCAAAGAGCCGATTTAATGCTGAGCTGGCCGAGTTTTCGCACGGCGGCGAGAAAGTCATCCTCGCCAAACCAACCACATTTTATAACGAAACAGGGGTCGCAGCCCGAGCAATCATGGATTTTTATAAATTATCACTCGACGATGTGCTTGTTATTCACGATGATGTGGCCCTCGATTTTGGCAAAATTCGCGTTAGACGAGGCGGCGAGAGCGCAGGCAACAATGGGCTTAAGTCGCTTCACCAGCATATTGGGCAGAACTTTTGGCACATTCGCCTTGGCACAGACAATAAAATGCGGCGGCAAGTCGGCGATATTGACTTCGTCTTGAGTAACTTTACCTCAGATGAGCGAGCCCTTTTGCAACAGTGGGCAGCTGAGCAGTCAGCCTCTCTCATTGCGCAATTCCTTGCGGGAGACATAGCAGCGACGAGTGTGACGTACCAGCCGTCGGTATAGTACATTATTTCGAGCGTATTTTATCTCTCGACGGACGACATGTCTCAGTGGTGAGTTTATGGCTTTTGTTTATAGCAATATCTAATGCTTCACAATCTTCTTCACTCCACGCTTGAGGCGTTGCTCGGCGTGGTGGACGGTGTTTGCTGTTGCAGCCTGGAGGTTAATGGCGCGGGCCTCGAGGATGCTACTGCCGACTGCCAAGCTAATAAAAACAAGGCCCAGCCCACCGGTCGCCCATTCAGGCAGCTCAACATGGAAGAGCTTAGCGATCATCATCACACCCAGCGCCATAATAGCCCAGTGCGCACCATTCTCAAGATACTTATATTTACCCAGTGCACCCGTCCGTAGTAGATAGACCGTAAGCGAACGCACCCAGATGGCACCCGCCCCGAGGCCTGCCACAATCAAGACAATACTGCTAGTGATAGCAAATGCACCAATCACCCCATCAAAGCTAAAGCTTGCGTCCAACACCTCCAAGTACATCAGGCTAGCAAAGGCCGCCCAGCCTGTTTTTGCCTTGAGAGACTGCGCCGTATCGTCATGAAAGAACGAGCCAAAGAGCTCCAGCCCAATATGCAGCAAGATCCCCAGAATAGACGAGATCAGCACTACCGACTCATATTGCTTCTCCACCGTGAAGTACAGCACCGCTGCCACCGCCAGCATCACACATACCTTGAGATTCTCGAAGCGCCCCGCTTTGGCTAGCCATGGCTCAACGTGCCGCATCCAGTGCACCCGCTTGTTGTAGTCCATAAAGTAACTTAGGCCAATCATGATCAAAAACGCCCCACCAAAGGCATCGATCATTGGCGACGCAGTGTGGAGGATGTGCCCATACTCCGCTGGCTTATGGAGCGCGAGATCGACCACTGTTGAGAAGTCGTGCCCACTTGCCACCATCACAATGACGATCGGCAAGACAAAACGCACCACAAACACCGCAATAAAGATCCCCACCGTCAGGAAAATCTTTTGCCATAGCGGGCTCAGGCTCGCCAAGACGCGGCTATTAATGACGGCATTATCGAAGCTAAAGGTCACCTCTAGCAGCACCAGGATGGTAAACAGCCACAAGCCACTCACCCCCAAATGGCCAAAAATCGCCCCGCCCAGCAGCACTGTCAGCAGCGCCGAAAACCAAAAAATGCGAAAAGGGTGATGAGAATGCCAGAGATATTTCATAGTGGTTTAGTATAGCACAGAATAGGGCAGGGCTTCACCTTCTATAGCCTTCTAAGTTAATCTTTGCTAAAGACCGCACTAAGGTCTATTATTACTCTTGCCGCCGACCACTCGTCTTCTGCTTGTAGGCTCGTAGACGCCTCTTGCGTCTCTGTGAGACTCCCAAGATAGGCAATGCGTGGCTCATACGCACGTACCGTCTCTGGGTTATCTACAATGCCATACGCGCTTAGCTCGGCAGCAGTGGCTGGCTGGGCTACTGCTTGCACCATCCCAACGACCTTCATCTCGCCAGATGGAGTACGCACAACGACCACTCCGCCCGACATACCAGGCAAAACGGCATCATCTAGCTCGTCAACATCATTTGCATCCTTAGCCGACCGCTCAAGGCCCGAGATTACGGCCATCTTGCCATCAGCTCCATGCTGCCCAACAGGGAGGAGCACATCAACTTGCGGCGTGGCAATCGGTTGCCCCCATTCCACTGGAGCATTAGCAGGGAAGCCCACTGCAAAGAATGGCTGGCCAGCGTGTACCGCTGCTGCTATTTCCTCATCTGTTGCAGAGTGAAGGGGCGAGCTACCTGGCAGCTCATCACGCGGCCTCAATGCTGCTACATCAGGCATGCCAGAGCTCCACTGACCTTCGGGCGGTGCTTCGCCATTATGGCAGCCTTTTTGTATCTTATGAGTCTGGCCATCCGTCGTGCGGAAGGTAATGTCTGTTTGGCGGATAGGATACTTGTTAGACACCACATGGGCAGCCGTCATCACCATAGGTTTGCCATTTGGCATTGCTATGATGTAGCCACTGCCAGTGATATCCACGCTGCCTGCCTCCGCCATATTATGAGAATGAGCTTCTATCTTGACGATGGAGTGCTGCACTGCTTGCAAAGCCTCGCGCTTTTGCTGCTCCAGCGACTCGCGATCGCCCAGCGCTTCAGCTATGCCCACCGGTGAGCGCTGAGCTACCGTCTCGGGCTGCGTGAGGTCAAGCGATGAAGGCTGGCCAACCGCCGTACATGGCGGCAGTGGCTCATATGGCCGCTGCGCCTCGGCGCTGAGCATGCTTGGCATAGACCACACCAGCCATTGGCATACAGCCAATTATAGCGCCTACCACTGCACTAATTGCCTTTTTGCCCAAATTCTTTTTCTTCTCTCGCTGGAGCCGTCGTCGTCGCTCCATCCGCGTCTCTGGCTGAGAATGCGGGTCAAAACTATGTTCTCGAACTGCCATTTTTGTCATGGTTTGGCCATTATAGCGCTTTGTGGGGGTAAATACAAATTCAGTTAAGGTGACTTGATTATTTTATATTTATCTCGGTACTGCACAAGCAGGGAGTTAACATCACACAGCTCTAGCACCACCTTACTATGCATACCAAGCACTTCTTACATATATCTCACTTGAATAAATAATCAGTTCACTGCGCAATAACAGAGAAAAACATGGTGAAAAGTATTGTTCAGTCATAGATTTTGTGCGTGCTGGGCTATATAGGTATGCCTGATGTAAGCGTGTGTCAATCACATAGCGTTTCGGCTTGCACCTCTACTTGTCTGTGCCGCGCACATACGTGCGCCCATCGCAAGCCACGATGTTGCTATAGCAACTATACTTCTCGATGCTCGTTTTTCTCATTGAGAAGTATGTAGTTGAGGGTGAAAAATTATCAACACACTAAGGTGTTGTATGCTGCACCAGAGAGCGTAGCAGCGCGGAAAAGGCCTTTTTATCAAACCTTACATGCAAGCCTCTCAGTCCCTGTAGTAAGTTCTACAAGCAGGGCAAATCCGCCAGGATCGTGGCTACTACCACAGATACCAGCTATCTTTGTCTTGGTAGCGCATGTCACAAACCAGAGCAATTCACAGCACCTTCGCGCACCAAAGTAAATCAGCTTAAAATAACTAATGCGTGACTAGTTCATCACCAACTCACCCCAACAAAAAAGCGCTCATAGTAAGGGTGGGCATCACTATGAGCGCTTGGTTTGCCCTTCGTCCCACCCAATCAGGGTATACGTGATCTACTCACACATACGAGATCCGCTGGACAAAGGGGTTAGTAAGCACACAACCCTGTCTAACGGTGCTGCAGTGGAGGGTAGATAACTACAGCACAGATTGTGTGCAACCTAACACGTTACCTTCGTGAAAACACTGGGGTAACTATGTTAAAATAGGGGGTATAAGGTACTTGAACGAGCTTGCGCTCAATCAATCACTTATGATACTAGCACCCGCTTGACAAAATGTCAACACTTTTCAGCACAAATTATGCAACAGATCAATCACACCACACCACAAGCCAACCAATACCTCAATCCACTCTGCCATATTGCCAAGCCACCGCAGCAGATTCACTACCTCGGTACACTGCCCGAGGAGCGCCGCCCGAGCGTGGCGATCGTTGGGTCGCGCCGGCCCACGCGCTACGGCCGGGAAGTGACGGAGCAGTTCGCCCGCGAGCTGACCCGCCAAGGGGTGATTATCATCAGCGGGCTCGCTCTCGGGATTGACAGCATTGCGCATCAGGCCTGCGTAGCGGTGGGAGGCACGACGATCGCTGTACTGGGCAATGGCTTGCCGCGAATCTATCCGGCCAATCATACTGCACTTGCAGGTGATATCGTTGCCAAGGGTGGAGCAGTGCTGTCGGAGCACTTGGCAGGAGATGGCTACCGCTTTGGCAGCTGGAGCTTCCTCGAGCGCAACCGCCTCGTCGCTGGCCTAGCTGACGTCGTCGTCATCACCGAGGCAGCCGAGCGCAGCGGCACGCTCAACACTGCCGCCCACGCACTCGAGCAAGGCAAGGACGTCTTTGCGGTGCCAGGCAATATCACCAGCCCACTCTCGCAGGGCTGCAATAATCTCCTCAAGCAAGGCGCGTTGCCCGCCACCAGCCCAGCCGATATCCTCGCTGTCATGACCATCACACCACCCCAGCGCCAGCAGAGCGAGAATGCCACCCTACCACTGGGTAGTACACCGCTCGAGGCTGCCATCATCAAGCTGCTGCGCCAAGGCCTGCGCGACGGCGAAGAAATGCAGCGCCGCCTAGGCACACCCATCAGTGAGTTTACTATTGCGCTGACGATGCTGGAGATCAACGGCGTTATCCGCTCACTTGGTGCCAACCAGTGGACATTGGCTTAGTATTATGGTACAGTGCATTTATTATGGCCAAGGTAGAGCACCCAATAGTAGACAGTCGAGCACGCCGAGAGCGTGAGTATCATACAAAAGATATTTTTAGTGTGCCAAATGCAATCTCGGCCACTGGGCTTGGGCTGGTACTCTATGGCGCAAGAAAGTTCGACACTGGTAAGCGTACACACGACGCTCATGCTGTACGCACAGCGATCATGATGATGGCTGGTGGCCGCTTACTCGACCTCCTAGACGGTAAAGCAGCGCGGTGTCTCCACCAAGAGAGTGACCTCGGTGCTGCAGTAGACGCCGTGGGCGACAAGTGCGGCATGCTGGCAATTGGTACTGCCATGGCGAGGCACAATATTATTCCCAAGCCAGTGGTTGGGATGATTGCCGCCAAAAACACCGTCAATGCAGCAGCTACTGCGTATTATGGCCTTGGACATACAGAAGCTATTCGCACGCCCAAAGCTGGTAAGTTTAGTATGGCAGCTGATAACGTAGCCGTCGCAGCCTACATGGCAGAGAAGTGCGCACGTAAAGGCAGCAAAATGGAGCGGGTTGCACACACTGTAGCAGTTGGGTCGGTTGCTCTTGGTGCTGTCCTTGGTATTGCCGCTGCAAAGGACTATCTCACTGGCCACTATGCCAAAGCTAAAGACTACAGCAAATCTACCGAGTCTACCTCAGCAGCAAACACCCCACCACGACGACCTCGCACCCGTATGCGTCGCAAACGCCGCGTGCGTGGGTAATGCGATTGATGATTCGTGTAGCATTCTTTATCGACAGCCAGACTTCTTATATATTTTTCACACTATCAGCAATACCCCTGCCTATAAGCCGGGAATGGGGAGAGGGTATTCTTAATGTATCTTATTTGCATTCCACTCTACTTTGCGGTATCATAGGCGCTTGATTAGATAGATTAACAGCAAGCATATAACTATAACAAGCGAGTAGACAATCAATGAGCAAACACACACAACTAGTCATCGTCGAGAGCCCAGCCAAGGCCAAGACAATCGAGCGCTACCTGGGCGAGGAATACCAGGTGCTCTCGAGCGTGGGACACATCCGCGCCATCCCCAAGAAGACCAAGGATGGGCAGCCGCCGATCGATATCAAAAACGACTTCAAGACCGTCTACGAGATCGACCCAGACAAGAAGAAGGTCATCACCGAGCTCAAGAAGGCCGTGAAGGCAGTTGGAGCGGATAATGTGTGGCTCGCAACCGATGAAGACCGCGAAGGAGAGGCGATTGCCTGGCACTTGTGTGAAGTGCTTGGCCTAGACCCGCAGCACACCAAACGCATTACCTTCCACGAGATTACCAAGCCCGCCATCGAGGCGGCCATCAAGCAACCTCGCACCGTAGATATGCAGCTCGTGGAGGCCCAGCAGGCACGACAAATCCTCGACCGCATCGTGGGCTTCGAGCTGAGCCCTGTGGTGTGGCGCAAGGTGCCAGGTGGCAAATCAGCTGGCCGTGTGCAAAGCCCAGCGGTCCGCCTGCTCGTGGAGCGCGAGCGCGAGATTCGCGATTTTGCGAGTAGTGCACAGTTCCGCGTAACGGCGCATTTTGCCGTAGATGGCGAGGAGCTCAAGGCTGAGCTCAAGCAGCGCTTCGACAGCGAGCAAGCCGCCCACGACTTCTTGACGGGGCTGAGTGGTGCTCGTTTCACCGTCAGCAGCATTACCAAGACACCTAGCACGCGCAACCCCGCTGCGCCATTTACCACCAGTACTCTCCAGCAGGAGGCCAATAGTAAGCTCGGCATGGGCAGCCGCGCTACCATGGCGAGTGCTCAGAAACTCTACCAAGAGGGGCTCATCACCTATATGCGTACCGATAGCGTCAATCTCAGCCATCAGGCCATTGCCGCAAGCCGCACATACATTACTCAGCACTTTGGTGCCGACTATTCACACAGCCGCACCTTCACCACGAAGTCAGCTGGTGCCCAAGAGGCTCACGAAGCCATCCGCCCGACCGATATCGCCCGCGAATCCGTCGCTGGCAGTAGCTACGACCAAAAACTCTACGACCTCATCCGCCGGCGCACCCTAGCCAGCCAAATGGCCGCTGCGAAGCTAGAGAACACCACCATTACCATTAGCATCGACAGCACGCAGCTCGAGACCGAGAAAACACTCGTCTTTGAGGCAAAGGGTCAGACAGTGCTGTTTGATGGCTTTTTGCGCGTCTATGGCGGTAAGGATTCGACCATCCTGCCATCAGTCAGCCAGCACACTACCCTTGAGCTCGCACAGGCTGAGGCACGGCAGGTCTTTGCCCGCCCACCAGCGCGCTATACCGAGGGGACACTCGTCAAGAAGCTTGAAGAGCTTGGCATTGGTCGGCCCAGTACGTACGCCACCATCATGAATACCATCCAGACTCGCGGCTATGCCGAGCGAGGCGAGAGCGAGGGTGAACCACGCGATGTCATCGTCCTAGAGCGTACGGGCGAGATCCCGAGTGATAATACCCCTGTCGTCACTCGTCGCATCGTTCAAGAAAAAACTGGTGCTACCCGTGGCAAGCTACTGCCCACTCCAGCGGGCGAGCTAATTGCTGGCTTCTTAACGAACCATTTTGACCCCATTATTGACTATGGCTTCACCGCCCGCGTCGAGACCGATTTCGATGACATCGCTGCCAGCAAGCTTGCGCGCAATGCCATGCTGCGCCAATTTTACGAGCCCTTCCACGAGCTCATCGAAAAATCCGGCGACATCGACCGCAGCACCGTTGGTGCTCACCGCGAAGTTGGTACTCACCCCAAGACTGGCAAGCCGATCTTTGCCCGCTTTGGACGTTTTGGGCCGATGCTCCAGCTGGGCAGTAGCGAGGATAAGACAACTAAGCCGCAGTTTGCGCCGCTCCCCAAGGGTGAGCGCATCGAGACCGTCACGCTCGAGCAAGCTCTCAAGGCTTTCGAACTACCGCGCACTGTTGGCACCACCGAGGATGGTCAGACCATCAAGGCAAACGTCGGGCGCTTTGGGCCGTACATTCAGGTAGGCAAGCTCTACGTCAGCCTGAAGGAGCACGACCCGCGCGACATTACCGAAGCCGAGGCTCGCGTGCTCTACGCCGCCAAGCTCAAGGCCGAGGCAGAGAAGCACATCGCCGATTTTGGCACTATCAAGATCCTCAAGGGGCGCTGGGGGCCTTATGTGACTGACGGCAAGACCAACGCACGTGTACCCAAGGATACTGATCCAACAACTCTGGATGAGGCGCAAGCCCGCGAAATCTTGGCCGCCGCACCACCCAAACGCGGCCGGCGCAAGACTGTAGCCCGCACCACCACCACACGCAAGAAGCGCACCGCCTAGCCCGGCGACCTCTCATATACCAGCGGCTCCTCTGTATCGGCCGCTGGTTTTTCTATGTCAGCCCGCATTGCTGCGAGCCCGTCAACTGCCCCGTCATGCTCGCCACATCACTTGCAAATGAAAAGCCTCAAAAAATTGTTTACCATAAGCGTAAAGTGTGTGCTATAATAGTTCTATGATGAAACGATTGACTTATATCACCTATTATTCTATAATCAAATGTAAGAAGTGCGAGTGGGCATTCACAAGCAACTGAGAAGGAAATGGAGAACCGAATCATGAACCAAACAACCAAACAACCAACCGAAGTTTTTGCCGCGTCGATCGCTACCATCCTTGATGCAGTCGGCGAAGAACACGACCGCGAGCGCGAGATCATCGTGCGTCGCTTTGGCCTCAAAGAGCGCCGCGAAACGCTCGAGCAAATCGGCGAACTGCTCGGTATTACGCGCGAGCGCGTCCGCCAGCTCGAGAAAGCCATTGTGGTGCGCCTCAAGCTTGCTGCCGAAGCAGGCGAGCTAGAGGGTCTGCACGACGCTGAGCGCCTCATCATCCGCGACCTCTCCGAGAATGGCCGCGTTGGGCGCGTCTCAGACATCACACAGCGCCTGCTAGACGTCGAGACACCCACGGTGCAGCAGCGTGCCCACATTGCCTTTATCGGTGAAGTCTCGGCCCGCCTCACCCCCATCAACGAGACCGACAAATACCACCAAGGCCTGGCCATTGCCGAATACGGCGACGAGAAGGCAGTGCGAAGCCGTGTAGATGAGATCGTTGCCGCTATCAAACAGCATGGTGCGCCTATCAGCCTCGAAGCGCTGCATGACCAACTCACCTACGAGAACCCCAACCAAGTGCGCGGCCTCGCCAGCCTCTCTACCCAGCTGGCCCACCTCAAAGACATGTGGGGTCTGAGCAAGTGGCCAACCGTTAATCCCAAGAATATCCGCGACAAGATCTACGTCGTCCTACTAGACGAAGGCAAACCGCTGCACTTTAGCGAGATTGCTCAGCGCATCAAGGAAAGCACCTTCAAGCGCCGTAACGTCACCAAGCAAGCCATCCACAACGAGCTCATCAAAGACAAGCGCTTCATCCTCATCGGCCGCGGTATTTATGCGCTCGATATCTGGGGCTATAGCCAAGGCACTGTAGCTGATATCATTGCCGGTATCTTGCGCGACGAGGGTGGCCCATTGCACCGCGACGAGATCGTCAAGCGCGTTCTCAAGAGCCGCCAGGTCAAGGAGACCACCATCCTTCTTAATCTCCAAAGTAAACCGCTCTTCAAGCGCGTCGCCAAAGCCACCTACGCCCTCGAACCACCCAAGGAGCAAGCAGAGGCGGTCGCAGCAGCGTAGCGCTAGATAAGCAATACGCCACTAAGAGACGAAGCAATGAGAGCTTCGTCTCTTAATTTTGGGGTTCTGCCTGCTCTTTGATTTATCAAAGCTTCTCTTTGTACACTACGCTCAAAAAGAAGACAGAGAAGTGCTATAGCTTATAGCATATTTGGACCAAGTATCGGCAGGGAAGTAGCCTCCCCTCCCGCTCCGAACACCACATATACTCAGCTATAACAGAGGTAATTTGCCGCGTGGACAAATATCGTATACACATGATGACTGCGGATATCTGCGTGTGATTTGCGCTCATAGGCTTATTTATTAGCCATTTTGCGTGCAAGAAACTCTGCCCACAGCCACAATTTGCTCATATATACCTTCTTGTATCTATTCCTTTACGGGGCATCTCAAGCACACAGCAAAAGTGACCGAAAAGGGTAGAGCAAGGCAGGGGAGCCTTGCCGCCCTTTCGCCAAAAATTCCTGGCAACCGCCCTACCCCTGTTTTTCGTCTCATTCTGTCAGTCTCCACCACTGATAAGCTCATATTCGAGAGCTGTGTTCTCGTGACATACCTCACCTCAGCTGTAGCTCTCTGCTTACCTCCGGTTCTTATGCTTATATATCCCTCAAGGTTAGCCAGAGAGTCATACTTAGTCATACTTTGTCCTTGCAGATATACCACTGCCTATAACAGTCAAACAGCAGCACACAGCCTATATTTGACTAACTATAAGGCTATCTAATATGCTGAGACATT
>JABCOK020000018.1 GCA_013333645.2 Candidatus Saccharimonadota bacterium | reverse complement strand
TCATTCGATACTCCTTACGATATTATTGTTATTGCCTGGTACTATGCTATACAAGGTACATTGAAATGTCAAGTAGTTTGAGAAATAAAGTACTGGTTATATCATACTTACCACAGACAATGCCATCAAAAATAGACACCAGCGCTCTTTTGCACCAGTGTCTATCTGTTTCTCTCCTCGGGGTATCCTACGACACAATAACCGTCCCTTGCTCACCCGCCACAGCAGCTGCGGCGTGCTCTAGGTTGGCAATGATGGCACGCCGACCAGGCTTTGCCACGAAATTGAGCGCGGCCTGCACCTTCGGTAGCATACTACCCGACGCAAACTGCCCCTGCTCGGCATAAGCCTGCATCTCCTGACTGGTCGTCTGGCCAATCGCACGGGCCTGCGGCGTACCATAGTCGACCATCGCGTTATCGACGGCAGTGAGAATTACCAAAGCTTCGGCATCAATCGCATCAGCCACCACCGCGGCGGTAAAGTCCTTATCGATCACCGCCTCGACCCCGGCCATACCTTGCGCCTCACTCTCAACCACCGGAATCCCGCCACCGCCCGCTGTCACGACGGTCAAGCCAGCATCAAGCAAGGCACGCACCGCGCCTTCTTCTACCACGCGCTGCGGCCGAGGTGATGGCACGACGCGGCGCCAGCCTCGCCCCGCATCCTCTTTGAATACGAAATCGCGCCCAGCCGCCGACTGCTGCGCCTCAGCCTCGGAAGCATAAAAGACCCCGATTGGCTTCGTAGGATTCGCAAACGCCGGGTCACCCGCATCGACCACCGTCTGCGTCACCATCGTCACCGCGTGGTTTGGCATACCACGGCGGGCAAACTCATTCGTCAGCGCCTGCTGTAGCCAGTAGCCAATCTCCCCTTGGCTCATCGCGCCGCACGTATCAAGCGGCATCGTTGGCACCTCAGGGGTATTAATCGCCTCCTCATGGAGCACAATATTCCCCACCTGTGGCCCATTGCCGTGGACGATCACTAGCCGATGCCCAGCCGCAATCAGCGGCACCAGCTGAGCCGCCGTCTCGCTCGCCACTCGCTGCTGCGCAGCCGCACTTGCTTCACCTTGTCTTTGGAGGGCGTTACCACCCAATGCAATCACAATTGTACTCATCCTAAAACCTCAATGACATGCAGGTCAAACTGCCGGTTATTTTTTCAAATTCACTGGTATCGATCAGTTCCACATGGTAGCCACAGTCGCGGATCTGCTGCTCGATCTTGGGAAAGCCCTGCGGCACGATCACCGTACCATTAATCCACAAGCTATTCACTGCATAGTACTCATCGTCATCCACCACCAGCTTATTAAATGGTGCAAAAGCTGGGTGGTGCTCATACGCCTTCGCAACAATCAGGTTGTTGTTGTCTAAGTAGACCACATCATCCTTCAGGTGCAGAATGCCCGTCACCTCAACCGTCTCGGCCGTCATGCCGTAGCGCTCAAGGATAGCGGTGATCTGCTCGGCCGCCGCCTGGTTGGTGCGGTGGCTCAGGCCAATGTAGTAGTGGTCACCCACCATCATAATATCGCCGGGGTCGACCGTACCCGGTGCCTCGACCTGCTCAATCGTGTCATAATGCTGGCTCAGCGCCTGGCGCAAATCGGGCAAGCTCGCCTCGCCGCGCCGGCTTGCTGCCCCAGGCCGCGACAAAATCGCCACCCCATGCGGCGTACACAGAGCATTATCCTCAATAAAGACGCTATCCGGATACTCCTCATTGGGCTCCAAGACCGTCACCGCAAGGCCGCACTGGCGGAGCAGTGCAACGTACTGATCGTACTGCTGCATTGCTCGCTCGTAGTCTGGCTTCCCCTTCTCCGGCGTCTGGCTAATGCCGTTGATCAAGCTACGGCTTGGTCGGCGGGTAATCGCGTAATGAAACATCACACTCCTTTCTCTTATTGCCAAGCGGTGCGCCCTATTCTTGGCGCACCGCATGGCTCCTCATTAGTTAAACAGCTTTGGCATCGTAATACCAAGTGTCTTATCCAGCCCGCCAGTCAGCAGCTGGAATAGCGCATAGGCGAGCGCCAGCAGCAGCGCTGCAACGAGCAGCCACTCAAGCGCCGTAAATGGCTTCTTGCCTTGCTGCTTGCGCATCAGGCCATAAACCACAATACCCGGTACATACAAGAACACTGTCACCAGTAAGTTCTCTACCCCGGCGGCATAGACCAGCCAGACGCTATACACGCTAGCCATCACACCAATCAAGATATTGGCTGCTCGGCCCTTTGTTTCTGGCTTCTCCAGAGCCGAGTACTTCAGCTGGTAAAAGGCCGTCAAGGCATAGGGCACGAGAATTGCCGATGTCGCAATGGCAATACCAATGTTATACACCGAGCCACTTGTCAGCGGTATCGTCAGGATAAAGAGCTGCACCAAGAGGTTGGTAATGAGCAGCGAGTTCTTTGGCACGCCAACCTTGTTCTCTTTGGCAAAAAACGTCGGAAAAGTGCCAACCTTTGCCGCCTGGTAGGGCAGCTCAGCCGCAAACATCGTCCAGGCCAGCCAGCCACCGAGCACCGCAATGATCAAGCCACTATTGACCAGCCAGGCACCCCATGGCCCAACCACCTTCTCAAGCAAGAGCGCCATCGCTGGGTCTTTAAGACCAGCCAACTCCGGCTGGGTTGCCACGCCAAAGGCCAGAACGGTCATCAAGACATAGAGCGCAAGCACGGCAGCAAAACCAATGAAGGTCGCCTTGACGACATCACTGCGCTGCTTAGCTCGGCCCGAGAACACAACCGCACCCTCGATGCCAATAAACACCCAGACAGTAACGATCATCATGCTCTGCACCTGGCCGAGCACTGACCCAAGACTCAGATTGCTCCCAGCCAGGCCCCAGAGATCTTTCGAGAAGATATTAAGCTTAAAGGCGGCAATAATCGCCACCAAAAAGACCATCAGCGGAACAATCTTAGCAATCGTGATAAGCAAGTTCACTGCACTCGCTGTGCGCACGCCTCTGAGAATCAGGCAGTGCACGCCCCAGAGCAAAATCGACATACCAATCGCCGAGGCCCAGTTTTGGCCGTCAGCAAACAGCTGCGGGAAGAAATAGCCAAGCGCCGAGAAGGCCGTTACCGCATAGGCAATGTTGCCAATCCAGGCCGAGATCCAGTACCCCCAAGCCGAGTTGAACCCAACATATTTGCCAAACCCTGCCTCGGCATAGCTATAAATACCAGCATCAAGGTCGGGACGCTTTTCGGCAAGGTTGCGAAAACTCAGGACAAGGAAGACCATCCCCACCCCAGTGACAAGCCAGGCAATGATCGTTGCCAGTGGTCCAGCCGATTCTGCAGTATTACGGACAAGATTGAAGATACCAGCCCCAATCATGCTGCCGATAACAAGCCCGGTGAGTGATCGCCACCCCAGCTTGCTCTCTTGTTGTGTTTGTTGTGTTGTCATACGTGAGGCCCCCTATGCCTCAGTTACTTGTTATAACGTCAGTGCCATCACTGCCTTAATCGTGTGCATGCGGTTCTCCGCTTCGTCGAAGACCACACTGTGCTCACTGCGGAATACCTCGTCCGTCACTTCCATACTCTCAAGGCCATAGTCTTGGTAGATCTTCAGCCCCGTCTCGGTGTTCAGATCGTGGAAGGCTGGCAAGCAGTGCAAGAACTTAACGTGTGGATTGTGTGTCTCATCAAGCATCGCGCGGTTCACCTGGTAGGGTTTGAGTAAAGCAATCCGCTCAGCAAACTGCGCCTCCTCACCCATCGACACCCATACGTCGGTATAGATTGCATCTGCTCCCTCCAGAGCCGTGGCGCGATCATCCGTCACGGTAATCTGCGCGCCAGTCTCGGCGGCAATTGCCCGGGCGAGATCAACCAGCTCACTGCTTGGGTGCAGCTCAGCTGGCGCTAAGATGCGGAAGTCAACACCCATCTTGGCCGAGCCAATCATCAAGCTATTGGCCATATTGTTGCGCCCATCACCGACAAAAACCAGCTTCGTGCCAGCCAGCGGCCCACCATGCTCCTCGAGCGTCATAAAGTCGGCCAGAATCTGCGTGGGGTGGAACTGATCGGTTAGGCCATTCCACACTGGTACGCCAGCGTGTTTGGCCAGGTCTTCCACCGTTGAGTGCTTAAAGCCGCGGAACTCAATCCCATCAAACATCCGGCCCAGCACCTTGGCAGTGTCCTCAACCGACTCCTTTTTGCCGAGCTGGATGTCATCTTTGCCAAGAAACTCCGGCGCAACGCCAAGGTCATTGGCCGCCACCGTAAAGGCGCAGCGCGTACGGGTCGAGTTCTTCTCAAATAAGAGGGCGACCTGCTTGCCCTCGTGCAAGCGGTGCGGCACGCCCTCGCGCTTAAGCTTTTTGAGCTCGTGCGCCAGGTCGAGCATCTGCCGGATTTCCTCTGACGAAAAGTCCTTGAGGGCTAGGAATGAGCGGTTTTTTAGATTGGTTGGTAGGTTCATTTACACATCCTCTCGTATTAATGGCATACTCATGCAGCGTGGCCCGCCACGGCCCCGGCCAAGCTCCGAGCCAGTAATCTCCAGCACTTCGACGCCTGCCTCACGCAGTTTTTGGTTGGTGACGTAGTTGCGGTCGTAGGTGACCACCACCCCAGGAGCAATCGCCAAGGTATTACTGCCGTCATTCCACTGCTCGCGTGCTGCAGCGATATCATCACCGCCACCGCATTCGATCAAGGTAATCGACGGCACGCCAAGGGCTTGGCTGAGCACCTG
This sequence comes from Candidatus Saccharimonadota bacterium, assembly GCA_013333645.2. Lineage (GTDB taxonomy): Bacteria > Patescibacteriota > Saccharimonadia > Saccharimonadales > Saccharimonadaceae > Saccharimonas. Next base: position 23,686 of record JABCOK020000018.1, on the reverse strand, counting down.
CTCAAGATTATGTTCTTTGGTAATGGTTGGGTAGGCTTGCCCGTCTGCCTTATGCAAGACGAAGATATTCATCCGCCCCTCAAAGCCTCGAATCTCGGGATGGATGGTAAATTTGTCGTGGTCAATCATCGTAAAGACGGTATCCAGGTGCATAAAGGCGTGACTCTTGGGGATCTCAAGGGCAATTACCGTATCAAAGTTCGACTCGGCGAAGAGCTTCGTCGCCATCAGCTCAATCGCCTCTGGCGAGGTGCGTTCGCTAATACCGATCGCCATCGTGTGGTTATTAAGCACCAGCTCATCACCGCCCTCAATCGAGAATGGTTGACTGCGATCATACCAAACCGGTACATTCTTGCCAGCAAAGCGTGGATGGAAATCGATAATATAGCGCATAAAGAGCGACTCACGCCGCCGAGCTGGCCAGTGCATCTTGTTGATCGTCAAACCTTGGCCAATCGCCGCTGCTGGGTCGCGCGTAAAGTAGAGGTTTGGCATTGGGTCAAGATAAAACGGATATTGCTCATGCGCCACCATCGTGTGAAGTTGCTGCTGCTCAGGTGGCAGGCTAATCTCATCTTTGCGCACCCCCGCCATCAGCTTGCGCACCATCTGGCGCGGCTCCATGCTCAGCAAATACTCGGCAAGCGTCCGCGACGCCCGCTGGTTGTCTTGTTTTGACGCCACCAGCATCTCAACAACAAATTGCCGCCGCACCGCTTCGTCAGCGAGTGCCTCGGCGGCAAGTTCATCTAAGTACAACACTTCAACCCCACGCGAGCGGAGCAGCTCCGCAAAGCGGTCATGCTCCTCCTGCGCAACCTTGAGATACGGAATATCGTCAAACAATAGGCGCTGCAAATGTTCTGGCGTGAGATGCTCGAGCTCCTCACCCGGCCGATGCAAGAGCACTGTCTTCAACCGGCCAATCTCTGATGTAATATGAATTGGATCGTCCACCTTTTCCCCCTGTGTGGCTTATAGTTGATGCTTTCATTGTAGCATGTTCTGAGGTAAGCGCAATGGATAACAGGTGTCACATTGGCTCAAACAAGCTATGTTGACACCGCCCACTGTCATGCCTTACACTAGGAGACATCACCATGGCCAGACAAGCCTAAGGTTTCGACCAACCGCGGTTTCTGGCCTTTTTGTATGCTAGTTTATTGCAAGTGTTGCCGATTGTATTTGATATATCCGCGGTATTTTCTGAGCAAACTAGAGTATCACAAAACAAACATGCAGCGGCACCTTACCAATCACTCTATCAGCTACTGCTACACACCACTCGAGTCATAATCGCCAAACTCGTCTCCACCCGGCAGCGAAATCCAGAATGCGCCTGCAGCCACGCATCAGCCGCCCGGGCTGCACCAGGCAGCGCTTCATTAGCATAATCATCCACCACCAGCACTGCATAAGGAGTCAGCTTCGGCGTCACGAGCCGGAGTGAGTCCATAATCGACTGGTAATAGTCGCCATCGAGAAAGGCAAACATAACATCCTCGGGCACATCGCGTGGCGTAAGCTTGGCAAACCAGCCCTTATGCACCACTGGTGGGCGCAGCCTAGCTTTCTTGAACTGCTGGAGAAACCCCTTGCGCGTTGCAGCAAGCTCCCCTGCCACAAATTGCTCGCCAGCTGCGCTTGCATCCTGCGCCGACTTCTCTGGCAAGCCAGCAAACGAATCATAAACATGAAAAACTCCCGCGTGCTGATACACATCAAGCAAGCGCCGAATAAACAAACTCGTCGTCCCTACATAGCAGCCAAATTCAACAACCGACCCCCGGCAGCCAGCTTTCAGAAGCCGCTCGAGCTCACACAGCAAAACCCGCAGCTCACGCTCGTCCACTTGGTCGGAGATGATTGGGTAAGTGCGGAGAAGTTGGTCGGTGATCATTATTGGCCCACTATAGCAAATAATTGCCTACGATGCTATAACTTGGTTTATTTTGGCGCTTTCTCATATACAAATCCCATTTGTATGCCATTTGATCGAAATTATTCTGGCGAGCATGACCAGTATACGGTATACTATAACCATGAAAGTCACCAGCCCCGCCTTCAAAAACAACGCCAAAATACCAAAGATCTATTCGCGCTTCGGCGGCAACCAGCGACCACCTCTCGCCATCAGCGACGTCCCTGACGGCACGCAGAGCCTCGCCGTCGTGTGCTATAGCCCCGACGCACCCTTCATTGGCGGCTTCTACCACTGGATTGTTTGGAACCTCCCACCCACTACCACAGAAATCGGCAGCGACTACCTCCCCCACGGTGCCGTCGAAGGCACCACCACCTGGGGTAGGCCAGGTTGGGGCGGCCCACACCCCGCCTTTGGGACACATCGCTATCAATTCTTTGTCTATGCGCTCAGTACCGTGCTCGACCTCCCCGCCAAAACACGCCCTAAGAAATTCTCCAAAGCAATCGCCCCACATATCATCGAGCGCACCATGCTGACAGGGAACTTTGGCGCGTTGGATATATTTGATTTGCGGTAAGATCAACCTATAGCACGCTCTTTATCAATTCCAGTGCTATCTGTCGCCGTTTTCGGACACGATACACGTATAGTGCATTGCCTAAAGTACTCTATGCAATCACGCATGATCAAAAAATTGTGGTAGCACATCACCATCGCAAGAAGCTACGCTCTGCATACCACTGATCGCTATTGCCTTTGGCGTGCCTGTTATGTCAAAATCGTAGGTGATATCCTCGCCATAGTAATTAAAATGGCTACCACGTACAATGCGTAGTGTTGTATCATCCACGACTTCTAGTGATTCCGCTGCCACAAACGGCTGCCACATATTTGGGTTAATAAGCTGCAGCCCGTGGCGCGTCGCGACGACTTGGTATATATTATATTGGTTAGTAAAGCGCCCTTCAAAGCGACAAAGGTCCGCACACACCTGTTGCTCATCACCAAGTGCATCAATGATAGATAGAATCGAGCGTGCCATATCATCTGGTGCGGCATCTCGTGCATTCACCATTACAGACACAACCACATGATCGCGCGTACGAAGCCACGTTCGGCTAACAAACCCAGGAAAGCGACCGCTGTGGCCAATTAGCGCAGTACCGTCAGTACATTGTTCGACATTGACACCCAAGCCATAGGCCATTGCTGTACTTGGTGCGTTGGTGTAACCCCAGGCGCGGCGCTGCATCTCGCGCTTGGTTACATCACGGAGCAGCTTGCCCGAACCAATCCGCAATGCAGCCACAAAGCGAGCGAGATCATGAGCAGTCGTACAAAAGCCAGCCGCTGGCTGTAATACCCCGGTCGTGAGGTGTGGGTAAGCCCGTCGCTGCTGGGCTAGCGTCATACGGCTATAGCCAGTTGCCATAGATAAACCGGGGGAGTATTCTGGCACAGTATGAGACAAACCAAGCGGCTGGATGATGTGTTCTGTCACATACTCGGCATATGACTGGCAACTCACCCGTGCAATCACTTGCCCAAGCAGCGCAAACCCAAAGTTCGAGTACTTAAACTCCGTATTTGGCTCACACACCAGACGGGTCTGCATTATTTGCTGCTGCAATGTCGCATAATCAGGAAAGGCCGTTTCTCCTTGCCAAAACCCTGCTGCCGTCCCATCGCGAATCACACCGGCTGAATGACTCAGCAGTTGCCGCAATGTAATAGTTTGCCAGCGGGTATCGGGGTGCTCAGTCAGCCATGGTATGTATGTTGTGATATTATCATCGATTCTTAGCAACCCCTGTTCTTGTAGCTGGAGCAGCGCTGTCGCGGTAAACATCTTAGAGTGTGATGCCGCACGCAGCAGATGGTTCGTCGTAAGTGGCACAGCAGTCGCTTGGTCGGCAGCACCATAGGCGCGATGAAATACAACCTCATCTTGCTGGGCAATCGCTACCGTAAAGCCTGGCCACGAGAGCCACTTGCTCCGCAGCGTCAGCCATGAGTCAATAAATCGAATTGTTCGCTCGGGTAGTTCCATGCTCATACTACCGAGTATAGCATGAGGAGCTATCTCATATTACACCTTTTCTGCAAACTGGCTCTGGTACAATTCCGCATAAAAGCCATTCTGGGCGAGTAGCTCGTCATGCGTGCCCTGCTCAATAACATTACCATCCTTCATCACAAGGATGAGATCGGCGTCACGAATCGTGCTCAGGCGATGAGCAATAACAAAGCTCGTCTTGTGCTGCATCAGTGTATCCATCGCCTGCTGGATCAGCACCTCTGTGCGGGTATCGACCGAGCTGGTCGCTTCATCTAAGATAAGCATCGGCGTCTTGGCAAGCATAGCGCGGGCAATTGTCAGCAGCTGTTTCTCCCCTTGCGAGATATTAGTTGCCGCTTCGTCAAGCACCATATCATAGCCACCCGGCAGCGACCGGACAAAATGGTCGACATGCGCATCACGCGCCACCGCCAGTAGCTCAGCTTCACTTGCCTCAGGATTACCATAGCGCAGATTGTCACGGATCGTCCCATGAAAAAGCCACGTATCTTGCAGCACCATACCAAAGAGCTGCCGGACACTGCTACGCGTCATCTGGGCAATATCCACCCCATCGATCAGGATCTGGCCACTATCAATATCATAAAATCGCATTAACAGATTAACCAGCGTTGTCTTGCCCGCACCCGTTGGCCCAACAATCGCCACCCGCTGGCCAGGGCGAATATGAGCCGAAAGGTGCTTAATAACCGGCGTCTTTGTGTCGTAGCCAAAAACAACATCGCGAAACTCCACCTCGCCGCGCACCACTGGCAGCGTCGTGGCAGGCACCGGGTCGGGCGCTTCGGCTGGCTCTTTAAGAAATTCAAAGACCCGCTCAGCCGCAGCTGCCGTCGATTGCAGCACATTGGCAATATTCGCCGTTTGGGCAATTGGCTGATTGAACTGCTGCATATACTGGATGAAGGCTTGAATATCGCCAATCTTGATCCGCCCCTCGATCGCCAGCCATCCACCAAGCACTGCCACACCAACATAGCCAATATTCCCCACCACATTCATCACCGGATACATCAAACCAGAGAGGAACTGCGACTGCCAGGCGCTCGAGAAGAGCCGCTGATTAATCTGCCGAAAGGTCGCCAGCGACCGCTCCTGCCCACGAAAGACGCGCATCACCTGGTGGCCAGCATACATCTCTTCAATATGGCCATTGAGCTCGCCTAGCTCATCCTGCTGGCGGATGAACTGCGTTTGTGAGCGCTTGGTAATCACAACGATCAACCCCATCGACAGTGGTACAACCAAGAGTGCCACCACAGTCAGCAGCCAACTAATCGACAGCATCATCGCGAGGATCCCCACTAGCATCACCACCGCACTCATCATTTGCGACAGGCTTTGGTTAAGCGTTTGGCTTACCGTATCGACATCGTTAGTAATGCGGCTGAGAACGTCGCCATGGGTTTGCGTGTCGAAGTAGCGCAGCGGCAAGCGATTGATCTTCTCTGAGATATCACGGCGCAGCTGGTACGTCAGCTTCTGGGTAATATTCGTCATCAGCCAGGTCTGCCCATAACGAAACAGCGCACTGACCACATAGAGCCCCACGAGCCAGAGGATAATCTGCAAGATCGCGTCGTAGTGGAAGGTGGGGCGCGTGCCGAGGTCGAGCGTCTTGGCGGCTTCTTGAGCCGAGGCAGGTAGCACCTGCGCCAGCTGCCTGCCCTGGGGCGATGCCATAAATTGCTCACCCGTCATACCCGCGGGGATCGCTGCGCCGGCAGGAAGCTTCTCGTGGATAGCATCATACGTACGCAGGTGCGTGTAGTCATCGACAATCTGGTTGGTGGCATTGCCAAGCAGCTTGGGGCTAACAATTGCAAATAGCGTGCTCATTATCGTGAAGCCAACGACTAGGGCGAGCTGCCAACGAAAGGCGCGCAGATACTGCAGCAGCGTGCGCATCGCCGAGCGAAAGTCCTTGGCTCGCTCCGTCCCGCCACCAGGCTCACCCATTGGGCCGCGGCGCACTCCTGATGAGCGCGACTTTGGAGATGACTGCTGGCTCATCGCACCCCTCCTTGCGCGGCGACACCAAACGGAGCAGGCCGCTCGAGCGCAGCTAGCTCATGCTCGCTCAGCTGCGATGCAGCAATCTCTTGGTATACTGCACAGGTCTGCATGAGCTCCCGGTGCCGCCCTTGGCCAACGATCTTCCCTTCATCTAGCACAATAATGTTATCCGCTTTGGCAATTGTATGGATTCGCTGCCCGACGATCAGCACCGTCTTACCCGCCAGCTCTTGCGTGAGGCGGTGGCGCAGCGCAGCATCCGTCCGCGCGTCAAGTGCCGAGAACGAATTATCAAAGATATATACCTGGGGCTGCGCCGCCAACGCCCGAGCGATCGCGAGGCGCTGGCGCTGCCCACCCGAGACATTGGTGCCGCCTTGCGCGACTTCGCTCGCCATGCCATCATCGAGCTGGCCAATAAAGTCGCTCGCCTGGGCCACCTCTGCTGCATGAGCAATCGTCGCCTCATCGGCCTCAGGCGCGCCATAGGCAATATTGCTGGCAATACTCCCCCGAAACAGTACACCCTTTTGCGGGACATAGCCAATCTGGCTGGCTAGATCTGTAAGCCTAAGCTTGCGAATATCTACCCCATCAAGCAAAATCTGCCCGGCCGACACATCATAAAACCGCGGAATCAGATTGACCAATGTTGACTTGCCCGAGCCCGTGCTGCCAATAAACGCCGTCGTCTGGCCAGGCTCCGCCACAAAGCTAATATTACTGAGCACTGGCTCATCTGCCCCTGGGTAGGCAAAGGTAACGTTGCGAAATTCAATCCGCCCCGTGCCACCCGGCGCGAGCGGCTGAGGCTTGGCCGGGTCAGTAATCGACGGCTTGGTATCGAGCACCTCTGCCACTCGGCGCACCGACACAGCCGCGCGCGGTGCCATAATAAATACCATCGAGATCATTAAAAACGACATAATCACCTGCAAAGCATATTGCAAAAAGGCCATCATATTGCCAATCGCGAGGCGTCCATCACCAATTGCCAGCGCGCCATACCACACCACCGTCACGCTCGCAAGATTCATTATTAACATCATCACTGGCTCCATCACCATCATCAGGCGATTGACTACCAAATTGAGCCTGGTGAGCTCATGGTTGACGGCATCAAATTTTGCTTCTTCGACTGCCTCGGTATGAAAAGCGCGCACCACGCGCAGGCCCGTTAAGTTCTCGCGAGCGACTAAGTTCAGCGTGTCCACCACGCTCTGCAAGCGCTGAAAGCGAGGCATCGCCGCAATAAACAAGCCAATAATGACCACCAAAAGCACGGCAACCGCCAGGGCAATAATCCAGCTCAGGCTTGGTGCATTAGCCAGCGCCTTGTGCAGGCCAGCCACAGCCATAATCGGTGCCATCAAGGCAATGCGCAGCAGCATAATTGCCGTCGATTGAATCTGCTGAATATCGTTGGTTGAGCGGGTTATAAGCGACGCTGTCGAGAAACGGTTAAAGTCCGCCACAGCATAATCCTCCACCCGGGCAAACACCTGGTCGCGCAGCTGCTGACTGAGACCAGTCGCAATCCGCGTCGCAAAGAAAACTGAGACAATCGTCCCCACTGCACCCGCCAGCGTTACCACAATCATCTGCCAGCCATTATGCCACAGAACGGCCATATCTGCGCCAACGATGCCATTATTAATAATCGCCGCCATAAAGTCTGGCAAACTAAGCGTTGCCATCACTGAGCCATACGTTGCAGCAACCAGCAGCCCGAACTGCCACCAATAGCCCCGGAGTAGTCGCCAGATATACGTCATGTTTGCTCCGCCCGGTGGCCCTGAGCCACTTTATCAATCAGCTGGCCAAGCTGCGCCACCTCAGCATCGCTCAGCACCGCAAAGAGGTCAGCAACAGCCTCCGTCATATACTGCCGGAAGTGATCGGTCATCAGCTGGCTCTGCGTCGTCAACTGCAGACGCACCACTCGTCGATCGTGCGGATCAAGCGTGCGCTGAACAAGCTTTTTTGCCACCAGCACATCAAGGATCTGCGTCGCTGCGCCCTTAGAAACACCCAGCTTTACTGCGACATCACCCATCGTCTCGATAATCCCACGATGCAGCAGGCCCAGCACGTGCCAGTGAACAGGCGCCAAACCAAACTGCTGATCCGTCTGGCGCTGAGCGCGTGCCAGGCGCTGCTTGAGCTGAAATAAACAGCTCGTGATGTTCTCAATACATACTTGGCGTTGCGGCTGCGCACCCAAGGTTACTTCTGTCGTCATTCTCAAATAGTTTACTGTCTAAACTATTTATTGTCAACGCCGCACCACGCGTCGACGCCGCCAGACATACACTGCCGCGCCAACCCCACCCAGCACAACCAGCGCCGCTCCGCCATAATAGAGCAGCGGCACATTATCACCAGTAGCTGCTAATGCACCCTCGTGCTGCGGCTGGCTTGGTTGTGGCTGTTCGGCCTGTGAGACATGCATCACCTTCGGTGGCAGCGTGGCATTCTGTGACTGATTTGATTGCGGCTGAGTCGACGACGGCGCAGCGCGACCATGCAGCGTGTGGTCGAGTTGCCGCAGCAACGCATCATTACTTTGCGGGTCGGAGAGATAACGCCACACAATAATCCCTTGCAGGTTATGCTGCTGGACATATTCTGCCTTATACTTCATCGACTCCGCATCGTCGTAGCTAATAAACTCACGCCGCGCAGCATTATAGAGATACGGCGCTTTGCTTGCGTCGTCCCAGTAACGAGTGTAGCCATTCTTATTAATATACTCTCGCTCGAGTCGGTCATACGTGGTGTGGTACTCGCCAGCCTTTTGGGCATCCCCCACGGGCTGATGTAAGCCATGATTCACCCCAGGAACTGAGGTAAACCGCCGGCTATACCACCCCGCCCCAATCATTAATTTGTTTGTTAGCGCACCATGAGCTTGGTAGTGCTGCACCGCCGAGTTGGCACTCTGGTCGAGCGGGTCATCCGGCGCAGTATAGAGCCCAGCATGGTGCCCAGCGTGCGTCTTGAACGAGCCAAAACCCCGCATGTCATACGTCATGATCGCAATCTGATCAAGATACTGCTGGTACTCAGCAAACTTATTTTGCTCAGCATACCACTTGGCTGGTGCACCCGTCATCGAGATAATTGGCTGGCGCCCGCTGGTGGTCGTTGCCGTGCGCAATTCGCGCAAGAGAGCCATCAAGTCAGCCTGTTGGCTCCCCTTTGGAAATTCCCAGTCGATATCCACCCCATCTAACTGATGAGCCTGCAGCACCTCCTTGACAGAACTCACAAAGGCCTGCCGGGTACTTGCTTGGCGCACCATCGCATCGAACTCACTTCGCGCAGCATCATTACCACCACCAATCGAGAGAATAAGGGAGATACGCGGATTAACCGCCCGAATTCGCTGCAGCGTGGCTGACTGCCTAAGGTGCGGCAACGTATCAAGCGTTAGGTGTCCATCGGCTGCAATACGCCCAAAATGGACAATGAGCCGGTCGATCATCTTGAGATGGTTGTCAGTCACCTTTGGGAGATTCTCGTCACTGACATAGACCGAGATTGTCCTCCGCTCCGCAGCCTGAACTGGCACTGGAGCCATCAGCTGGCATCCGACTGCTATCATCATGACACTGAGCACACTTTTCACCATTGCCGTCCGCATATCGCCTCCTTGCTTTTGCTAGCTGTCTCCTTCTAGTCTATATCGTTTGCCAGAATAGGTAAAGTGTGAGGTGGTATAGGTTACTTGTCATCAGTGGTTGGCGTGTGACGCGTTGGCCAGTACCGATCAAGCACCGCGTAGGGCAGCTGCTTATACCGACACCATAGCACGATCGTGACAAGTAGCGTCATTAATGACACAAACGGCAGATGCACCATCGACAGCACCGCAATATAGAGCAGCCGCACTGCATAGAATACCACGCGGTGGAACCACCCCCGAGGCCGATCATCGAGCGAAATACCCGTTAGCCAGCCACCAAGCGTCCGCCCCTGCGCCACCAATGGGAGGATGGCATGCACGAGCGCAATAAAGCCATACGGAACGATCTGCGTCAGCACCTGCATCTGTTCAGTCCACTGCCGTGAATGCAACACATTGAGGAGCGTGAGTGCCACCATCACAATTGTTGAGCCGATCGCCACTCCAGTCATATCAACAACAAAGGCAACGATACGCCGCACAAGGCCAGGCTGGCGAATCGTCGTTACCCCACGCTCAGTATCGCGAAGATTTGGCAGCAGCCAACCCAACCAAAAGCCCAGCAGTGCCCCACTCGTATTAAGCAGCAAATCATCAACATCAAACAGCCGATAACTACACGGATACACGCCAAACACCCCCGTGAGCTGCGTCAGTTCGATCACTACCGACGTCATAAGGCCAATCGCCACCACTGTCCACCAGCGCACCCGATACATCGCCCGCAAAAACGCCCCCAGTGGCACAAAGAAGATAACATTGAGCACCACCTGTAGCAACGCCCGCACGCCCTCATGCGAGATATCGAAAATCGACGCCAGTGGCACTAATTGCGGCTGGATATGGTGACTCCCGCAAAAGCGCGCCGCATTATCTGGCATCGGGTAAAGCGTAAAGGCAGCTAGCGCCAAGCCATAGAGCACTACTAGATACGTCATGACCACCCGGCCAAACGCCACCCGGCGAAAGCGAATATAGTGCACCAATAACAGTGGCAGCGTCAACACAAATGCCGCAAATGGCCACATCACAAGCGCCACCCGAAACGACGCGGTAAAATTCCCTAAGAATGAAAGCATACTGCGCGCTAGTATGACATAGATAGCCAAGACCTGTCAATAACGGAGCTCGCACCTTACACTACTGCGCGGCGCAGGAGCTGTGCATTTGCTGCGACAATAATCGTCGAAAGTGACATCACCACCGCGCCAATCGCGGGCGAAATAACCACCCCGACTGGCGCAAGCACCCCAGCCGCGAGTGGGAGCATCAAGACGTTGTAACCCGCTCCCCAACAGAGATTCTGCACCATTTTGCGATACGTCGCCTGGGCCAGCGTGATCAACCGGACAATTGCCTGCGGATCATCACCAACCAGCATAATCCCAGCAGACGCTGCGGCAACATCAGTCCCTGTCCCAATCGCGACACCACTCTCGGCCTGGGCCAGCGCTGGTGCATCATTCACGCCATCACCAACAAAGCACACTCGCTTTCCCTGCTGCTGATACGCCATGACAATCGCTGCCTTCTCAGCTGGCGTTACCTCAGCGTGGACCTCAGTGATACCAACGAGGCGAGCAATTGCATCGGCTGGCCGCGCACCATCTCCCGTTACCATAGCAACCGTTATACCGCGGCGCTGGAGCGCTGCGACTGCCGCTGCCGCACCAGGGCGCGGCGCATCACCAAGCTCAATCGCACCACAGACGCGCCCAGCCTGGGCAACATAAACCACTGTATGATCCGTCGTTATCTCGTCTCGATCAATCTGATGCTGCTGCATAAAGGCCGCGTTGCCCACCAACGTCGGCACGCCATCAACTACAGCCTGCACACCATAACCCGGCACCGTCTGGAGGTCACGCGCAGCAGGTACCGCGACACGGCGATCAGCTGCCGCATGGCGAATCGCTGCTGCAATCGGGTGTTCTGCCTCATGCTCAGCCGCTGCCGCTAATGCCAGAACAGCCGCGTCGTCCCTACCATGGACTGCAACCACTGCTAGGTGACCAGTTGTCAGTGTACCGGTTTTGTCAAATAACACCACATCGACGTGCCGCGCGGCTTCAAAAGCGCGGCGATCACGCACCACAATACCGCGCTGCGCCGCAAGCCCAGTCGAGATCGATACAACCAGCGGCACCGCCAAGCCCAAGGCATGCGGGCACGCCACCACCAACACCGTTACTACTCGTTGCAGCACTTCACCCAGCGATGCACCAGCCAGCGCCCAACCAGCTCCCGCCACCAGCGCAGTAGCAAGCGCCGCATAGAAAAGATAGCCCGCTGCCCGGTCCGCCAGCACCTGCGTTCGCGACCGACGCTGCTCAGCCTGGCGCACCAGCTCCATAATATGCGACAACGTTGTATCATCACCAATGTGCTGAGTCGTAACATGAAGCGCACCAGTGCCGTTGATCGTGCCTGCCGTCACAAGGCTCCCTGACTGCTTCGCAACAGGGCGCGACTCACCCGTAAGCATCGACTCATCCACCTGTGACGCGCCAGATATCACCTGGCCATCCACTGGCACACGCCCACCCGGGCGCACCAGCACGGTCATCCCCACAGCCAGATGATCAAGCGGCACTGTATCAATCGATTGCTCTGTCACAACCTCGGCTGTCTCAGGCAAGAGCTGGGCTAAGGTATGAGCGGCATCCGTTGCCCGCTTAATCGCTGCCATTTCGAGCCAGTGCCCGAGAAGCATAATGGTAATGAGCGACGCGAGCTCCCACCAAAAATCCATCCCTGCTACCACGCCACTGGTTACCAGCAGGCTGTAGCCATAGGCCACACTAATCGCGAGAGCAATCAGCAGCATCATACCAGGCTGGCGCTGGCGTAGCTCCTGCCACCCCGCCCGAATAAAGACTCGGCCACCATACCACAGCAATATCGTCCCGCTTATGGCCGGCACATACCGGCTTACCACCTCAGGTAGTGTATAGCCAAGCCATTGCTGCAGCAGCGGTGAACACACCAATACGCTGATCGTTATCAGCAGCGATAGCCAAAACCGCTGCCGAAACTGGGCCGCATCATGCCCGCAATGGCCACCCTGTCCATGCCCCTCATGGTGAGTATGCTCACCATGAGTCATATGATGGTGCTGTGACTGTTTTGTATCCATAACAAACTCCTCGGTGCGACGCACCGTATTATCCTTTCCATTCTTATATCCGCTTGCTGCTAGCGGATGTTCGTCAGGTCGTAGAGCTGGTCGAGCTCTTTGAGCGCCTTATCGCGCTGCTTCGTATCACTTGACGCCAGCATCTCAGCCACATGTGTCTCGAGGTGCTGCTTGACCATTAGCTTGTTCAGCGATGCTAGCGACTTCTGGATGGACAGACTCTGGATGATGATGTCCATGCAGTAGGCATCATCGGCCACACGCTTTTCTAACCCCTCAAGCTGGCCCTTCATAATTTTGATACGGTGTAGTGCTCGTCTGGTAATATCTTTACTCATACTCCTATGGTATACCCCCTGGGGGTATATGTCAACCGATTCTCTCCCGAATTAAAAACCCACCACAGACGTGGTGGGTTTTTGCAAAACAAGGCAGGACGAGGCCTAGTACATGCCCATACCGCCGCCCATGCCAGGCATACCAGCTGGGCTTGCTGCTTCCTTCTCGGGCAGGTCGACGACGAGCGCACCCATCGTCATTGCGGTGCCCGCGATGGACGCCGCATTCTGCAGTGCTTCCTTGGTAACGCGAACAGGGTCAACCACGCCAGCGGCTTTGAGATCGATCAGCTCGCCTGGTGTGTTAACGTTAATACCAAAGCCAGGCTGCGCTGCCTTCACCTGGGGTAGCCACTCATCAGCATTGAGGCCAGAGTTGGTCAGCAGAATGCGGAATGGTTGCTCCAGCGCGTGAACGAGCAAGTCCTCACCAGCAGTCACCGACGCATCGGCATCACCGGCATGGGTGTAGCTCGTCGCGAGGTTAACCAGTGTCACCCCACCACCAGGCACAACACCCTCAGCCAGAGCAGCCTTAACAGCAGCCACCGCATCATCAACGCGGTATTTCTTCTCTTCGATCTCGGTCTCGGTTGCCCCACCTACCTTAATCACAGCCACTTGGCCAGTCAGGGCAGCTTGGCGCTTAACGAGATTGTTCTTGGTGTAGTCGCTTGTACTATTGGCAATTTCAACGGCAATCTGATCAATCCGGGCATCAACTGCCGACTTCGCACCAGCCCCTTCGACGATCGTCGTCAAATCCTTAGTAGCAATCACCTTGCGAGCTGAACCCACCACATCAGGGCCAACCGTATCAAAGCTCATACCAGTATCCTCGGTAATAACCGTTGCGCCCACCAGAGCAGCAATATCGTAGAGGACGTCCTTATCACTCGGCGCTTTAATAGCCAGGGTATTAAAGGCACCCTTAAGGCGGTTCAGCACAAGCAGGCCAAGCGCTTCGCCATCCACATCGTCAGCAATCAAGACGAGATCTTTCTTCCCACTCTGCGCAATCATCTCAAGCAGTGGGACAAACTCCTGCGCCGAAGAAATCTTCTTGTCGGTAATAACGATAGCTGGCTTGTCGTACACCGCTTCCATTCGCTTCGTGTCTGTCGCCATGTACGGGCTAACGAAGCCGCGCTGGACGGTAAAGCCTTCAACCACTTCGCTCTCTAGCTCAAGGCCGCGGCCTTCCTCAACCGTCACCACACCATTGGGCCCGATCTTCTCCATCACATCAGCAATCAGCCGGCCAATTGCGTCATCACCCGCCGAGATAGTTGCTACCTCTGCGACGCGTGTTTCGTCATTGCGAATGTCTTCTGCCTGCTCACTCAAAGCCGCGGTTACCTCTGCCGCAGCCCGCTCCAGACCCTTGCGCAGCAGCATTGGGTTGTGACCAGCAGCAATCAGCTTGTTTGCCTCACTGAGGATGTGGTAAGTCAAAACCGTCACGGTAGTTGTACCATCACCAGCCACATCGTTCATTTTGTTGGCGGCTTGCTTGATAAGCTCTGCTCCCACCTTAAAGCCCAGTGTTTCATCATCAACATCCTCGATGTCGATACCTTTGGCCACTGTCACACCATCGTGCGTGACACTTGGGCCACCGTAGCTTTTGCCAATCACGACATTGCGGCCCTTTGGCCCCATCGTTGTCTTCACTGCGTTGTAGAGAATCTCTGCCCCACCCAAAATCCGGCGGCGCGCATCTTCATCATAAAATACTTTTTTTGCCATAGACTAATTCTCCTATTCTACCGTTGCGAGGATATCCTCGTCCTTGATAATCAAATACTCTTCTTTGTCGAGCTTAATAGTGGTAGCTGCGTAGTTCTTGTAGACCACCCGCGCGTCGACTACGACATCTTCTACTGCCGATCCAACAGCAATCACTTTGGCAGCTTCCGACTTCTCCTGAGCCGACTCGGGCAAAAAGATCCCACTGGCAGTCTTCTCTGGCTTTTTCTCCTTAACCGCCACGACGAAATGCGCCATTGGCTTGATTGGTGAACTCATTGGTTACCCCTTTCTTAATACTTATCTACTTATCACCGCGCCCGGTATCAATCAAGGCGCTTCTAGCACTCTAGTATAGCGAGTGCTAATAGGAAAATCAAGAGAGGTGAGTAAACCTGCTATATAAGCACGCAATTCATACTTTTTTAGCGTAAAATAAATACAGGACATCATCCATACGTCATATCAATCACCGGAGGCACTATGCACAGACACATCAACGTACGTGGAATTATCATTAACGACAGAGGCGAGCTCTTTTGCCAGCGCTTGACAGCGCGCACTGGCGATGGCCGAGATTTTTGGTGCACACCAGGCGGTGGGTTGGAGTTAGGCGAGAGCGTATTGGACGGCCTACGGCGAGAGATGATCGAAGAAACTGGCGTCGAGCCAGTGATTGGCCGGTTGCTCTTCGTTCAGCAGTTTGCTATCGAAGCGCCAGCAGCTGGCGAGCCACGCGAACAGCTTGAGTTCTTGTTTCACATCACCAACTGGCAAGACTACCAGTCAATTGACCTTGCCGCCACAACGCACGGCTTAGCGGAGGTCGCCGAGTGTGGCTTTATTAGCCCGCAGCAGTACCCAATTTTGCCTCACTTCCTTGCCGAGGTTGATCTGGCGCAGCTTATCGCCCACAATCAGCCAGTGCAGTGTCTAAGCTCCTTGGCATAAAATTGACAAACAGTTCTCTTCGGCGTATCATAGTATATTTGGTTAACAGTTCTCTACTTGACGTATCTCAAAGTCATATAGGAGGAGTATATACTCTAGCGAGAGCGAGAACCTTATTTACATTTCGGAATATTAACTATAGTAACTAACCAAGGAATTCTATGCTCCATCATCTGCCCCAACGTCACAAACTCATCGTCATGCTTGCCGTGATGAGCGCCCTCTTTCTCGTAGCGCTCGACCAAACCATCGTGGCAACAGCACTGGGCGCAATCATCAAGGAATTCAACAGCTTCTCTTCTCTTGGCTTTATCGTTACTGCCTATATGCTCACCACCACTGTGACAGTGCCGCTAGCCGGTAAGCTAAGCGACATGTATGGCCGCAAGCCACTTTTGCTTAGTGGCGTGGCAATCTTTACTATTGGCTCCTTGCTCAGTGGTATCGCGCCAACCGTGGAATGGCTCATTGCGTGGCGTGCGCTGCAAGGAATTGGTGGCGGCATTATCACCGCCAACGCCTTTACTATTGTCGGCGATCTCTTTACGCCTAAGGAGCGGGGCCGCTGGCAAGGGATCATCGGTGCGACCTTTGGTATGAGCTCGGTAGTGGGACCATTGCTTGGTGGCTGGCTAACCGATGGTGCGACCATCTTTGGTGTCACAACCAACTGGCGCTGGACCTTCTTTATCAATGTGCCAATTGGCATCATCGCCACTGCTCTCATCATCCGCTATTGCCCACAAATCAAGCACGACAGCAAGCACAAGCCAGACTACCTCGGTGCTCTTTTCATCACCATTGCTCTGGCGGCACTTGTCTTGGCAGTAGACAATACGGAGATGGTCTTCAAGAGCGTCATCGACCATGGCGTTACTCTTGCTCTCATCAAGGGCGTGCTACTGGCTATTGCCGCCCTTGCCGGTGGTGTCTTCCTCTGGCTTGAGCGTAAAGCCGCTCAGCCGATTCTCCCTCTCCGCTTCTTCCGCAACTCCACCTACCGCCTGATTATGCTCATTAGCCTGCTCTTCGGTGCCGCTTTTCTCGGAGCAATCCTCTACCTCACGCAGTTTAATCAGCAAGTCTTTGGTGCGACTGCCTCGCAGGCTGGCCTGATGCTCCTGCCAATGGTAGGCGGGATGATGATCAGCTCTATCGGTGTAGGGCAGATTATCAGCCGGACAGGTGTATACAAGCGCTATATTGTCGTCGGCTGCGCCATCACTGCAGCAAGCATTCTCTCGCTTATCACGCTCCAGCCCACTTCTCCTTACTGGCACGAGGCAATCATTATGGTACTCACTGGCTTTGGCATGGGGATGTGTATGCCCATCCTTACCCTCGCCGTACAAAATGAATTTCGCCAGCAGGATCTTGGTGCTGCTACCTCAAGCGTGCAGCTCTTCCGCGGGCTTGGTTCGACGGTGGGGACGGCTATCTTTGCGGGCGTGCTCACTAGTGGCATTTTACACAGCCTTGGCGATGTCAATCAAATTCCCTACATCCAGACGCTGCGCCACGCACCACAAGCCGCTCGGCAGCTTGATGGCGAGCTCAATGCCGATACTCTGCTCCGTATCAACAGCCAGCGCGATACCATCAGCCAGGGTGCAGCCAAAGGCATGACCCGCCTACCTGCTCCAGCTCGCGCGCGTGCCCAGCAGCAGCTGAGCCAGCAGCAAGACGACTACACGAGGCGCATTCTCAATGCCTTTAGCGACTCCTTACATCACATTTTCATCATTAGCGCCGCACTTATGGCCACCGGCTTCCTTGTTGCCCTCTTCTTACCCCAGCGCACCCTCACCACCAAACATGCAGATGATTAGACAGTAGAGAATGATTATCCCACTGACGGTACTCGACGCTCTCGATGTTATGCAGTTTGGGTTTGTTTACTGAGCGAAATACTTCTCTTCAGCTTCAGTAAGATCAGTCATCGCTGGCGATTCAATTGTCGCGGACACGAGTCTTGTGGCGACTCCTAAACCGACACTCGCGCGTGATGGCAAATACCAAGACAAAGTTTCTACCTTGCTGCTAAGGCCGGGGGTTGCAGTCCCGTACAGTGATGTAAGTTCAGCAACGTACTCTGAGCGGGCCGACTGTATCAATACCCTAATTTCCGGACCTGGGTCCGAGGGGGCAAGGCTAGTCAAGCGGAAAGCGATTCTGGATACATACTTATTGTTGTTGACGGCCAGGCTTATGTGTCCGTCTTCTTCTCCGTTGCTGACGGGGGTGACAAAAAATCTTCCATCGTCGGGAGCGGGTGTCCAGCCGAACTGGTCTCGCAGCGAGAAAGCCTCTTCGACGGTCATGGGCCATCGATGCTCGGCAATCGCTCGAATAATATCAATTGCCTGGTCGACCGGGTAAGCACGAAAATCTGGTGTATAGTCGCTCATAGAATGCCCCTTTCTCTAGCTTGCAATTCTTTTTATATTGTAGCAAGTATACAAACTAGCCAACAACTGGGCGTAGGTAGTTATACTACCCTACCTGCCGACGTGGCACAATCCGCTTCGTCACCGCATCGACAAAAAGCCGATAGGCCAGGCGGTTTTCCTTGGCATACGTGATAAGAATACCAAGGACGCGCTGGCAGTGTGGGCAGCATAGCTCATCACCAGCTGGAGTCATATCGATAAAACGGTCGACATACATGCGCCGCAGCGAACCTGGGCCATCCTTTTGGTAAAACGTCACATGCTTGGCGCAGCCTTCGCAGCACACATCAAGCACCCGCGACGACCCACCACGCCGCGCTTGGTAAGCATCTTGAATAAATCGATACGTCATATTATCTCCTCTGTCATAGTAGTATTTCTTCTTTGTTATCTGCATAATGCTCAGTCTAGTGCTTCATTGTCTGCATCGCACGCCGCAGCTGCGCGACTACCCGCTGGGCCCGCTCTGCAGTCCAATACCGATCGGGGGTGATAGCGCTATCACCAGTTGGTTCTTCCTTGTAGCGCCATACGATCGACCCGCGCTTTACGATCGTCACATCAGGCACAAAAATCCGCGGTTGGCCGTTCTCATCCTTGCTGAGGTAAGGCGCAAGACGTGCCACCAGCTTTTGGTATGTCTCGTTCTTACTAGCACGTGCCTGACGAATATTAGGATAGTGAATCGCAGCAATACCCTCAGCACGAGCGGCTTGGTCGACATACTCGCTCAGCCGCTGGCACCACGGGCACTGCGGGTAGCCAAGAAACACCACGCCCGTGCCATGTTCTAGTATATCGAGCACAGCAACATCACGTGCGTAGACAAAGCGGTTATCCGCCGCAACCCGTGGATACTCTGCCTGAAACCTCGCAGCGTCTGTCTGCCCTGCAGGCTGGGGGCGATGCTGCTGAAGATACCACACCGCGCCAACCAGGCTGATGGTTATAGCAATAACCACCCCTGTTATCATCACCTGCATGCTTCGGCGCATCTCCCCCTCCTCTTGTTCGTTATTTCGTTATTCCCATCGGAACAGCTTTATCGCCGCTATGTACACCACCAGCATCCATAGGCCAACAGCGCCAGCGTATGGCAGCACCTCTGCCAGGCTGGCATGCTCGGTCATAATGAGGCGCAGGCCATCGGTCACAGGTGTCATGGGGATGAACTGGCTCAGCGTGCGCAGCCACTCCGGGAACATGAAGGACGGGAAGAAGGTGCCGGAAAGGAACATCATCGGGAAAGCTACCAGGTTACCCAGCGGTGCCGACTGGTTCTCGTTCTTGGCCCAGCCGCCAATCAAGAGGCCAAAGCCCACCATCAGCAGCGCCGCTAGGGTGATAAACGGCACGGCTAACAGCCAGTCGCCCCGCATAGTAAAGTGAAAGACACTCATCCCCACCACCAGCATCATAGCAGCACTCAGCAGCGATACAATCGTGTAGTGGATGCCCATTGCCAGGATCAGCTGCCCGGCCGTAAAGGGCGACGCCCGAAGGCGCCGGTAGGAGCCCTTTTGCTTCTCCGTCGGCATCTGGTTAGCCAGGCCAAAGATCCCCATACTCAGCAAACTAAAGGCCAGCAGGCCAGTAAAGGTATAGTCGAAGGTCTTAAGCTGCTCATCGCCCACAGCCTGGCCCGCCACCTTTAGCGGTGGCTCGGGCTGGCCCATACCCTTATTAATACCATTAACAATCTGCCCCATAATAGCCGTCAGTGTGTTGCCAGACTGCTCCGAGCCCTTGGCGTAGAGCACACGCAGGGTGCCGCTCGGACGCGCTTGGGTTTGGCTAGTGGCACTGCCCTGCCCGGGCTGAGGGGCGCCAGACTGCTGGGCTTCACTGTGCACCGCTTGGGCCGGCTTCGCTTCGCCAAAGTCGGCTGGCAGCTCGATGATGCCACTCAGCTCCGAGTGCTTCAGCTTCTCGCGCGCTTCTTGCATATCCTTGACGTCCTTTACCTTGAGCGTCGTGTCGTTATTTGCTTTGGCCCGCTCCACAAATTGCTTGGCAAATTCGCTCTTCGAGTGGTTAATAATCGCCACATCAAAGCTAGTAGTTTGGTTATTAAAAATCGCGCCAAACACCAAGAGGAATATTAGTGGGAACAAAAAGGTAAAAAACAGTGACATCCCATCACGCATAAAGCGCTTTTGCAGGGCGCGCACCTGCCCATATACTCCAATCCAATATGACTTGACTCGCATCATCTACTCCCGAATGGCCTTGCCGGTTAAATCAATAAACACATCCTCTAAGTTGGCGGGCTCGACCGTTTGCTGCTTGGTAAAGCCGCGGGCGAGCAGCTGCTCGATAAGATGCTGCGGCGTATCGATGGTGATAATTTTGCCCGCATCCATAATCGCTAGGCGGTCGCACAGCAGCTCGGCCTCATCCATATAGTGAGTGGTGAGCACAATGGTAATGCCTTCATCGCGAATCGTCTTGATCAGCTCCCACAGGTTACGCCGTGCTTGCGGATCCAGGCCCGTCGTCGGCTCATCCAAAAAGAGCACCTTGGGCTGGTTCACAAGCGTTGCGGCAATCGCAAAGCGCTGCTTTTGCCCACCACTGAGCTGCTCGACATAGCTGCCCGCCTTGGCACTGAGCTGCACCTTCTCTAGCAAAGCATCAGCATCAACGCGCCGACCGTAGAGGCTGGCAAACATACGCAGCTGCTCGCGCAGGGTCAGCTTATCATAAAAGGTGGTCGACTGCAGTTGGATACCGATAATTTGCTTAATTTGCTTGGGCTGCTTGGCAACATCAATGCCGTCAATGGTCGCCCGGCCAGCGTCAATCGGCCGCAGCGCCTCCAGCATCTCCAGCGTCGTGGTCTTACCAGCGCCGTTGGGCCCCAGCAAGCCAAAAATCTCGCCCGTCTTAACCGTGAAGGATATCCCATCCACCACTGGCGTGCCGGCATAGGCTTTGGTTAGGCCATCCACCGTTATGATTGGTTTGGTTTGAGTCATACAACTCCTTTCTTATGCTACGAGCCCCACACCCAAACGGGCCTCTGCTTGAATCACTCCCAGGGCATTATATTGTTATGAGCCAACCAACCATCCGTTGTGCTGGATTATAGCATAGAGAAAAGGAAAGCGAAAGATGCAGCAGTCTTTCAAAAATCACTTTATTAAGAACGCTCCTAAGTACTATTTTAGGCTCTTTATTATTGCAGCACAGTTCTCTATTCTTTTATCTGCTTTTCACACTGAAACGCATCTTCTATCGCGCGACAAAGATAGAATCGAAGATCCCTGAGTGTCCTACTAAGTTTCGGCTGGAGGTGACCTGTTGTGTCTTTCATAATAATATCTTCCAGTGTTGCAAATACCTTTGGATCAAACGCAAACCGTAAGAGACAGAATTTAACTATATTGTAGCTAGGATCATTCAGATACTGCTGCTGAAGCCAATCGTCCACTTCATCTTCATCGCCGTATTTCCATAAAAGACAGAGGCATTCGAACTGTCCAGCACTAATAATAACTGGGGGGAGCTCTGTAGGACGAAGCGTACTCCGTAATTTTTCCCAGACAGCTTGGCAGATAGCAGTACGATCCCTATTGGTGTACTCGCAACATCGCTGTAGTGCCCCGAGAGCAAGTATCACATGATTATTTTTGTCAGTAGCTGCTGACTGCCGTACATATGTAATATAGCGACGGCGTATCTCCTCATCAAAAGCGATACGTCCACTATCAAGTTCATTGATGACTATCTCATCATCGATATCCTCATCACCATGTTTTACGTAGGCTATGTCCTCTCTTTCGATAACGTATGCTGCAGCGCGCTTTTGTCTCTTGCCGGTTGGATCTTCGTGATTAAGAACATAGTACGTATCCGCAACAGCACGCATATACGGATTAATGAGGTAGCGCTCAATCTGGCGCGCCTTGTCAGGCTGGCCTTCTCTCAGACAGTCCTCCACCAGTGAGAGAACGACAAACTCAACATCATAGATATAGGTACTAGCCTTTCTGTCACGCTTAAGCTCTGCCTGCGAGAGTGGTACGATATCTGCATCATCAAGGCTGGGTAGGGCTGGTACAGATTCACCGAGCGTACTATACATCGCTGTGCGATATAGGCTGGCAAGATTCAAAACCCGCTCAAAGTCCTCATCAGCACCACTGATATGATACAGACGGCTAGTGAGAAAAAGCGCTTTATACAAAGTCTCAGCTGCTACTGACCAATAGCGATTAGCAAACATCTTACGTTTTGCAGCAATACTCTCATCGACAACAGTGCGCATATGCTGCACAATATCGGCTAGTTGCTCCTTCTGCTCAGCGGTTGCTCCTCCCTCGCTATCATAATACTCATTGAGCCGTACATAATGGGTCACCAACCTATCAAACAATTCTTTTCGATCGATATCACCAGCCTCAGCCACAAGGGATTCAGCTGATTGCTGGTTCACTTCTAAATCAAGCTTTTGCCAGACTGTCTCTTCAATCTCAGACATAACCTTCGCAAGATCAGGAATCTCGTCAGCCATTGCGCGAATATCGTGCAGCAGCTGTTGCGCAAAACGCTTTTTCTCCTGATTTGCAGCTGTCTTACCAGTTGGCTGGTAGAAGTAATATCCCCATATATTGACAATGTCAACGACAGCATCCACAACCTCATCTGCCTTTGCGCCGCTATACGAATGTGGCCTGAGTAATTGCTTCATGGTATCAGGCGTACATAGCAGCTCGCGATAGTGCTGAACATACTCCTTGAGGAGTTCTTTGAGCTGCTGGCTTGTTAGTGGCGCTGTGTTATATAGGAGGGGGCGAGGTGGTTGAAACATACGCATAACTATAGAGCGATACTATTATTGTGTCAAATACTATATCTGTCGTTGACATATTTTTGCTATCGTACCATAATCAAATCACCATGCA
The DNA here is from genome assembly GCA_013333645.2 of Candidatus Saccharimonadota bacterium. GTDB lineage: Bacteria > Patescibacteriota > Saccharimonadia > Saccharimonadales > Saccharimonadaceae > Saccharimonas. The sequence continues at coordinate 441 of JABCOK020000018.1, read as the reverse complement.
TTACTTTCTTCAAGCTCCTCAGCTTCATCATCTTTGGTCTTGCGCTTGCGGCAGGATACTATGTGCTGCAGCTATTCATTAATCAGTCATCTCTCGCAGGGTATACCTTAGCTATGCTACTTATTATCATTGGTGCAGCGCTGCTCATTACCGCACACGACCTGTTTTGGTGTCGCCAGTGGAAAGATGTCGGCAAGGCACTCGGTAATTTTGCCGCTATGGTATGTGGTGGCTATTCAACAAAATAAATCCTTACTCACAGCCCAAACACCCCTACTGCTATCCAAACAGCACCTAGCCAGCAAACATCATATCACCATGCGGTGTATACTATACATATGAAACGATTATCCCCTCTTCGCCACCGAGCAACCATCATCACCATCTGCCTTGCCCTCCTTCTCGTTATTGGCGGCATTATTGGCACAGCGATTGGCTGGC
>JABCOK020000017.1 GCA_013333645.2 Candidatus Saccharimonadota bacterium | reverse complement strand
CGTTACACGTACTAGTGCTAATTAGGCTGCCATATTTATCAAACATTGGCAGTTTTGTGTCAAATAAACGCAGTGTACCTGTTGACATATCAACTGTATAAAGCCCAATTACTTCGCCCGATCCATGACCAAACCCTGTGCCTTTACGGAAGCAGAAAGGTCGCACGCCAACGTAGCCGTTACCTACTTCATCAACGTCCTTGATGACGCCACCAAGTACATCCACAGACCCTTCTTTGACGGCTTTTGCTAGCTCAGCAACAGAGGGCATCTTCTCCTGATTATTCTCTGTTTCGTTTGGAGTTGGAGATGGTGTTGTCTCTGGCGATGAAGGGTGTGATGGTGATGGTATCTCCGTTGCTTTGTCAGTGGAGTGAGATCGCTCAGACTGCGGAGTCTTTTTGTCCGCTGGCGCTTTGATAGATGGTTCTGCGGTTGCTGACGGTGTTGCTTCGGCGGTGGCAACAGGTTGAGTTGGTTGTGCTTCGTCTCGTGGTGCTTTTTCAGAAGAGCCACAGCCTGCCAAGGCGCTAGCTCCTATAGCACTCAAGGCAATAACAGACAATACTTTTTTCTCTGCGCGACCCCAGAAACTTAAGCGCTCAGAACTTCCCTTCATTTTTCTTTCCTCCTCTTTCTCTGTATCATCACTGGTGGATGATGCCTATTTTGGATTTATAATCTAAACTATACCGCACTTTCGTATATATAGCAACTAGTTTAGCTGGTGGTGTTTTCTTGAGCTGCGCTTGCTCCACCTTCGCGACCATTCACTACCTGTGCAGCTCTGTTCTCGTACGCTTGCTGGAATTTACGCTGGAGCACACGCTTGGCAGCATCATTGTGCACTAGGTCATACATCGTCTGCGAGTCGTATGCATAAAGGATAAGCACAAGCGCCTCGCCAGCAGACGGCAGCGCACGAGTGCGCAGCTGTTTTTTGTTAATAATCCCAACCTGCCGAGCTTTGTTGAGGAATATCTCTAGGTCGTGCTGAGAAGCGTACTGGCTTCCCATCTCGGGCAAATCTTGAATAGGAAATACCTGCTTGTCTGCATTATCGTCAGCGCTATTTTCTCGCAAGCTATCTATCAGTGGCTGTGCAAGTTCCACGAGCTGCTTAATCTGGGCGCGTACTTCTGCGCTGAGGGCAGCCTCTGCAGCGCGGAGGGCTTCTTGCTGCTCTTTGGCTTCTGCTGCTTGACGGTCAGCGGCGGCACGGACAGCCTCGAGTGCTCGCTTTGCCAGTGCATCATCGATATCTGGCACGCTGCTGGCCGAGGCTTCATTTTCTGCGCTACCAGCAGCTGGTAACGCCTCACCGCGAGTAATGTTGGCTGCTTCATGCGCTGCAGCTGTAGTGCCATATAGCGTCCAACGAATCTGTTGTTTGGCGCGGCCACCTACTGGCATCTCTTCTGTTAGTCCTTGCATAGCAATGTCTGCCGGCACCGCACGATAGACGGTGATTGACTTACGTCGCCGACCATGCTCATCAATGGTGTATCGCTGCCCACGCTGCAGTACAAGGCCGCTATACTCCAGCTCTTCTGTAATAATCATGACGGGGCGATCTGATCTTTGTGCACTGTATAGTAAGATACTCGCTCGCTTATACCGCTCGAGCTTTGTTTGCACTTTGCTTGGATCATAAATTGCATCGCCCAGCTCTTGCACTGTCCATATTTCACCAGCAGATTCTGCAAGAACCTCCGCTAGCCGCTGACTGGCGTCTTTTTTAATAAACTCTGGTGTCATGCGGCTACCATATCCCAGCTTGTTGCCTGAGCGCGATGTTCGGTCATCATCAGGGAAGACATCAATATACCCAGGCTCGCCTACCTCACCAGCCGATTGTGTCTTGACGAATGCCTCATTGCCCCAGATACGAATTGCTGTTTCCTCAGATATAACCGCCAAGGGTGGCTCCGCGAGGCCCATATAATATGCCAGCTCGGCATTGATCTCACCAATCCTATCTTTAACGATTTGGCGCCGCTGCTGTACATCTTTGCCAAGCGGGGTTGCGTTATATATTTCATTAGCCTGCTCTGCTGCTTCATCGGGCATCAATGGCGCATAGCCAAGATGCGTTGCAGCTTCCATCACTTCATCTTCTGCTTCATAACCGCCATCCTCCTCCATTGATTGTCTTTCTTCTTCGGCTATTGCGGCAAGCGTAGCCTCGCAGATTGCTCGCTCCTCTTGGTAGCGTTGGAGAACACCTGGTGGCACCGTGCTCCTCTCGCCAGTCTGCACAAGCTCCTCGAGCGCTTCTTGCTGGTCGTTTTTAATTATCGACTTGGCCCGCATATAAGTATCCTTCTCGTGTTTTGATTTCTTCTCGTCACGAAGGGCCAGCTTGAATTTTCTATGAAGTTTATTATCTTCTTTGATTGCAACTTCTATTCTTGTAGATGCATACTCGTGATGAGGTGGCTGCTGATCTATGGATTTGTTCATTATCACTCCGTATTATGAGCTACTGCGGCTATACAGAGCTCCTTGCTCGGTTTGTATCATACATCATATAATAGCATTTGGCGCGAAAGTATTGCAATAACGGCTGTTTATCCTTGTACTACTCCTTTCTCTTTCTCGCCTGTGTGCGGTATACTAGAGTTTATGGATTATAACAAACTCGCACTCGACCTACACAAAAAATATAAGGGCAAAATCACCACCAGCTTGCGCGATAGTGATGAGCTTGATCGTGATAAACTCAGCAGCTACTACAGCCCTGGTGTGGGCGCAGTCAGCAAGGCAATTGCAGATGATCCCACTACTCTACCCACCTACACCTGGACGAATAACCTCGTGGCAGTCATTAGCGATGGCTCGGCCGTCCTAGGCCTGGGCAACCTCGGCCCCAAGGCAGCCATGCCGGTTATGGAAGGTAAGGCGCTGCTGTTTAAGCACTTTGCTGGTGTAGATGCCGTGCCAATCGTGCTGGACGTGCACCAGCCAGAGGAGATTATTGCTGTGGTTAAGGCGATCGCGCCAAGCTTTGGCGCGATTAACCTTGAGGATATCGCCGCACCTCAGTGCTTTGAGATTGAAGAACGCCTTAAGGCCGAGCTGGACATCCCCGTCTTCCACGACGACCAGCACGGTACTGCCGTAGTGGTACTGGCTGGGCTGATTAACGCTGCCAAGCTGACGGGCCGCAGCCTAGCTGATAGTAAATTCGTCGTGGTCGGTGCTGGCGCTGCTGGTACTGCTATTATTAAGCTATTGCACACCTATGGCGCTCGACACATCGTGGCGGTCGACAGTAAAGGCATCGTGGGCAGCCACCGCACTGATCTCAACGCCGAAAAAACCGCCTTGCTTGCCTATGTTGACGCCGCGCAGCAGGGGTCAATGGAGGACGCCATGGCCGGTGCTGATGTATTCGTTGGCGTATCGCGCGCCGGGCTGCTGACTCCAGAACTTGTTGGCGTGATGGCTAAAGACCCGATTATCTTTGCCCTGGCCAACCCAGTACCAGAGATCATACCAGATAGCGCCAAAGCAGCCGGCGCTGCCGTCATCGCCACTGGCCGCAGCGACTTCCCCAACCAAGTCAATAACGCCCTGGCCTTCCCGGGCATCTTCCGCGGCGCGCTGGATAACGGCGTGCAAAAAATCACCGACGAGCACAAGCTCGCCGCCGCCCAGGCGCTGGCAGCACTGGTCGATGAACCCACAGCAGACTACGTCATCCCCTCACCGTTCGATGAACGCGTAGTGGAGACTGTGGCGAAGGTTATTCGGTAGGCTATCTATCATATAAAACCACAAAGGCCGATACTGACATGTACCGGCCTTTTGTATTAGGCGCTATTCGCTTTGGCAGCGCATCAGACCGACCCAGCGCCATTCCCTCTGATGCGTTTGCGATCTTGCTGGGTGATGTGCTGCAGCATATCGAGCTGGTGCTGCTTATCACATGCACCGACAAAGAGCAGGGTGTGCTTGATTCCGCGCTTTTTTAGCTGAGATCGCAGACGCCGATTCGGTATTTTGGCGACACTCACATCCGCAACATAGACACGGATAACATTTCGGCTGACTGTTTTGTTATACCAGATCGTATGCGCTTTATATGGTGAGCTGTGGCGTATATCATTGAGCCTACTCATCGCGTGCGTCTGCTTGAGGCCATGCTCGTTGAGCGCTGCATCAGCATAATGCGTCAATCTGCCGAGCACCTCACTGATGATGCCCTGCTGCTTTTCTGCTGTCTCGTAGCCAGCCATCTGGTGCTCGATATCTTTGGCTGCTTTCGTCCGGCAGTCAAGCACAAGCACTCCAGCCCCATTATCGACAAGTACATCAACTGGAGGCAGGCGCTCACCGTCTTGGCCCAGCCACGGAGCAATCGCCGTATCCAGCTGCACCTCTGTTATTGCTTGTTTTTGCTCATGCGTTTTGCTATAGTTCACCGCTTTGTGAGCTGGCTCAGCCGCTTGCAGAGTTGTCTCCCGTGGTGGTTCGTCAAGCTGCATAACGGCCGCGCGGTTATCCTGGCTGCGCTCTGGCTGGTAGTCGTCAAGCTGCTGCTCAAGCCAGCGCAGCGCGTCGACAATAGCATTATCCGATTCCGTAGCAAGCTGCTGATGAATCGTCTGCTTCAGGTCGTCACTCCAGAGCCGCTCAGCACACTCGAGGGCAAGATCATCAACGATTTCTTGGTCTGGCCGGTCATACCATTGATATATTTGTCTTTGCAATTGCTTGATAACTGGCGCTTCGGCCGTAATATGCTGGCTGAGCCGATATAGCCTCTTGCTATAAACAAGCTGGAAATACTGGTGGGCGTTGGCGACTGGTTTTGCCTGCGTATATAGTGCCTCGTATGCGCTCGCAAAGGCTGTGAGGTACGGGGTCTGTGCACTGCATATATCATCGACCTCTGTCTGGCTCAGTTCATACTGCTCGAGCGTGCGGCGATCCGTATCTATCGCTGGGCGCAATTGCTGGGCTGCTCTTTCGACAGCCTGCTGAGCAAATTGCTGATATACCTCTGTTGCAGTATGCGGGTCAAGCTGCTTTTTGCGTCGCCAGCTCTTGACAGTCGGTACTGATACATCGTACTGGCCACTCCAGTCGACCCCTCGGCTATCACCAAGAAATATCGTTTCTATTGCCGCTAAATGCTCGAGCACAACTTCTTCATACTGGTGCATCACCAAGTCTTTTGATCGTTCTTTTGCCTCTGGGTATAGTCGCTGGTTTGTAAATTTCCACGCGCCTTTATCGTGTGGGCTGCTATTATAAATACGCGACATGAGGTCAGTCAGATTGAGCGGGTCGATTCGATATTTGCCAATGCTTGCCACTGCGCTATCGAGAGATATAGCAAGGCCATTCTTAAAAGATCCGGCGTGTGCTGCCTTGCCGCCCATCTTTTCTAAGACGCTATTCATAACATCAAACGCTACATAAATACACGCCCCTTTTTCGGTTAGCTCTTGTTCGCTACACTCCCCCACGAGCTGCTCTTGCGAAGGGTACTGTTCGCTCGATAATGGCTTCGGCTTCAACATGTGATATTATCGTAGCAGAATATATGATAGGCGTCAAAGTTATGAGCCAGCACGCCTTGCTTGGTATGTACGCATAATCAATGAGAGAATATACAGCAAGCGTACACCCCAGTGTTATATCACCCGCCCGACTTCCTCAAGCGTTGTCTCGCCGCGCAGGGCAGCTAATACGCCAATCTGTTCGAGGGTGAGCATACCTTCGCGCTGGGCGGCTTTTTCGATGACATCTGGGTGAACGTCGGTAAAGTCTCCGCGGATGAACTTCTGAATACCTGGGGTCACGATAAGCTGCTCCATAATCACCATGCGGCCCTTGTAGCCAAACGGCGCATCATCACTTGGCACTGGCCGCCAGAGCTTGAAGGTGTCGAGATCGGGATGCTCTACCTCTTCAGGAATATCAGCAAGGACTCGCTTGACATAACTCCGCGTGGCGTCGTCTGGCTCATAGGCTTCCTTGGTCTCATCCACAAGCCGCCGCACCAAACGCTGCGCCACCACAAGGCGAATAGCACTGGCAAAAATCGGATTCACACCAATCAGGTCGATCATCCGGCTAAAGGCCGCGCTACTGCTATTGGCGTGGAAGCTCGACATCACCAAGTGACCAGTAATAGACGCTTGAATGGCTGTGCGCGCCGTATCGACATCGCGGATCTCACCCACCATCACGACATCTGGGTCAAGACGAAGCACACTGCGCAAGCCCTCGCCAAAGCTCCCACCGGCGCTCGTATTAATCGGGATCTGCGAGATGCCAGCCAAGCCATATTCGATTGGATCCTCTAGCGTAATGATCTTGCGGTCGGTCGTGTTGAGGGCATTGAGCATACTATAGAGCGTGGTAGACTTACCCGAGCCCGTTGGTCCGACCATCAGCACAAGGCCACGCGGATGACTCACAATTTCATCAATCTGCTGGCGCTGCTTAGGCGGAATACCCAGCAAATCAAGATTGAGCAAGCTCTCGTCGAAGTTAAAGAGACGTAGCACGGCATCCTGCCCATACATGGTCGGCACAGTCTCAACGCGGATGTTGAGCAAATGCGTCGCATTGCCATGCGTTACATCCTTTTGGATGTGACCTGACTGCGGCTCCATCGAAGCACTCGACACACCAGCACGGCTGGCGAGCTCACCCATGATCACGCGGTAGCGGCTGCGACTAATCGTCGCTACGGGGTGGAGCGCACCATCGACACGGAGGCGAATCCGGATATCATGGCGCTCATTCTCGATGTGGATGTCGCTCGCACCGAGCATATCCGCCTGGTTGATCAAGAAGTCGAAAACCTCCTCACTACTGACTCGCCCAAGCGTCTGGCTCACCTCGGCAATGGTCTCGCTGTCGCCCGCTTTGGCAATCTTGATATCATCATAGACAATCTTCTTCGGTGGGTCGAAGCGGTTCATCAGCACGCGGTAGGCGCTGAGACTAATCAGATAGAAATCGACAGGCAACCCCTGGTCTTGATAGGTACGCCGCGTCCGCTGAATAACGGACTGGGGCGTTTGTGTCGTAACGGCAAACTGATACGATTCCTGCTCATTACCATCAGTCAGCGGCAGCATATAGAGGTTGTGCATCTCCTCGATCGTCATTAGGTCGCGTGCTAGTGGCAGTGTCTCCTCGATGGGGCGCATATCAAGGTATTTGAGGCCAAGAATGCGCGAGCGTTGCTCGGTCGACGCCTCATCTTGCTGGCGACGACGTTGTTGGACTTCATCTTCATTCATCCTTCTTAGTGTAACAAAAAGCTCGTGGTAAATATAGGGGGTAAGTCCAAAGCACTTCAGGTATAATACAACTATGCCAGAGATTATTGTTATCGCGCACAACATCCGCTCAACGCACAATGTCGGAGCGATCTTTCGTACCTGCGAAGGATTTGGTGTGCAGCAGCTTATCCTCAGTGGCTACACGCCCTACCCTGATCTTGCCCTTCAGCCAACTCCACCGCACTGTGCCTACCAGCCTGAAGAGACAGCGCGAGCCGACCCACGTTTGCCGCACATCCGTGAAAAGATCACCCGGCAAATCCACAAGACGGCGCTTGGTGCCGAAGCTCTCGTGCCGTTCGATTACCAGCCAGAGCTTGACCTTGAGCAGTTTGCTAGCTATCGCATTGTTGCGCTTGAGCAAGCCTCTACCTCTGTTTCTCTCCAGCAGTATCAGCCGCCAAGCAAACTTGTCCTCTTGCTTGGCGAAGAAGTCCATGGTATTCCAGCCGAGACGCTCATGCTTGTGGATGACATCATCGAGATTCCGATGTATGGACAGAAGGAGTCGTTTAATGTGTCGGTCGCAACCGGTATTGCGCTCTATGCACTCACAACTGCTGGATAGTTGCAGCATATATGTACCCATTTTGTTTGCGTTATGGCAAATATCGGGTTATACTAGCAGGAGGTGGCATGACCAAGCCACCGTTCACAACTTGCCTGTGCTTGAGCTTATTTCGCTCGCCTCGCAAGTATCTGGCCTCGCGCCGCCCTGGTCGTAGACGCTACTGTTCGAAGTAAAAATTACACGCGCAGCCAGCAGACTCCCAGGGCGGCGCGAGTCACCCCCTACGCGGGGACGGCATTATTTAACAACAACGCAGTCTTTACCGAGGATTTGTGCAAGTTCATTTTGTAGCCGCTGCTGCGCGTCGACCCGGAATGGCAGGCGAATCGCCGACGTTTTGTCATCACCGAGCATCATAATAATATCGTGCTGGCCTGGGTTTTGCGTACACAACTGCTTAAACTTCGTAAGAGCAGCCATATCATCGGGGTTCTTGACCCGCACATAGACCGTTGGGAGCGTATCAAGCGGTTTGGGTGGTGGCCCTACTGGCACTGATGCGGCTGCACGTGCCGATGCTTGTGCTGAACGCTGGGTATTTTTTTGCGACGATGACCGGCGGCGCGGCGTAGCTGCTGGGCCGGTTGGTGCAGACATCGTGCGACCAGTTGCTTGATATTCGGCTAAGTCGGTATCGGTCACGACGGTGATTTCATTGGCAATTAGCTTTGCTTCATCACCAAGGTTGCCATCACGATCGCGCGCGCTCACCTTGCCGCTGGCAGTGATTACCACATCTTGCTCCAGCTGGCCAGCAAGCTTCTCGTATAAGTTCGGAAAGATAATAATCTCACTCTCACCCGATTTGTCCTCAATTCCTACAAAAGCCATCTTACTGCCCGACTTCGTCACAATCGTCCGCAAGCGCGTCACGAGGCCACCGATCGTCACTGTCTGGCCGTCGATCTGTGGTGAAACATTGCGCAGTGGCACGGTCTGCTCAGCAAAGAACGTGTCGTAGTGGTCGAGCGGGTGCGCACTAATATAGAGGCCAATCAGCTCGCGCTCCCACATGAGGCGCTCTTTGTCAGTGTGTTTGACAGGCGCTGGCTTAAGCTCAATCGACGGCATAACTTCTGTAGAGCTGTCGGCGAGGCTACCGAAGAGGTCAGTCTGGCCGCTCAGCGCTTCCTTCTGTAATTTACTCGCAAAAGCAAGGACATTCTCAAGATTAAAGAGAAGATCAGAGCGATCACCCAGCGCATCAAAGCCGCCTGACTTAATAAGCGACTCCCAAACTCGCTTGTTGCACTTGCTGGTCGAGACACGCTTGGCAAAGTCCTCCACCGTAGCAAACTTCCCATCGCGGTCACGCATCTTGACGATCTCTTCCACTGCTCCCACACCGACACCCTTCACTGCTGCCATACCAAAGCGGATCTGTTTCTTGCCTGGTACCACAGCAAATTCCTCGTATGATTCATTGACATCGGGGTTGAGTACCGTTAGGCCCATATGCTTACACTCGGTGATCTCGATCGCTAGTCGGTCGACGTCATCATGGTCACTTGTCATCAAGGCCGCCATAAAGGCATCGGGGTAGTGCGCCTTGAGATATGCCGTCCAGTAGGCGATGAGCCCATAGCACGCTGCGTGGCTTTTATTAAAGCAGTAGTTGGCAAACTCCTCCAGCTGCGTCCAAAATGTCTCGGCCATCTCGCGCGTCGCTCCACCGACCTTCACTGCTCCTTCGACAAACTCCGGCTTAACCTTCTTCATTAGGTCGATCTTTTTCTTACCAACGGCCTTACGTAGGGTGTCGGCCTGCCCACCAGTAAAGCCGCACCACTCCTTAGAGATCTGCATAAACTGCTCTTGATAGACCAAAATACCATACGTGTTCTCAAGTGAGCTCTTCATCCCCGGGTGAAGGTAAGTGATCTCCTCCTCACCGTGCTTGCGCCGAATAAAACTATCGATAAACTGCATTGGCCCTGGCCGGTACAGTGCCACCATTGCGACGATATCCTCAAAGTGCGATGGCTTGAGAGCGCGCAAATAACGTTTCATCCCAGCCGACTCAAGCTGGAATACCCCTGTTGTATCCCCCCGCTGAAAGAGCTTGTACGTTGCTTCGTCATCGAGCGGTAGCGTGGAGAGGTCGATCGTATCACCATAGACTTTGCGGATGATCCGCATTGCATTATTAATAATCGATAAGTTCGATAGGCCAAGGAAGTCCATCTTGAGCAGACCAAGGTCCTCTACCTCACCCATTGGAAATTGCGTCGCTACCACACCTTTCTGCGCCTGCTCAAGTGGGATATATTTGACAAGCTCGTCGGGCGCAATCACCACACCACACGCGTGCACCCCATGGCTGCGAATCGTTCCCTCTAGCTGGATAGCATAATCAAAAACTTGCTTAGCGGTTGGGTTCGTCTCGTACTCATGCTTAAGGTCAGGGTCTTCTTTAGTGCTGACTGCCAGCGGGATGTGCCGCCCCTGGGCGGGTGGTGGCACCATTTTGGCCAGGCGGTCACTTTCGGCATACGGCACCTCCAGCACGCGCGCGACATCACGCACCGCCGCCCGAGCCGCCATTTTACCAAAGGTGACGATATTACTGACGTGGTCGTGACCATATTTATTTGCACAGTAGTCGATTACCTCATCGCGCCGCGTATCCTGGATGTCGACATCGATATCAGGCATGCTAATGCGGTCGGGGTTCAGAAACCGCTCAAAGAGTAGACCGTACTTGAGCGGATCAAGATCGGTGATATTAAGCGCATACGCAATGATCGATCCTGCGGCACTACCCCGGCCTGGTCCAAAGACAATCCCTTGACTCTTACCCCAGTTAATAAAATCCTGCACAATCAAAAAGTACCCCTCATACCCCATGCTTGCCATCACACCTAGCTCCATCTTAGCCCGCTCACGCACACTGTCGGCCAAAGTGGGAATAATTTGCTCGGGGAGCTGATCAGCAGTATCTTCAGGTTTTGCACCATTGTAACGCTGGGCCAGACCACGATACACTAGCTTGTGTAAATAGCTATGTTCGCTCGTCTCGCCTTCAGGCAATGGGTACTTTGGGATGAGGATTTTGCCCAGCTCGATATCAACAGTGCAGCGGTCGGCAATCTGCTTAGTGTTGGTTATAGCCTCGGGTAGCTCTCTTCCCCAGCGAGTAATGATATCGCGCGGGTCAGTCAGATGGAGCTCAAAATCCTTCAGGCTCATCCGCTTTTCGTCACTCAAGAATGAGCCCGTCCCCACGCAGAGCAATATCTCATGTGCATCCTGGAAGTCATGCGTCAAGTAATGGCCATCGCACGTCACCACTAGAGGGATGTCCAGCTCCTCAGCCATACGGCGCAGACCATCATTAATCTTCGCCTGTACGTCCCAGTGCGTATTAGACTCGGGGTGGCCATGGTCTTGCAATTCCAGATAGTAGCGGTCGCCAAAGACACGCTTATACCACTGAGCGATCTCGACTGCCTTGGCATAGTCGTCATAGCGCAGCGCCTCACCAATCTCACCACTTGCACAGCCGCTTAGGACAATCAGCCCTTCGTTGAGCTCCTCTAGGAGGTCATGGTCGATCCGCGGCTTATAGTACATCCCCTCTAGGTTTGCCTTCGTACTCAGTCGCATCAGGTTATGGTATCCCTGATTATTCATCGCAATGATAGTCAGGTGGTAGCGCATTTTATCCTTAGCGGGATCACGATCGAAGCGCGAGCGAGCGGCAACATACGCTTCAATGCCAAGAATCGGCTTGATGCCCGCCGCCTTCGCCGTCTTGTAATAGTCAAGCACTCCACTCATTGTCCCGTGGTCAGTGATGGCCGCCGCTGTCATACCATACTCTTTGACGGTACTTACAAGGTCACCAATCTTCGTTAAGCCATCAAGCAGTGAGTGATGAGTGTGGTTGTGCAGGTGAACAAAATCCGATGGTTGCAAAGCTGATGAGTGAGAAGTCATACCTCCTTAGTATAGCAAATGAACGAGCGATAAGGCCAACACTCCATCGTTGTGATTAGCAAAAATAAACTCAACTACTCTCGCGTTGCGTGCGCCAGTCGTTCATCACTCCATCTAGTGGAGTGTGACGATCTACTGCAGAATAAATGGGGAGCCTTGCCCCCGTATAGCATATCAGTGCCGTGCGTTCATCACCTTAATAACACTATCAATGAAGTCTGCCAAGCCTGGCACCAAGAGACCAATAGCATTGAGCAGCCAAACAAACAGCGCCACAAGAATCGTCCCGCCAAGCACGCTTCCGAGGCCGAAAAATATTCCGCGGATGAAGTTCATTTTGTAGACTTCTGCGCGGCTACGATGAAAATCGTAAAATAAATCCTCGAGGATAGCCTTGCGTGCATCGGTCTCGTTGGCTTGTTTAACCTGCCGTGCAAGCCCAGTAACTAGCCCAGGGTGGTCACGCTGCTCACGAGTCGCCGACTCATCCGATGAGTACTGCGGTGGGGATGATTGCTTTGCCATAATAATGATAATTACGAAGATGCGGTGAGCATTCTGCCTATAAGGAGAATATTCACCGCATCCTTTGTCGCCTACTGGCTACTTCTTGTCCTTTGCAAACTCATCGCGAGCACTGCGCAAAGCGCGGCCACTGCGGTCGTGCAGGTCACGAGCGGCATCACGCGCGTCGTAGTATGCCTTCTCGCCCTTAGCGCGCAATTCGTCACCCTTTGTAGCGGCGTCTTGCTTGAGCTCACGTGCCTTCTTCTTGAGGTCAGCTCGCGTCTCTTTGCCTGACTTTGGCGCTGTTAAGAGTCCAGCCACCACGCCAGCGGCAGCACCGATTGCTGCACCAAGCACAAATTTACCTTTCGACATATATCCCTCCTTTATCGATTATGTTTGGTGGTAAACAATTTTTTGATTGAAGACACAGCGGTCTTGGCTAGCCAAAACGGCGAGGTAACCCGGGTGATATTATCAGTCGTTGCCTCGAGGTTTGCTGCTACGCGTTCAGCCGACTCGACTACAGCACTAATCCGCTGCGTAATGCGAATCAATATGATCGTCAAGACGATCGCAAGCACCAGCAGTAGCGCTAGCAATACCGATAACATGATAACTAATATCTGGGCCCACTCCATGCGGTATCTCCTTTATGTTAGTAGCATATATACTATGCCTGGGTATCAGTATAGTGAGTCCGTAGGTATTTTGCAAACTCTGGGCCAAGCACGGGGTCTTTGAGGCCAAAATCCACGACGGTCTTAAGATACTCTAGCTTATCACCAGTGTCATAGTATGTACCATTGGTAATCTCCACACCAAAGAACGCGTGATTGTCATCAATCATCCGCTGCATAATAGGCTGGACAGTAAACTCGCCATGCCCATCAAAATGCTCCTTCGCATGCTCGAGATAGCTAAAGAATTCGCCAGGCAAAATATAGCTACTGACACTAGCGAGGTCAGATGGCGCATTAGCCTTGCCTGGCTTTTCAACGATGTTGCTCATCTTAATAACACCGTCCGATAGCTGCTGACCAGCCACAACGCCGTAGCGATCAAACTCAGCATCATCGACGATCTTTTTGCACGATAGTACCGCACCATCGAGCTCTTGCGATGCAGCGATCATCTGCTGGAAGCGGCTTGGACTGGCAGCAATGAAGTCATCGGCAAAGGTATAAATGACGGGCTCGTCGCGGTTGATGAGATGCGCTGCGCAGGCTAGTGGCGTCGCGTTGCCGTATGGACCCTTTTGGCGGATGTAGATGAAGTTTGCCATCTCCGAGAGCTGCTTGACGGTATCGATCAATGGCTGTTTCTTCGGCCCACCAGCCCGGAGGTTAGCTAGCAGATCCTCATTTGGCACATCAAAGTGGTCTTCGATCGCACGCTTATTGGCACTCCCCACGATGATAATGTCGCGAATCCCCGCCTGGACGAGCTCCTCCACCACATACTGAATGATCGGCTTATCGATCAGTGGCATCATCTCCTTAGGCATGGCCTTCGTCTGCGGTAAGAACCGCGTACCAAAACCCGCGGCAGCGATGATTGCTTTTGTTGGTCGTTTCATTATGATTCTCCTTGTATATCCTTTAGTTGCTCACTTCAGCCTCTCACGAATCAGTTTCTGCGCCAGAGCTGGATTGGCTTTGCCGCGAGAGCGCTTCATGACTTGCCCGACGAGGTAGCCAATTGCCTTATCCTTACCGGCCTTGATATCGGCAATGGACGCTGCACTGGCTGGGTCATTCATCACCTCATCGACAATCGCGCCAATCGTCCCCTCGTCTGATACCTGGAGCAGGTTCTTCGCCTCAGCAATCGCCTCAGGCATCTTGCCAGTATATTGCTCGTCAAAGAGGTCGAGAAAGAGCTCCTTCGCGCCAGTCGAGCTGACTTTGTTGTCCTCCACCAATTGCGAGAGCAGCAAGAGTCGCCGCGGCCCAACAAAACCCGATTCAACCTTACTCATATCCATCAACTCTTCTGGCGTGGAGGCAAACCAGTTAAAGATCCGCTTGACAAGCCGCTGATACACTGACTCATCGACGCCAAGCCATTGCAAAATCGACGCAGCATTATGCTCGAGCGGGTAGATATCACTGAGCAAAATAGCCAGTGGCTGATGACTGAGCACAGTATTAACCACCGAGTTATCCAGCGCAAGGCTCTGCCACTGCGCACGGTATTCACCTGGCATCGTCGGTACATCCTGCTGAACACGAGCAATCTCTTCGTCCGTCAAGACAATTGGTGGAATGTCTGGGTCGGGCATGTAGCGATAGTCCTGGGCATCCTCTTTGCTGCGCTGGCTCGTGGTGATGCCTTTATCGTCACTCCAGCCACGGGTTTCTTGCACAACACGCTCACCGCGCTCGAGCAAAGCTGCCTGGCGTGCATATTCATATTCCACCGCCTTTTCTACGCTGCGGAAGCTATTGAGATTCTTCACTTCAGCACGTGTACCAAGCTGATCTGAGCCCTTTGGCGCGATTGAGATATTGACATCAAAGCGCATATTACCATGGTAAAGATCGCCGTGTGTGACGCCAGCATAGGTCATGAGCTTGTGAAGCTCTGCTGCGTAGGCACGGGCCTCGGCTGCTGAGTGAATATCAGGCTGCGAGACGATCTCGATCAGTGGTGTACCTGCTCGATTGAGATCGACCAATGAGTAACCATCGTGGTGTGTTAGCTTGCCAGCATCTTCCTCCATGTGAGCATGGTCGATCCGGACGCGCGTGGTACTACCATCGTCAAGCGGCACATCGACATAGCCCGCCAAGATAATTGGCTGGTACATCTGGCTCGTCTGGTAGCCTTTCGGTAGATCTGGATAGAAATAATGCTTACGATCGAAGCGCGAAATACGAGCGATGGGCGCATTGAGTGCCTTGCCAGCCCGAATCGCAAGATCGACAGCGTGACGATTCAGGACTGGTAGCATACCAGGCAGGCCAAAATCGATCGGGTGGACTTTGCTATTAGGCTCGGCATCGCGGGCGTCATTGTCTGCTGGGCTGAAGAGTTTTGTGTCGGTTGCCAACTGTACGTGGCATTCGATACCAACCGTCACTTCATATTTTTGCAAAACATCGTGAGAAACTGCCATAATTATATCGCTCCCAAATCCTTTAACCCCTGTTTATACGCGGCTAATGCCCGCAAGGCAATCTCGCGTGAGAGCCGCACATTAGCCTCGTGTGCCAGCTTGTTGCGCACCTTGTGAGCACCCCATACGTGGTTGCTATTGCTCCATTGTTCGCGAGCCGACTTCATGCGCTCGCCCATCGTGTCGCCAGCAAAGCCACGTTCGCGGAGAGCAAGATCGAGCAACTTATCTGCCTCGAAGATAGCTAGCTGATACGTGCCAATGTTGGATTTATCGAGGCTGTTCTCAATGGCAAGCCAGCGTGCTTGGTATTTCTCGACATTGAGCACCTTACCGCCCTGGCGCGTCAGGGCAACAACGACAACCAAGATCGCAGCAATAATAATAATACCCACCAAAAGGATCGTGACACTGCCAGACATCAGGCGCTCCTTTCTGTAGCGGCTTGGGTTGCCACAGCAAGCAGCGTTGCATCACTCTGCATGGGGCCAATCAACTGCGCACCGATCGGCAAGCCCGCCTGGCTCACTCCAGCCGGCACATTCAGTGCAGGTAAGCCTGCCAGACTAGCTGGCACTGTCATGATATCCGCGAGATACATCTTAAGCGGGTCGTCGCTGTTTTCACCAAGACCAAAGGCAGGAGTTGGTGCTGTCGGCAAAAGAAGCATGTCGTATTTCTCAAACAGAGCGTTAAATTCGTTGATGAGCAATGTCCGCGCTTTTTGCGCCTGGAGATAGTACGCGTCGAAGTACCCACTACTCAGCACGTAGCTCCCAATCATAATGCGCCGCTTGTTCTCTGGCATAAAGCCTTCGTCGCGACTCCGACCATAAAGTTCGGCCAGTGTCTTAACTCCCTCAGCTCGGTGGCCATAGCGTACACCATCGTAGCGCGCCAGGTTGCTTGATATCTCAGCTGGCACAACGATGTAGTAGATCGCAAGAGCGTGCTGGAGCATCGGCATACTCACTGTCTCAACAGTATGGCCGTGCGATCGCAGCGTATCGGCATACTGGCTAACCGCCTGCCGTACCTCCGCATCAACACCATCGCCCATTGCTTCGTTGATGATACCGATTTTCAGCTGCTGCGGCGTCTCTGTCGCAGGCGCGAAGAAGTCGGGCAGCGTCGTCATATCCTTCGGGTCTTGGCCAGCCATGACGCTCATCACCACAGCAACATCCTCAGCACTGCGTGCAAAGCAGCCCATCGTATCAGTGCTCGAGGCCATTGCCACGACACCATAGCGGCTGGCTGTACCATAGGTTGGCTTGATACCATACACACCATTGAAACTGGCGGGTTGGCGAATCGAGCCTCCCGTATCTGTCCCTAAGGCAAATGGCACAATGTCGAGCGCCGTCACCACAGCCGAGCCACCACTACTGCCGCCAGCGACTTTCGTCTTGTCGACAGCATTGTGTGTAGCACCAAAGTATGAGTTCTCTGTGCTCCCACCATGTGCAAAGGCATCGAGGTTACTCTTGCCAATGCAGATCGCCCCAGCTGCTTCAAGCTTATCTACCACTGTTGCCTGAAGAGGCGTATCAAAGTTCTCAAGCATCTTGCTGGCTGCCGTACTTGGCGCACCATACGCAAGATAATTATCCTTAACGACGAACGGCACGCCAGCCAGCACTCCAGCGTCCTCGCCCCGAGCTAGTGCCTCATCAATTTCTCGTGCCCGCTGCAGTGCCCGCTCTTCTGTCAGGCTCAGCAGGGCGTGGTATTCCTTAGCGTCACGCGCCCGCTGCAAAGCCGCTTGCACCTGGGCAGTAGCCGATGTCTGGCCTTGTTTGATCTGAGCAACTCTCTCTGTAATATTCATATCACAACACCTTCGGTACTTTTACACACTTATCTGCCTGCTCGGCGGCTAGCCCCAATAGCTGCTCGCGCGATACGTCGCTAGCATCTATTGTGTCAGGCCGCCACACATTAGTCAGGCCAGTTACTTGGTAGGTTGGCTCGACACCAGTCGTGTCGAGGGTGGATAACTGCTCGATGTAATGCAGGATATCCTCGAGGTTTTGGCGCAGCGCAGCAACGTCGGCTGAATCACCAAGACTAATCGAACTTAATTGTGCAAGGTGCTGCACATCTTCAGTGGTAATACTACTCATTATGGATATATTGTACCACATTGATTAAATGTAAAAAATTATGCTACAGCAAAATATACTCTATGCATACGCCTAAATATTATCATCTGTTATAATGGTTTGTATACATTAGTTGGAGCTAGTACAAAATGAGTGCAGATACAAGTGCAATAGATTTATCTTACTACATTATCAAGCAGGCTCATATTAAGGGCATAAAAGGAGTTAGCAATAAAAAATTACAGAAGCTTTTATATTATACTCAATCTTGGACTTTAGTATTTCATAACAGAAAGGCATTCTCTGATGATATTGAAGCGTGGATACATGGGCCAGCAGTTCCAAGTGTCTATAGAGAGTTCAAAAAATTTGCATTCAATCCTATCCCATCTAGCGTAATAGAAAATCATAATATTATTAACATTGATGAAGGGGTCGCTTCAGTAGTAGATGATATTTTAACAGTATATGGAAAGTATGACGCAGATTATTTAGAGGCTCTTACACATACCGAGCAGCCATGGCAAGATGCGCGAGAAGGTTATAAACCATTTGAAATATCGCAAGCTATTATATCTCCAGATAGCATCAAGAAATACTATGGGCAAAAACTCAAGGAAGCGCAAAACTGATCGCAAGAATATAAGACAAGTACGAGCTATAGAACAACAGGTAAAGGAGTCTTCTGATAAGCTTATGGCTGGGAGGCTACCAAGTTCAGTAGCACTTAACTCGTCTATTTCTGAAGAATCTACAGATATCTATAATTATCATCTTATATTCGATTACTATAATCAGTCAATGTGCGAGTTACATAAACTAAATAATAAATCTAAGTGCAAAAATTTAATTAAGCAACTTCAGCAAATTTCTCAATCAAAAACCCTTCCGCAAGGCTTAGTTTATAAAAAAATAAAAAATTCAGGAAATTATACCAAATTGTATGATAATATACCTGAAGATGCTACTATTCTTGAAACAAGGCTATCAAAGGGGAGTAGACTTTTTCTTTTTACTTTGTCAAGCACTATTTCCTACAATGGTATGTTAATACCCCAAAATTACTGTTGTATTGTTTCTATAATAGAGAATCATATAAAATACTAGTTACTACTAGTTATAAAAATCTACAACTTACTCTTCACCTCAGCGATCAGATCTCGCAATTCGGCTGCTCGCTCAAACTCAAGATTGGCACTAGCGAGATTCATTTGGCCAGTCAGGTCTTTTATAAGGCTCTTATATTCGTCCTTGGGGATTTTACGCAGATCAAGTTTGGGCGCGTCATCCTCTTTTTGCGGGATGATGGAGCGCAGGCCTTCGTCGATTGCTTTATTAATGCCACGCGGTGTAATGCCATGCTCGCGATTGTATGCCTGCTGAATTTCGCGTCGGCGTTTGGTTTCGTCAATCGCTCGGCGCATACTATCGGTGATACTATCACCATACATAATTACCCTGCCCTCAACGTGGCGAGCTGCCCGGCCAATTGTCTGGATGAGGCTGCGCTCGCTACGGAGGAAGCCTTCTTTGTCGGCATCCATAATCGCTACCAAGCTGACCTCTGGCAAATCGATCCCCTCACGCAAGAGGTTGATCCCCACTAGTACATCATACAGGCCCATACGCAGATCACGTAGAATATCACCGCGCTCGAGCGTGTCTATCTCGCTGTGGATATAGGCCGTCTTGATGCCGAGGTCTGTCAGGTAGGTAGAGAGATCCTCAGCCATTCGCTTGGTGAGCGTTGTCACGAGCACGCGTTGCTGCTGGCTGGTACGCTCGCGAATTTCCGCAATGAGGTCATCCACTTGCCCTTCAGTTGGGCGAACAATGATTTCTGGGTCGAGCAAACCAGTGGGGCGAATCACCTGCTGAGCGGGTGCGGGGCTTCGCTCGAGCTCATAATCACCAGGGGTAGCAGAGACGTAAATCACTTGGTTGATATGTTTATCAAATTCATCAAAGCGCAGTGGACGATTGTCTAGCGCGCTTGGCAGGCGAAAGCCATGCTCCACCAGCACTTCTTTGCGAGCGCGGTCGCCATTATACATCGCGCGCACTTGGGGGACGGTTACGTGACTCTCGTCGATCAGCATCAAGAAATCGTCAGGAAAGTAATCGAGCAAGGTAGCTGGCTGCTCACCCGCTTCGCGGTTGGTGAGATAGCGACTATAGTTCTCAATCCCCTTCACGAAGCCAGTCTGCTCGAGCATTTCCAGATCGTACTTGGTGCGCTGGCTCAAGCGCTGCGCCTCAAGCAGCTTACCGTGCGTCTCAAACCACTGTTCACGCTCCTCGTACTCTTGTCGAATCCGGTCAATCGCCTGCTTAATTTTCTCCTTAGGCGTTGCATAGTGACTACTCGGAAAGATGGTAAACTCCGCTGGCTCATCGAGGATCTCGCCAGTGAGCGGGTTGATGTGCGTAATTCGATCCACCTCATCCCCAAAAAATTCCACCCGATAGGCCGTCTCTTGCCCCGCCGGAAAGACATCGACCACATCGCCCTTGACGCGAAAGGCACCACGTGCAAAATCGATATCATTGCGATGGTATTGGATATCCATCAGCTGGCGCAAAAATTTATCCTGAACTCGCCGCTCACCCTGGCGCACTGTGACGGATAGCTCATAATAATCGGCTGGCGAACCCAGGCCATAGATACAGCTCACACTAGCAACGATAATCACATCGCGGCGCGTGAGTAATGCATCAGTCGCCGCATGGCGGAGGCGGTCGATTTCCTCATTGATGGCTGAATCCTTCTCGATGTATGTATCACTGCTAGCAATATACGCTTCTGGCTGATAATAATCAAAGTAACTGACAAAGTAGTGTACTTCATTGTCTGGAAAGAACTGTTTGAACTCACCAAAGAGCTGCGCCGCGAGCGTCTTGTTGTGTGCCAAAACAAGCGTCGGCACGCCACGCTGAGCGATAATATTTGCCATCGTAAAGGTCTTACCGCTACCCGTCGCACCAAGTAGTGTCTGCTCGCGCTGACCAGCCTCCAGGCCGCCAAGTAGCTGAGCGATCGCCTGTGGCTGATCACCGGTCGGTTGATAGGAAGAACGAAGCTGAAATGGTATGTGTGTCACGCTCCTTAGTGTAGCATAGCGCGGGCCTTAAATCACACTCTGGCGATTCATCTCAGCAAGGAGTTTGTTGTACGTCGCTTGCGGGTCTTTGGCGTGGTTGATCGCTCCACCAACACTAATCACGTCAGCACCACCCTGAGCAATATGGAAGACATTATCTACTGTCACGCCGCCATCCCAGCCAATCTCGACCCGAGGGTGAATAGCCCGTACTAGCCGGATTTTCTCCAACTGCATCATTCGCGCTTTGCCACCAAACTCACCCAGCTTACCACTGACGATCGACACGTAGTCGGCTGTTTCGATATACGACGCCACTGTCTCCGGCACTGTCGTACGTTGCAGGGCTACCCCAGCATGAATACCAGCTTGCTTGACCTGCTGCAAGACAGGGATCAAATCCTCTTTAACTTCGGCATGAAAAATAATTGTACTAGGCCGCAGCTTGATCAGTTTCTCAACGTACACGCTAGGGCGCGCCACCATAGCGTGAATGTCAACCGTCCACGACTGAGGCCACCACAGTTGGCCGATCCCTACCGTTTGACGGGGCGCAAATACGCCATCAGAGATATCAATATGAACCCGCTTGGCAAACGGCATAAAATGCTCTACCGCAGCCTTGTATTCATCAGTTTTTGTACTCAAAATAATTGGTGCTATGACAGCCATGCAAGACATTATACGGCGTCTGACGTGTGTTGTAAAGACGGCGACGGCGTTCTTTCACGTTTGCGAGAGCTAAGGAGGGAGTGTTAGACTGACGTGCGCGAAGAGTGAATATTTGACACTTCCTTAACAGCATTTAAGAAAGCGTCATCAAAGTCCTCGTATTCTATCTTCTTTGTCTTGTCAATTAATGATTCCAATTCTGCCATTTCTTGCGAAGATAACACACAGCCATTTGCGGCTAATATTGTGCAAATATGCTCAAGGGCGACAGCCCATTCGCCCACATCATTGAACATTGTCGCTAGTTCCACGTCAATATTTGTTAGGTAGGGGCTTTTGTCGATGTAGTCTTGTATTGCTTTTGTCAAACTCATACGTATACTTTAGCACAATATATCGGACAGTTAAGCAACTATGAACATGCTTTATAGCAGACCTTTCACATAATAATGCTCTATAAACTCGCTGGGCA
Organism: Candidatus Saccharimonadota bacterium; assembly: GCA_013333645.2. Classification (GTDB taxonomy): domain Bacteria; phylum Patescibacteriota; class Saccharimonadia; order Saccharimonadales; family Saccharimonadaceae; genus Saccharimonas. The sequence continues at coordinate 42,779 of JABCOK020000017.1, read as the reverse complement.
GCTCCCCGCCTGCGGCCGCGCCATGCCAGTAGTGGCGTAGTAGCGAATGTCGGTGAGATGGCGGTCGGTGGCTTGGACGCAGAATTTGGTAGCATCGGCGCTCAGCGTAACCTGCACGGCTGTGTCGCTTGGTGGACGGTAACCAACTTGCTCGAGGTTAGTGCTATAGCTTGCACCACTAGCGCTGGCATTGGCGTGGTGCGTCTTGATCGCCTCAAGTGCACTGGTGGCTGCCGCACGCGTTGCGACATCGACCGAGCGCCGCCGATAGCCCGAATATGCCGTCATAGACAGCGTTACGAGTAAGCCCAGGATCGCGATGACAATCATCAGCTCCATGAGCGTGAAGCCCTTCTGGCTCCGCTGCATCCACCCTACTGCCCTGCTTTGCCTCATTATATTTCTCCCTCCATTAGCATAAGCATATTTAAGCATCACTATAGCAGGTGGAATGGTCAAGGGCAATAGCACTTTTCTTCTTGGCAGTATATACTAGGTTTATGGTGACCAAACAAGACGTCCTGACAAAAGCACGCGGCCTCTATAGCGAAGATCAGCTGTATGAAATTGACCATGCGATCGACTTCGCCACCCAGGCACACCATGGACAAAAGCGCAAAAGCGGCGAACCCTACATTACCCATCCACTGAGCGTTGCAATTATCTTGATTGACTGGGGGATGGACAGCGACACCATCATCGCGGGTATTCTCCACGACACCGTCGAGGATACTGAGACGTCACTAGACGACATTGAGTCGCTTTTCGGACATGATGTATCCTTCCTCGTTGATGGCGTGACAAAGGTGAGTCAAGCCCGGGCTGGTATGCGCGACCTCGACCACTATCTCCCTCAGACAAAAGACAACCTTACCAAGCTGCTTATTGCCGTGGGACAGGACGTACGTGTCATCATCATCAAGCTGGCCGATCGGCTACACAATATGCAGACGTTGCAATTCAAGTCGCCCGAAAAGCAGCAAAAGATCGCCCGAGAAACACTCGAGGTCTTTGCCCCCATGGCTGACCAGCTCGGTATGGGGCGTGTGCGGATGGAGCTAGAGGAGCTTGCTTTTAGCTACCTTGACCCCAAAGAATACAAGCGGCTTGAGAAGGTCATGAAGCAGCGTCTGGGTAAAAGTACCCGCAAGCTTGGCGTCGTCCGCCTTGAGGTCGAGCAAGCACTCAAGGATGAGAAGCTTGAGTTTGAGATCAATGGGCGAGTCAAAAGCCTCTATAGCCTGCACCGCAAACTCCAAAAGCGCGGTAGCCTTGATAATATTTATGACCTGATGGCACTGCGCATCATTGTCCACACCAAGGAAGAGTGCTACTTGGTGCTGGGCATCCTCCACTCGCTCTACCAACCGATGATCGCTCGTATCAAAGACTATATTTCCATCCCCAAGCCAAATGGCTACCAAAGCCTCCATACAACGGTCATCACGCCCAATAAGCAGATTGTCGAGTTCCAGATCCGCACGCGCGATATGCATGAATACGCCGAGCGCGGCCTTGCCGCCAGCTTCCACTACCAGCAACAAAAAGATAGCAAGGAGTATCTTAAGGGCGACTCCAGGCGCGGCGTGTCGAACCTACCGGCTCAGCTGCAGTGGATTACGCAATTGCAAGAGATCGCTGCTCGCCTGCGCGCTGGCGAGGATATCCCTCGTGAGCAGCTATCGATCGATCTCTTTGGCAATCGTATCTTCGTTTTTTCTCCCAAAGGTGATATCTACAACCTCCCCGAGGGAGCTCTACCACTCGACTTCGCCTATGCCATCCACTCCGACATTGCCAAGCATGCCTATGGCTTCCGAATCAATGGCAAAATGGAATCATTCGAGCGGCCACTTGAGAATGGTGATGTCATCGAAGTCCTCACCCGCAAGCTCTCCTACCCCAAGCCAGGTTGGGCACAGCTCGTTACTACCAGCCACGCGCGCGACAAACTCCGCCTCCAGCTCAACAAAATCCGCGTCCAAGCTGTGAATGGCGCCATCAATCTGACGGATAAAATTATGCCAATCGGTAAGCCTGACGCTGCTTCGAAAAAGTCAAAGAGTAAATAGCTATAATACAAAATACCCCAGTGGGGTATTTTGTATTTGCTTGAGCATGCTATCTAGCGTTCATTCCAACGCGCAATAGATTCATGAATAATCTGCTTGGCACGCGCTGCGTCGCCAAAGCCCTTCACTACAGTAGTGCCAGGCTTCTTGAGGTCTTTGTAGTGGTTGAAGTGGTGCTCGATTTGCTTGAGCGTTGCAGCAGGAAGATCTTCGAGCGAGTTGATTGCATCACCTGTGTTGCGGTCATCTGCTGGCACGACGATCACCTTATCGTCCACCTCGCCATCGTCTACAAACTCCAGCACGCCAATCACCTTGCCTTCCAAAACGACACCAGTTGTTAGTGGCTGATCGGTGATAATGAGTGCATCAAGCTCATCACCATCTTCATCTAGGGTTTGTGGAATGAAGCCATAGTTGGTTGGCTTGGCAAAGATTGCTGGCTCGACCCGGTCGAGCTTCATCACTGCGAGGTCGCGATCCCATTCAATTTTGTGGTAGCTCCCTTGCGGAATCTCCACCACCACATTAACAACACCAGCGTCAACATCGCCTGGCGTTAGTACTTTATTAAAATCTGCCATTTGTATTAGCTCCTTTCTGTTGCTATCTGTTTTATTTTAGCAAAATCTGCTCGGTAATGGCAAAAGAAGATGAGCTGGCAGTGCAACCTTGCTCTGCAGGCACATTAATTCTCATCACTAACCCATTTGATGGTATAATACTGCTAGCATGTTAATCATTGGTCATCGCGGTGCGGCTGGACTCGCACCAGAGAACACTATCGACGCTATGGCAGCGGGTGTCGCGGCGGGCGTAGATATGCTTGAGCTAGATGTGCGATTGACGCGCGACGGTGTTCCTGTGATTGCACATGATAATCGCCTGCTCCGTACCCACCACCGAAATGAATCAATTAGCCATCTGACGTACACCGAGTTGCAGGCCCTCACCAGTGAGCAGCCTATTCCATCGCTCCTCGCAGTGCTAGACCGTTTTTTTGGCGTTGTGCTACTCAATATTGAGCTCAAAGGGCACGGTAGCGCCGAGCCAACGTATCAGCTCCTCACCCGCTCCATCACATCGCCAGATGATTGGGATAATGTACTACTCTCGTCATTCTCCGTACGCGAGCTTCGGCAATTTCGGCAGCTTGCGCCTCAGGCCAATCTCGCTCTACTTCACCGCAATAATCCCTTTGCATTCTTGGCTTATCAGCGCAAGCTCGATTTCACGGCAGTAGGGTTTCATCGCTTGTATGCACACCCATTGGCGATAGAGATTGCACGTCGGTCGAATCTCTTTACCTACGTCTATACAGTTAATCGCCCAGGTGCCTTGCAGCAGCTTGCCGAGCGCGGCATCGACGGCGTTGTTACCAACTATCCAGACAAGTTTCTTGCTGAGCTACAGCGCTTTAGTTAATAACATATGAAGTTATCTGATAAAACACAGTACGCCTGTCGTGCGAGATGAGGAATATTGTCCTGAATCCAACTAACGTCTCATTTAGGTGATGATAGGTCTCTCCGTTCCTTTCTGTGGACGAATATTACCACTATCCAATTTGATACAGCGGAGCAATAATCGGGTAAGCGCTTAGAGGGTTTATCGAAAAAGGCGACCAAAAAGAGCAGACGGTAGCCCTTCAGTGCAGTTGACAAGCAACCTCTATAGGTCTATCGGCCTCGCCTTCATACTAATAAAAAATCAGCCATGACGGCTGATTTTTTACTTCATCAGATGTCTATTCTATGCTCTGTGCTGCTGAATATACTCACGAATACTCAAAGCAGCCGTCGCGCCTTCGCCCACCGCTGTCGCAATCTGCATCGTTGCGCCACTACGCACATCACCACTGGCAAAGACGCCAGGCATCGTCGTCTCAAGATGTTCATTGGTGATAATCAACCCCCGCTCATCGAGCTGGACGGGCGTACCCTGCAAAAAGCCCGTGTTTGGCTTAAGGCCAACAAAGACAAACACCCCATCACAGGCGAAGGTAGTTGGCTGGCCATTACTGATGGCTGCAACACCAGTTACTTTGCCGTCCTCTGCTATAATTTCAGTCGATTCGGTATGAAGATGAACGCTAATTTGTCCTCGCTCGATAAAGGGCTGCAGGTCGGTCTGGAGGATCTCACTCGCTTTGATTGTGCTCCGCACCAGGAGGTCAATATGCTCTGCAAAGCGAGTCAAGAACATCGCCTCTTGCAAGCCAGAGTTGCCGCCACCGATCACCACCAATCGCTTGCCTTTATAAAACGCACCATCGCAGGTTGCACAGTAGTGTACGCCGCGACCATACAATGCATCTTCGCCAGGGATACCAAGCTTGTTATATGCACTGCCAGTGGCAATCAACACCGCACGGGCACGCACATCCTGCCCATCGACTGTCACAATCGTATCATTGCCATCTTTGCGGAGACTCGATACCTCACCCAGCTCAATCTGCGCCCCAAAGCGCTCTGCCTGGCGCTGCAGCTGCTCGGCGAGGTCGAGACCTGCTACGCCGTCAGCAAAACCTGGGTAGTTATCGATCTTATCGGTAATCGCTGCCAGACCACCAATCACTGCTTTTTCATACAGTACCGTCTGCAGGTTCTCACGCGTCGTATATACCGCGGCAGCCAGAGCGCTTGGCCCCGCACCAATCATGACAACGTCGTAGACTGGTGTCTGGGTTAGTTTATTGTTATTGGTAGTGTTGTCCATAGTTGCCCCCTCCTTGGCCTTCTTGGTATGCCTTCAATAGTTCTGAAGTATCGATCGTAGCTGGCTTTGGCACTGCCATCACAATGAACTTCAGTGGTGTATTGGCGGGAATGTCATTGCCTTGGCCTTTCTCACCGTATGCTTTGTCGGAAGGGATGGTTAACTCACGTACTCCACCAAGGCGCATCCCCTTGATGCCTTCCTTCCAGCCAGTGATGACACTCGCGCTCTTGAGCCCACTCTCAACAGCAAATGGTGCATCAAGCTTACCGTCTTTGATAGATTGGTCAAATACCTTGCCTTTTGGGTTCCAGCCAATGTAGTAGGCCGCAAATGCCGTATTATCCTTGATTTCCTCACCATCACCAACTACCAAATCTTCGCTAGAGAGCTCCTTCACGCTATCCCGATCAAACTCACCAACCCGGCTCGTATATTGACTAAAAGTCGGGTAATATTTGTTTGACAGCTCTTGGGCTTGAGCAGCTGTCTTGGCTTGGTAGTCCTTCATGAGTTTCTGGTATTTTTCTTGCGCCTTTTGCGCTTTGGCTTGGTCATTCTTGTAGTTCTCCGAAGCGAGAAACGTCGCCGCAAATGACCCTAGTATCCCGACAACCGTCGCGACCAAAATAACAATAATAATCCAGCGTTGTGTCTTGGTTGTTGCCATAACTCCTCTTATTTCATCGACTAATCTATCTTGCCCAGTATAGCACACTTGCCAGTATGACTGCTAGATAACAGAGGTCACATCGATAAATGCTGGTTCGTTTGCGCTGCAGTTATTTCGCCAGCACTATTACTCATTATCACCTTGTGCTGCACAGAAACACCTCGCGAACAACCATCGGCCAACACGCCTCTTGCAATGCCGATTTTTCTCAGTATACTAAAAAGCAATGAACCGTCTCCACACCTTATTTTCACCTCTGCTTGCCCGCCTGGCTATTGGCGGTACGACCGCGCTGCAATCAGCACCAGTTGAGAAGCTTGATGGTGCCCTCACACCCAATATGCGCGCTCTGCGCCTAGCAATGAGCATTGCCGACCAGCTCATTTCAATGGGCACACCAGCCCAAAACGTCGTTCATATGGCGCTCAGTATTACAGACACCTACTGTACTCGCAAAGTACATATCGACGTTATTTCGTCGCAGCTTATTTTATCGCAAGATCGAGGTAACGATTACGAACCACTGACACTCCTACGCACCATCCCGCCGCGCGAGATCAACTACCAACATATGCAATGCCTCCAGACCCTGGCTGCTACTATTGCCGAGGGAGCGCTCACCCTCGATGCTGCCGAGCGCGAGCTCGATGCCATCCTTGCCAAGCCACGACGCTATCCACCCTGGGTAATTTATCTGGCAGGCGGCGGACTCAGTGCTGGCTCGGCCTTGCTCTATACAGCGTCGCTACCAGTGATTTTTGCCACCTTTGTGATGGGTGTGACGATTATGTGGCTGCTAGGCCGCTTAAATCGCATTGCTCTTCCTGTGTTCTTTACTCAAATCATTGCAGCAAGCGTTATTACATTAGTTGCAACCATCATCACGTGGCTTGCCACCAACCATTATCTCGATGTTCTTGGTATCATCAACCCAACCATTATAACTGTTAGTGGTATCGTGCTCTTGGTGGCAGGGATGATGATCGTTGGTGCTTTCCAGGATGCAATCGACGAATATTACGTGACGGCGACAGGTCGACTACTCAAAGTGGCGATGATGACAATGGGTGTGGTGATTGGTGTAATGATTGGTCTGTATACAGCACGGCGTTTTGGGATCGAATTTGTTGCCACGCCCGATCAGTTGCAGCTGACTGGCACGATGTATCAGTATATCGGAGCAGCTGCTATTGCTGCCACCTTTGCCCTCGGCAACCACACTCAGCCAGTCGGCATCATCCTAGCTGGTGCAACTGGCATGCTTGGCTATGATATATACCTTGCCATTACTGGCTGGAGCATGTCTGCTATTGCGGCCAGTGCGGCAGCGGGTTTGGTAATTGGCTTTATTGCGACAACCGCCTCCCGCTTGTGGCATATGCCTAGCCTTGCCATTGTCAATGCCGGAATCGTTCCACTTGTGCCAGGTGTCACGCTCTACAATGGACTCATGGGCGTCGTGACGACTGGCTCAAGCGAGGCAGGTCTGCTGGTGCGTGCTGTCCTCATCGCTATTGCCATTGCGGCTGGTGCGTCATTTGGCGTACTGATTGGTCGGCCCACGCGGCGGAGTTTCCTCCGTCTACGCAATCGCCTACCACAGCGTCGCTTGCATCAACCTCATTCGCCAAAGTCCACGCCCTGAAACAGCACATGCTGCTTGGGCGCAAACACTGTCCGGATGATCGAACGAACACGCTCGGCACTCAGCGTTGCTTGGCTACTCGATAGTGTTAGGCGAAATGTGGTGGTTTGATGTGATGCATCAGGGGTTGCTTTGTAAATACTCAGTGGCGTGAGATCGCGAATCGTTACATCTGGGTATGTTTCGCTAGCCCGAGTCATAGCGCTTAAGACTGCCTGCACGAGTTCATCATAGGTAACCTCTATGCTTGTTTGGATTGAGATATCGCGGGTGGTGGTAGGGTAGCGACTAATTGGCTGGTAGTGCACCACCGTATCACGCCATACCTGCTCCATCACATCAAGGCGAAGTGATGCCGCTGCAGTATAATCAGGTAGCTTGAAATGCTTCACTACTGCCGGGCGCAGCTCACCAACCACACCAATAAGCTGCCGCTCGGGCTGACCAGTCGTCTCACTACTTTCCACCCAGATATGAGCCGAGCGATTGATGTCAAAAGGCGCATACACTGGATCATCTTGAGCTGCCGTGACTGGCGTATACACGAGAGTCAGGCCGCTATCACGCGCCAGCTGATCCAGCACTGCCCGCACGTGGTAAAAGGCAGCGCCAGCTCGGGGTTTTTTGCTGCTATACACAAGATCAACCAGTGATTGCTCGGCTGGCAAGCCGTCCTCACCGATCCGTGCTTTGGTGTGGCCCTTGCCAATTTCGAACAACATAAATTCGCTGTGCCCTGCCTTGATATTAGCGTGGACTTTATCGAGCAAACTCGGCAGCACGCTCAGGCGATAGTACTGGAGGTCGGGGCTGAGGGCGTTCGACAGCCGGAAGGCCTGGGCTGGGTCTTGGCCTGCACCCTTGAGCACACGCTCGTGCACAAAGCTGTAGCTCAGCACTTCGTTAGCACCCGCCTTGGCCAGTGCCTCGCGTACAACGCGTTTCAGCTCACGGCGGGGGTTCTTACCGGCTGGCTGAATACGGCGCATGGGCAGCTGGCGCGGCACCGTATCAAAGCCGTGTAGCCGGCCAATTTCCTCAACGATATCCTCTTTGGTTTCCAGGTCTGTCCGCCAAAAGGGCACTTGCAGGCAGATATAGCCGAGTTCATTCTCTGGGCCGTGGCTGTGGATTTCGACGTTATTAAGCAAAGTGCAGATGTCGTTTTCGGTAAAGTGAGAGCCAAGCCGCTGATTAATAAATCTACTCGTTATGTCTATGGTTGCGGGCTCATACTTCCCTGCAAAATACTCATCAAGAATCCCACCATGTTCACTCGTAAATGGCTTAATATCTATCACTGGGCTTGCCTGCTCGCCGCCCACCATACCGATCAGCCGGTTCAGCACAGCCGCATTCTGCAGGGGTGACTGGCCTTTATTAAAGCGGGCCAGCGCATCGGTAAACACGCCGTGGCGCATGGCCGTTTTGCGCACTGCGTACATATCAAAGGTGGCGCACTCCAGCACAATCGTGGTGGTCGTGGCCGATACCTCAGTGCGGCTGCCACCCATAATACCGCCTAGGGCCACCGGGCCTTGCCCATCGGCAATCACAATATCATCTGGTGTCAGCTCAATTGTCTTGCCACTCAGCAGCGCCAGCGTTTCGCCCCGGTGCGCCATACGTACGCCAAGCTGCCCGCCGTGGAGTGTATCGTAATCATACGCATGGGTTGGCTGGGCCGTCATGAGCATCACATAATTGGTTGCATCCACAATGTTATTAATAGGCTTTGCCCCCATCGCCACCAGTTGGCACTGCAGCCAAAACGGGCTGGGTGCTACCTGCACATCGCGAATCGCCACCGCCATAAAGCGTGGCACAAGCTGCGGAATATCGTTCGAAACCGCGAGCGGCACACTATCACCATCACCAAATACCTGCTCCAGGTTATACCAGGTAGGGCTCGTAAATGGTTGGTGGAGAATGCCAGCAATCTCGCGCGCCACGCCCAGCTGGCCAAAGCAATCTGGCCGGTGGGTAAACATTTTGTTCTCGATATCAAGCACATAGTCATCCAGGCCAAACAGCGCGGCAAAGTCAGCCCCTGGCTGCAGGGTCTTACCGGCTGGCAGGTCATGCGGCGTCAGCGCTACAATCCCCTCGTGGTCCGTACCAATTGCTAGCTCATCAGCCGCAGCCAACATACCCTGGCTCAGCACCCCACGGAGCTTGCGCGCATCGAGCGTAAAGGGTTCACCCTCGAGAATACTGGCTGGCACCGTGCTTGCAGGCGGCAGCCACACAGCCCACATACCAGCCTGCACGTTAGGCGCGCCGCACACCACCTGCACCAGGCCGTTTTCATCGCGCGGTACATCAGGCACCGCCATGCCGTCATCAATTTTGGTCACGCTTAGGCGATCGGCATTGGGGTGCTTAGCACACTCTACCACGCGCACCACGCACGCGCCGCGGTAACGCTCGGCCAGGTTCTCTACCCGGTCTACCTTACCAAGCTGCCGATTGATGAGCTGTGCCAACTCATCCACCGGCGGTAATTCAAAGTTAATAAGTTGTTTTATAACATTGAGGCTGACTTTCATACTGGGTTATAGTATACCATCTCGAGGTAAAGCTGCGCTACAAACCGTATTCTCTTTCGTCGTATATCAACGCTACTCCATATAAAAGATACGAAACTATCTACCGTCTTATCTCTCAAATATCCAAATGCTCTACTGGCTGCTCCAGGCTCTGTTGTAAATTTTGCACAGCGCGCTCTGGGATATACGCCGCGAGCTCATCAATCGTATCGACAACCTCCATTCGCCCCCATTGTTTGACTGTCGCTGGATTGTCGTTGGTTTGCGTGCTACGCTGCGTGCCCGTAGGCCAATAGTTCCAGTCGGCGTGATTGCGCTCATAGTACACATAACGGCCCTTTTGCGTAAGATACACTCGCTGTTCGCGAAGAGCTGCTTTGTCCTTTGCTATTGCCCTGTATATCTTACGACCCATAAAAATCTTATGCTGATACACGCCATCCTTGCCAACGCGCAGCTGTACTTCATGAAAACCATCGTGTGTTGCTTGCTGCCGCTCGACTAACAAACGATAACCCGCCATCAGTGCTGCAGATAGACTCATACTAAGACTAGGTAAAGTCCCTTCAATATAGCGTTCGTCGTTGTGCGAAAAATAGATTGTTTTATTGGCCATCGTACTCCTCCCTATATGTATAAATATACGTATATAGTATCTATCTTCTGTGGCGCTGTCAAGGTTGCTTGATAGTGCAGTGTGTTACCTCTGTTATATTGACATAAAATAGCTATACTATCCAGAATATGCTACATTATCTGCCTGCTTATGCTACAATTACACAAGCATACAAGAACATAATCTGGAGGTTTATATGCATACCGGTATTCGACGAATGGGTCAGCGTAACTGTATTTATAGCGCGCTCCGCCAAGAATTAATGGACACGATGTTTCAGGACAAGGTTGGGTCATACGACTCTTCTCGCTATGAGGTCGATCTCAATAAACAGTATTTCGCCATGGTATCAGACACAGGCAAAGTAACAGCCAAGGCGCACCTACTTGCATCCATCGCCGTTGAGCCACCAACCCTCATGTGGGGCTACGCGGACGAGCTTGCACAGTTTGGCAAAGCGGTCGAGCTCGCCCACAAGGTACGCGAGTATGGCTTAGAGCACAAAGAGAATGATCTCGTTAGCCCAGAAGTGGAATATACCTTCCCGCCTGATATAGACCAGCAGCTTGTGATCGCCAGTGTCGCGCACGATATCGGCTTTGCTGCTATCACTATCTTTGGCACGAATTATTACTACTACAGCTCACCGATTCGTGGTGGTCGCCGTGTAGTGCTTTTGCTTGAGAACATCTCTGAGCCCGTACCTCCCATTACGCTCGACTACTTCTACTCACGCCTGCCACGCTATTTGCAACAGGTGGATGACATTGCATGGTCGCTGGAGGGCTTTGTGGAGTTGATGCCAGGCTGGAGCATCGAGATGAATGACGATGATAACGGCGTCCACCACGCCCACGTCACCGATGATACTGGCACAAGTATCCGCGTCAGTTACCAATTCGATGAGTATGAGCGGCTGAAGCGGCTTGAGTTTAATCACGACTAATACTCGCCACCAGTGCTATACCAAAAAACCGCATTTGTATACTTAATGCGGTTTTATTGTGGTTTTTACATCAATATGACCTCTGTTGGTACTCTCGCTATACTGGTGTGCACTCGCTTCAAGATATATAACCAGTGTTTGCAATTGACGCAACAATCCGGCATACTGGAGAGTACTAAAGGAGGACTGACATGACAAAACTAGACTATATCAGCCTAAAGAGTTGGGTTGTTGCTGGCCTGTTGAGTGTGACAGGGCTTGTAGCGGCAACGACGTTCTTGGCACCAAGCCAAGCGGCCGCCAGTAGCGATTTGCGCTCAGCTACTATAAGCCGCAAGAACTACAACGAGGCGATGAGTAGCATCGACCAGCAAATCAAGCAAGAAGAGAGTGATAGCAGCATTCGCCCAGAGTGCCGCACCTACACGAAGACTCATGGCAAACGCGCCGCAAAGGCCGTCCTCATGATTCACGGCATCAGTGGCTGCAGCAACGTCTACCAAAAGCTGGCAGATGAATTCTACAACCAAGGCTACAACGTCTACGTCCCACGCGTACCCAAGCATGGCTACACCGACAACAAACGCCACGGCGAGATCTCTACCAAAGATATTGCCGACTTCATGAAGACAAGTGCACAGCAAGTGAGCGGCCTCGGCGATGAGCTTGGTATTGTTGGCCACTCTGGTGGTGGCGATATGGCGACGTGGCTTGCACAGTATGGTAATAGCTTCTTTACGAATGTGTTGCTGCTTGCCCCATTCTACGAGCCAGCAGCTAGCCAAGCCCCCAAGTGGCAGCTACCCATCCTGCGCACATTGTATGGCTATAACATTTTGCCAGATAAGTTTAGCCCCAGTGGCCTGTCATACCGCGCACTCGGCAAGTATCTCATCGTCAAAGAGAACTTCAAGAAAGACCTCGCTGCACCGGGCCTCAAGCGCGTTGCGACAGTGACGAGTGAGAATGATGACGCTGTCGATAACGGTTTAGCGGTAAGCATTCCGCAGCGCATGGCTCAGGCAAACAATGCCTCGTTCCAGCACTATACTCTGCCGAAGCGGCTCAACATTGGACACGGCATGGTTGACCCAACCGATGGCGGTATGGCTACCTACCACCAGGCAGTCTACACGCAGTACCTTAACCTCTATGAGGGTCGCCAAACTGCCGAAATCTAGCTGGCTCTAGCCACTCACAAAAACACTGCAGCTCAGCCAGCTGCAGTGTTTTTATTTTTGAGAATGTGAGCTTCAAATTTCTTAGCTATCTTCTCCCCTATTGTTTCTATTACAATAGATTACTAATTGGTCATTCTGCTAGAGCATCATGTGCAAAATTAGGTACTCTCTTAACACAATCAAGGGGAGTGTGAGGAGAAAACTTCAGAAAGAATAGAGAAGTTTAATATTGCAGACTCTACCGCTGCTCGGCAATCAGCTCACGCTTCAGCCGGCGCAAGCCACGCCAGCACCGCACGCAAAGATACCCATCAAAGAGCGCAACGAGTACTAGCCCATAAAACTCAGGCTGCTGCAAAACAGCTGGCGGTTGTACGAGTTTGTATCCGATATAGGCAAACAGCAGTACAACAATCATCATCAGCAGCCCCATACGCTGCTTGCTAATGCGCTTCACCATTGCCAGGCGAGACTCGTTATCGCTAAAGATATCGTCTTCCTCAGCTTCACTGCTCGGCCTACGAAACACATGGAAGCCATTGGCAGATGCAACATACTCCCAGCCATAGTCGGCATAGAGCTGCTGGTACTGCGCATTTTCTTCGTGCCGAGTAAGATTCTGAAAGTCGATTTTGTACGTATAGTGCGCCGCCGGGCACGGCTCAAATATATAAAAGAACGGGACAATGAAGCGTTTGAGGGCATACCCCTGCCGATGCTGCTCAGCAAAAAACGCCTCCTCCTCTCCATACTCGGGCAACATGTAGTACCGACACATGATTCGTGACATTCAGTTATTTCCTTCCTTTGCTATTGTTATACAGTCGCTCGATCCGCCGCAGCTCGCAGGCTAATATCTCTTGGCCAAGTGGTGTGATATGGTAGATTTTGCGCTTGTCCTCTTCTCGTACGAAGCGAATTATACCGTCCTTCTCCATCTTGGCGAGCGTGCCATACATTGTGCCAGGGCTAATCTGCACCTGGCCGTCTGTCATATGTTTGACACGCTGACCAATCGTATAGCCATGCATCTCTGCCTGCAAACAAAATAGGATGTAGAACCCTGTCTCGGTCATCGGTGAGTAGATTCGTCGTAGCTTTGCTTGGATCATGTGCGCTTTCTCAGATATGTATTATACCTTGTCTAGCCTCGGGTTGCGAGCACAAGAAGTATCGTCGCGAGGCTATTCTGGAGGAGGTGTACACCCATTGAGGCGTAGAGGCTCTTCTTTTGTTCATAGGCTCGGCACAGGAAGAACGCCAGCGGCAAATAGCTAATAATCGCCAGACCATTCTTGATTCCTCCTGTGAGCATGTATGGTGCCACGTGTACAAATGCAAAGAGTATCATTGATGCTGCATAAGCAAGAACGCGAGATTTTTGCAATAAGCGAGCAAAGATAACTCCACGAAAGACAACTTCCTCTACGATCGGCCCAAATACCACCGCCATAAATACCGCATACCATAGCGCTCCACCAAAGAGACCAACAAGCGCCGTTTGGTTTTGGTTAGTCACCTGCAGCGCAGCAAGCAGGAGTGCTACCGGCATCGTTGCAAGATATGCAAAGAAAAAATACTTGATGACAAACCAGCTATTCTTGCCCGGTGCCTGCCGTGCAGTGCGCCATGCAGCGGTAAGCTCAGCTCGTTTCTTCATTACAATATAGCCAAGCAGAAGCACACTTGCTACAGCATTGATGATGAGCCCAAGCACACTTGTCGATGATATAGCGGCAAATCGCTCTAGCACATACGACAATGCTGTCATACCTACCATGTAGCCAGCAAAGTATGCCAGCAGAATTTTTACGTCATCCCGTCGTTTCGTTGTTTTATCCATTAACTATCCTTTCTCGATTTGTACATCGAAGTCATATGTATCGTAGTGCGATATATCGTATATTCTTATTGTATACCGTAGCTCGATATAATGTCAATAGTATGTTATTTTATATGACGGAATAGTCTTGATATGCAAAAACCAGCAGTGTATTCTGCTGGTTTTTATAATTTAACGTATCGGCTGCGCTTGTTATTGCTATATATGCTTCACGCGCCACCGCTCAATCGCCTGCGACCGACTCAGCATAAACGATAGATTACCAATCAGCAGTAAACCAGCGACAGGCGTCAGTATCAGCGACATGCCAATCACCTGTGGCGCAGCAACAAAGCTATAGACTGTGCAGACACCGTTACCAAGGAGTGTCATAAGCGCCGTGACGCTACCCGGCGTCCAGTTTCGATACTTCGCTGCATCAACGAGATGCCCAACCAAGTGCAACATATTTGCGAGAATAACTGCACATACCAGCGCAAGTGAGTGCAGGGCGATTGCACCGCCAAGCAAAGCCAGTGCAACAATCGACTCTTCAAGAATGATGATGGCGACTGTCTCTGTTGATGGGTATGCTGTGCGATTCGCTATAATCATCTGCCCAGCAAATGCCGGGTCATGCTCATGACGCCGAATCCACGGCACAAACCGAGCAATCTCCTCCAGCTCATGAACAATAAATAAGCCAAAACCAGCAAAGGCTACTAGCGCCTCCATCATTGCCTCCCTTCGTATGCATTAAGGTACCTCTGAAAGACCTCCTCGCTATGAGCGCTCACTCCTGGTGAGGCACGCCGTGTCATGTCGTGGCCAATATTCATTTCGCTTATCTATTCTTCGACAGAGACACCAAGGTCATTCTTAATATATGCAACAACCTCCTCACGCTTCTTATTGAAGTCAGGGTCGCCGTTCCAACCTGCTCCTTCACCTTCCTCAGCCAAAACACACCGAAGGACAAATTGTTTGTCCTCATCAGATATCTCTGGGTTGGTAGCAATATCAAACAAGCTGTATTGATGCCCGCTTATTTTATACTTGCGATCAGCTAACCTCGCTGCACGCGTCCAACCGTCGTTGCCGCTCAGCCCAGTCACTTTCCACAGTGCTATCACATATGGTGAGACCTCCCAGATACGCTTGCCCGCTTCATCAGTGCGCTCGGTAAACTGCTGCTTTGGACAAACCAGCGTACCGTTATCTGTTTCCAGAACAATAAGATTTTTCTTGTCAACCGCTCTATCATTCTCTGCGAAATGTTTTAATACAGCATCGAGATGCATGACTGGCCCCACTACACGAGCAAACGAAGCCTCATTCTGTTCTTTTTTTAGATCAGGAGAGGTTGCCTCACTCGCTCCTACTCCTCTCTCTCGAATTATTCATAATTTATTTCGCTCCTTTCTTTTATAATTATATATTATACCACCATTTACTTCCCCTCATATACATTGAGGTAGGTCTGGAAGACTTCCTCGCTATGAGCGCTCACCCCCGGCGAAGCGCGCCGTGTCATGTCGTGGCCAATATTCATGCTGGCAGGGAATTTTTTGTATTGGAAGGAAGCATTGTTGTTGGTTGCCATTTTTTGTGGGATGTCGTGCGCGAGGTCTGGGTCGATATCGTGATCCCCTTCACTCACAACCACACCAACATGCTTGAGACCAGGTGCAGCAAAGTTGGCTTTGTAGTTTTCTTTGAGTGTGACGTACTTTGCTAGGGCGCGATATGACAGGCCATTCACCTCATCATTACCACTGTAGCGGTCTGGTAGGATATTATTACCGTAGAGGTTGCGCATGAGCGGGATCTGCCACTTGGGAGCCTGGCTAGCCGATGGTTCATAAAATGGCGCAATGAGGAGCACCCGCGAGAAGAGTCCATTACCATACTGCGCAAGCCATGTTGCCATATTGCCGCCACCAGAGTGGCCCGCCACCCCAACTTCCTCACCAAGGCCACTAACCTGGCGAGCGCTCGTGGTCATATAGTTGACCATATCGCTAAAGGAGATCTGACCATGGCGCTTCTTGTCGGCATAGCCATGCTGTGGCACGCGCGGCGCATAAACGTTGTAGCCCTGCTCGTAGAATACATTGGCAATATCGGCCATATCACTAGTGCAGCCGCTAATGCCATGGATAAGCAAGATAGCCTTGGCTGTTTTCTTGCCATGTGTCTTGGCAAACGAGCGACATTCACTGCGCAGGCCAGCCTCTGCTGTATCGTGGGTAATTTGCTGGTTGATAGCCGCCATCGAGCTATCATAATCCAGTCGCTTGATATCTGCTGTGCGTAGTTCTGCCTTTTGGGCGGGCCACAAGAAGGCAGCTGCAATGGCAATCGCGCCGACTGCAACGATGCCGCCAATAAGCGTGGCAATTACTTTTATAATTCCGGCTTGAGGTGAGGGATAATCTTTCATACGCTATAGTATGGCGAATGTTTGCCAATATAGCAAGACCACTCTACTAAAGAGAGTGGTCTTGATCTCAATCTGATGCCTGTTGCTTATGATTCTGCTTTGCGGCCTGCCACTAGTAGGTAGAGGTTACCACCAAGCGCAGCACCGATCAAGGTACCAGCAATCACCTCAAGGCTCAGGCGGCTATAGCCAGTTTCGCCACGGCTTGCTTGTGCGCCAGTAAAGCTACTGTCTGGCGCTTCTGTCGCAGCGATAGCCACTGCTGGGTTGAGTGTTGCACTCTTTGCACGCAATTCGTGTGGCAAGTGTTTGATGTCTTGGACTGACGATGTGTCCACCGAAGCCTGCACCTGAGTTAGTAAGCCACCAGCCACGATAGCGGCAGCAGCCAAAGATAGACCGATCCCCACTGCCTGGCCTGTTTGCTTGAGCTCGGCCACGCGCGATACGGCAGCCGCAATGCCAAACATCAGCACTGCTGCGCCGACGAGCTCAACACCAAAGACCGCCCAACTAAAGGTAGTAAAGTGCTCGAAGCTGAGCTTGAAAGCGCTCCCACTTAAACCATTCAGTACAACGACAGCGAGCGCCCCACCAAGCAGCTGAGCAATCCAGTAGAATGGTACCAGCGCTGTCTTGAGCTTGCGCATTGTCCAGAGGCCAAAGGTGACCGCTGGGTTGATATGTGCGCCAGATACTGCACCCACCGCCACAGCAATCACAAGCAGTGTGAGGCCAAGGTAGAGTGGTGCAAATTGGGCTGCTGCACCAATCGCAGCGATAGTCAGCATAAATGTCCCAAGCAGCTCAGCAAAAATAATGTTGAGTAAATTGCTTGGCAGAGCTGGCTCGTGTCGCTTACGGACAACTGTCTTGGTGGCTGATGTGGTCGATGCAGCCTTTACGGTTGGTTCAGCCTGGGGCTGGGAGGCCGAGTTTTTCGCGGCCGATTTTTTGGTCGAAACGGCTTTTTTGGTAGCCATACGTCCCTCCTTCACTAGTTGATACTACGCCTTTAGTATATCACATCACCCTGTTTGTCGGCGATATCAGATGTCGATCGTGCCAAATAATGCTATACTAAAGACATGGGACAATATATGAAACAAGACCAAACGCGCAGTGAGCTACAAGAGCGTATCGCGGCCGATCTCCGCGCTAAAGCAGCTGCCAGCAGTCACACTGGTGATGGCACCGCACCAGCGAGCGGCGACACTGGCGTCGAGCAATCCGAATATCTCAAAGGCACCAAGCAAACAACGACACTAGCTGGGGTGTGGCTGGTCGTTGGTTTTCTTGCACTGCTTACCTTTGGCTTTTTTGTTGCGCTAACCATCAATGGACAACAATAACGGAGTGGCAGTATGACAGACCTTGACGCTATCCAGCAAAAGCTACTCCTGGCCGTGAGCCAATCGACCACCCCGCGCGAAGTACTGCGCCACGAGGAATTGCGCGCACTGTATGGACATATCACATCACTCCCCCCAGCGGAGCGTGGGCCATTTGGCAAGCGTGTTAATGAGCTCAAGCAAGCTGTGCAAACCGCCATCGAGCGCCGTCTTGAGGAACTTGAGACTGTTGAGCGCACACCGATCGATGTCACTGCACCGATGGATATTAACACCACTATCCCACCATTACTACCAACAAACCAGGGCTCAACGCATCCATTAATGCAAGAGATCGAGCGGATTGCTGATATCTTCTATCGCATGGGGTTTGCGGTAGAAGAGTCACGTGAGATTGATGATCAGTTCCATATGTTCGAGAGCCTCAACTTCCCGAAAGGCCACCCCGCCCGCGATGATTACGATACCTTCATGACCGTCGAGACAGACGCGCAGGGCGACCGCCTGATCGCGCCAGCTCATACCAGCACTATGCAAAACCGCGTACTGACCACCTATCGCCATAAGCTGGACGCAGGCGAGGCCATTGCGGCCATCGTGCCTGATCGCGTCTTCCGTAACGAAGACCTCGACGCCCGGCACGAGCACACCTTCTACCAAGTGGAGGGCGTGTATGTAGCGAGGGGAGTCAACGTCGGCAATTTGATTGCCACCTTGCAGGAATTTTTGCAAAGCTACTACGGCAAGCAGCTTGATGTGCGGGTCAACCCCTTCTACTTCCCTTTCACCGAGCCAAGCTTTGAGTTTGCCCTGAGCTGCCCCTTCTGCGAAGGCAAAGACCCCAGCTGTAAGGTATGCAGCGGTGAAGGCTGGGTTGAGCTGATTGGCTGCGGCTTGATCCACCCCAATGTGCTGCGGGCAGCCAACATCGACCCCGATACCTACACCGGCTTCGCCTTTGGCTGCGGCATCGACCGCCTGGTGATGATGAAATACGGCATCGAAGACGTGCGGCATTTCGAGAGCGGCAAATTGGATTTTTTGCGGCAGTTTTAGCCTAGTCTATTCGTTTTATAACCAAGGTTCACCATATGCATAACGATACTGAGCTTTTTGCCATCGCCCGGGCGCTCCTCGAGCAGCGACACACACCACCAGTTCACACTGTGGCAGCTGCTTTGCGTTGCAAATCTGGCGAGGTGATCTCTGCAGTCAACATCGATCATTTTCTTGGCTTCGTCTGCGCCGAGACAGCTGCACTGGCAATCGCTATTAATCGAGGTATCTATGATTTCGATTCGATCGTCGCTGTACGTAAAAATGATGACACAGGAAAGATCGAAATCGTCGACATGTGTGGCAAATGCCGTCAGATCTTTCACGATTATGCGCCAGGTATTACTGTCTTGACTACAAACGGCCCGCAGGCAATAGAGCATATCCTCCCTCATGCTTATATTCACCAACGTACAAAAATTCAACGAGCTATTAAGTGATAGTTAACTATACTTTATTTATGAACCATTCGACACAAACACTCTTACATAGCAGCACCTACGCAAATCTCGCGACTGTCTCTCCGGATGGCCAGCCGTGGAATACGCCAGTGTTTTTTGCGTATGCAGATGGCGCAGTGTATTGGTGGTCACCAATAGCTGCTCAGCACTCACAAAATATCGAACATAACCACCGTGTATTTATGACAATTTACGACTCAACCGCCCCAGAAGGTCACGGCGTTGGCTTATACTGTCGCGGTGTTGCTCATCAAGTAGTAGATAGTGAGCTCACTGAAGCAATCGCCATCTATAACAGTAAAGCTCAGCAATTTCAGCTTACTCCTTCAGACTGCATGGGCGTAGCACCAACTCGTCTGTACGCAATGCCCATCACCGAGGCTTGGACAAACAGCGAAGATTCGATCGATGGTTATTATTATTTATACCCGCAAAAAAATTGCATTCAAGAGATAGACCTTTCTCATAGAAAATACAAGGCATTTGCCCTGTATTTTCTATGGAACACGCCAATCTATCGATTAATCGTCAACGGCCAACTCAGCTCAACACTCTTCAGCTTTTTCAGGCTGTTAAGTGGTGTAAGATCCTTCACTTCGGTGTTTTTGAGAGAAACAAAGGTGAGATTCTTTGCATGTTGAATGCCTTCGAGGTTCTTTATTTTCTCCCACGACTCTGCGCCATCACGCGCGCTGAGGTCGAGGGTGGTTAGCTTTTCCAGATCTGAGGCAAGCATGGGCTGTGCATCACCGCGCTTTGTGTGGGTCACTTGGGCGATGGCTTGGTTGAGCTTGTTGCGGAGACGCCAATCGGGCACGCTCACCACCGCATCCTGTGGCTTATCAGCAGCAGTCTTTTCTTGGTAAACCCGCACATAGTCAACCTGCATATCTTTCGCGACTTCGTAATCCTTAGGGCTCGCCTTCTTGTATGGCTCATTGAGGCCGCCGATCTGGTGATTCAAGCGAATGAAGAGTTTATTAGCTGCCTTGGCAAAGGGCCAGTTTGCATCATCTGGTGTCACGCGGTGTACCATGCGCCCATCATAGTAGAATTCGATCGTCCCATCCTTCTTGTTTAAGACGCCGTAGGTATGGAAGGTAGTTTGTGTATTGCCGACAATATTCCGATCGAGAACGTGCTGGTGCTGATGCGAACGCTCTTTATTCCCCTGGCGTGGCTGCGTATGAATATTGGCTTGCAGCCAGCTTGGATCGTAGCCACGCGACTCGAAGACATCGAGTTCACCACTGGCTGGCCAGTTGAATGTTGTGCTTGTGAGCCAAAATGACGTCCAGCTTGCTCGAGCACCACTGTTCTTGTTGCCCTCTGGCAGCTTAATAGACGCCTCGTAGTAGGTACCTGGCCCCCAGGCATGGGCGACACTTTTGTCTTTCCAATCGCTGAGGTAGTGCGAGTTTACCATCCCTGTCGAGAAGGCGGCATGACCAGCCTGGCATGGCCTGTCATTTTTATCATACTGCGCGAGAAGATGGAGTTTGCCGCCATCCTGACGCACCATGTCTGTCCGAAAGCGCCCTTCCATACCCGACGCAAGGTCAAAACAGCCCGTCGGTACAGCCCATTTGGTTGTGTCGAGTTTATTACCGTCAAATTCATCACCCCACGCTTTTTTATAATGCGCCTGTACATCACGCGGCAGATGATCGACTGCCGATGCTGACTGCGCTATGGCACAGTTTGTGCCCATTATAGCGCACGCCATGGTAAGCCCAAGCGCCAAGCCGGCTTTTGCTTGTTTTGTTGCTCGTGTTGCCAACATATCCCCTCCTTATGTTCGTTAGCTGTTCTTATTTAATCACAGCTACTCTGCTTTGCCAAACACAAGACAATAACTTTATCCATATTTTTTGCAAGCAAGATAGTCTATTTTGATCATATACATCGATCTGCCAGAGGTCATTTTTTGCACGAAGAAGCAATATATGGCGTATGTATTATACTCCGAAATACGTTGTGGTTTCTGCTACGATTATTGCTACCTCTGTTTGACAAATCTCACGCGAGGATTTACAATAGCGACACTACATGAAGGTCGTGAGGAGAGATTATACCCGGTACTATTCAAATACGTACTTTCAGACGAAAAACACGTGCTATGCGTAACGCCGATATTACGATTGAGCCGGATGATATTCTCGAGCAGGTAGCGGTCACTCACGAGAGATTGACCACGACGGATATCAGGTAATTTCGCTTCAAAGTCGACTTTCATATCAACATAACCCTAACTCGTGAGGTATTTTTCCATGAGACTCTATTTATCATCCTGCACCGTTCCTGCACCAGACCAGCTCTTCGCATTGATTGGCAAAGAGCCGGCCGAGACGAATATTGCACTGATTCCCAACGCGCTAGACTGCTACATCCGGCGAATTCGTATGCTTCGCATCACTGAGGCGAGGGAGATGTTTCGCTCACTTGGCGTCGAGAAGAGGCCTGCTGTGATTGACCTAAAGCACTTTGCCGATCCAAGGCTAAAGAATCATCAATATCTCGCTCTCAAACATTATGACTTAATCTGGGTGCTTGGCGGCAATACCTTTATGTTGCGCGATGCTATGGCACAGACTGGCTTTGATGATATACTACGCCGCTTACTCAATGAGGACGCCGTCGTCTACGGTGGAGCAAGTGCTGGTGCAGTGGTCGCTGGTGCCAGCTTGCGCCATATTGCTGCGCTCGATAAACCAGAGTTTGCCGAGTACATTGTGTGGGATGGCCTCAAACTGCTTGATAAGACTATCTTACCTCACGCCGATACTCCAGCATTTGCCAAGACAGTGGCAAAGCTTACTCAGGAGCGAGATGATGTTATATTCCTGGGTGATAGGCAAGTTTTGATTCAGAATGGAGCAGATTACTCGATACACGACGCCGAGTAGTGATGAGTTTTCTTTGTCGAAAAACTAAACTACTCATCCCCACGCTGAGGTCGTTCGAGCAACTGTGGCTCGCTCTGGCGTTCACCACCAGCAATACGCACGACATCCTTGTCCATCTTACCGAGCTCGCGATAGGTTGTGTTGTAGTGGCCGACTGTTGTGGCGAGGCTCTTGCCCATTTTGCCCAGCAATTCATCAAACTTCTTGATATGCGTCGCAAGCTGGCCAACCCGTAGCTGAATATCCTTGGCTTGCTCTTCGATCTGGAGGCTACGCAGCCCCTGCAGCACCGTCTGCAAATATGCCAAGAAGCTGGTTGGGCTAACGATAATCACCCGTCGATCGCGAAAGGCATACTCAATAAGATCGCGGCTTGAGCCACCTTGCCCTACATTGTTGATAAGCAGATCATAATACAGCGACTCACTGGGGATAAACATAAAGGCAAAGTCCATCGTGTCCTCATTTGGGCGAATATATTTGCTCGTTTCATCGATGCGCTGCTTAAGGTCAAGCTTAACGCGACCGAGTAGCTGCTGGCGCTCGTCTTTATTTGTGGCATTGATCATCCGGTTGTAGTTCTCGAGGCTGAATTTGCTATCAATCGGCAGCACGCGTCCCTTGTCAAGAAAAATCACCGCATCGACCACCTCACCGTCGGCAAAGCGATATTGCATCTGATACTGAGCCGGTGGCAACACATTCTCAAGTACACTCTGCAGATAATATTCACCAAAGACACCGCGCTGCTTGGGGTTTTGCAGAACGTTTTGCAGTGTCTTAAGCTCATCTGCTACATCGACGACGCGTCGATTAGTCTCATCCAACTTCGTGAGGCGCTGCGTCACATCGGCCACCAGCTTGGCACTCTCGGAGAGCTGCTTCTGGACTGACGTTTGCATAGCAATGCCCGAGCGCTCGAGCTTATCCCCAACCGACTGCTGCATAGCGGCTATCGTGCGCGACAACTCCGTCACGTCGCTCTTGAGAAGCGCCACCGACTGCTGATCTTTGAGCTCATTAAGCTTCGCCAGCAGCAGACTCAGCACTGCACCACAGCCAACGAGGACAACGATAAGAATAATTCCAAGCACAAGAGAAAGTTCCATATCTCTAGTATAGCATTTCCTCAGAAACAGCCACTCATGTTGTTTTAGTGAGCGGGGCGTGTTAGCTCCTTATGAGTGCGTCTCTCATTTAGCACAAGGATTCAGACAAGGGAGCCGTGTAAAAGAGGGGGGAACGGAAATCGCTTCATTTGAGCATGGCAAACGACCACCAAGCACCTATTGTGGAGTTTGGAGATATCTACAGTGTTGCAAGATATATCAATACAATGATCGCCACCATTGCACCAAGTGTGACTGCTAGGTTGCGCAGGCGCGAGATCCACGAAAACACGCCAATGCTCAGTGCCATCAAAATCGTAATAACTGGCACTACGACATACCATGACGATGCTGCCAGCCACGTAAGCACTGGCCAGAGACCCACTGCCGTCGCAAGCATAACAAGAGCGGGACGATACACCCGGCGCTGCACCAAAAATATAAGCCCGACGATCACTGCCACAACCATTGCGCTCAAGACTGTATAGAATGTGGGTGTGCCACAGCTTGCTGGATTGGCGCTACCAAGGCCACAAACCGCACCAAACACCCCAAGGTTGGCAACGAGCAGTAGCACTGCACTCGTCACCACGCCAGTAATGGCCGCGCCTATCATAATCTGCCCCATATCTGGCCACGATAAGTTCACAAAATGCTCGGTGTCTTCGGATGTATCGAGCACACCGCCCTGAGCAAAGGGGTTGTCGATTGCTCGGCTGTGGTCGAGCCCGTCGTCAAGCACCGTCTTGGTGATGGTCGCCGTCTTGGCAGTTTTTGCTTTTTTAGCTTGGCGCGCTGCTTCCGCCACCTCATCTGGGTCAGCGGTGCGTGCGTATATCTGTTCGTCCATATTATCTAGCTCCAATTCCTTACTGGGAGCTATTATATTATGTTTTTGCCGATTTTGCTAGTCTGCGCCAGAATTTTTTGTGATGTGGTACATACCATACAGCGCCCAGCAGTGCAACAGCCACCCCACCAGCGACATCGAGCGGTGTATGTACCAGTGCCGCCACGCGGCCAAGGCACACCAACACCGTCATGACAAATAGCGCCACGGTGAGCAGCCGCTGGCGCGTCACATACCACACCGCTAAGGTAAGAAACATCGCAAAGAGTGCGTGATCGGACGGAAAGCCGGGATTATTGAGATAGAGCGCACCTGGGTCGGTGCCGAGCTTTTCAAATGGCCGGAGCGTCTCAGGTTGCCAGAGCACACCAATAACCTTTGCACACCAATAGGATGTCAGACCTGCCATAAATACGCGCGTGTAACGTTGGTAGCGTTGGGCGTGAGGTGCACGAAAAAACAGTGCAAAAAGAGCTACAGCGACAATCGGGATCATAAGCCCATCAGCAACCAAGCGAACAATGGCATTCATACCCCTATTATACCACTGCTCGGGGATTTGTGTGATGGATTTAACCCACATCTAAGCTTACTTTTGTATCTGTCGAGCAGGCTGCTGATTTGCCTTCGGGACATCAAGCAACTTCCCGACCGCATTGATGATCTGCTGGATGACTGTTGGCTTGGTCGATTGTTCCATCTTGGGACGTGCTGGTGGAGCTTTGATAACGTTAGCTGGCGGCATGTTGATCGTATGAGCTGGGGGTCTTTGTACTTCAGGAAGTCGCTGTGGTTTTGGCTTGGTTTGCTCCTTCTTCTTGACATTGGCAATCACAACATTAATACGGTCGTCGTCAAGGACTTTTTTGTATGACACTTCTGCGCTGTCGCCACCAGTGTATTCTCCACCAGCTTGTTGAGCAATTTGGTTCGGATTGCAGGCTTCGGGATTCTTAACACTGCAAATGCGGGCAAGTGGGCATGCATTACAGGCCGCTTGGCCAATCCGCTCCTGCGCAATCCGCCGCGCATTTTCTTGCCAGGCTGCAATTTCCTCCGGCGAGCGCTTGGTTGGTGTTTTGGCAAGCTGCTCACTCATTCGAAAAACACCTCTGTTGCAATACATTTACTCGCAATACCGCGCGCGGTGAGTCCCTGCCACATCGCTCGCGTAAATGCAACTGAACCACACACTAGGTAGTGTGCCGCTGGGTTGATACACATATCAAGATCAATTCGCCCCTGGTGTATCTTAGGCGAGACTGTTGCTTGGCGTGTCACGAAGTGGTGAAGCGACAGTTGTGGGTAGCGCACCTCATATGCAGCAAGGTCGGCCGCAAAGACAATATCGTCGACAGTCCGATTGCTATACATGAGCTGAATATTCCGATGCGGATCACGCGCGCATTCGCTCTTGATAATGCTCCACACCGGACTAATACCGACTCCAGCTGCAATCCCCACGAGTGGGCGATCTGTCAGTGGATTAAAGTACCCATACGCCGCCGAAAAAGTTAGTTGGTCGCCCACCTGCCGGCTGCATAGGTAGTGGGAATACTCACCGCCAATATCCTTCACGGTAATGCTCAGATGTGTTTCGCCAGGCCAACTCGATAGGCTATATGCCTTACCCTCAGGCGTGCGCGACTCTGGCTTGATAACGGTAATGTATTGTCCGGCGGTATAGCGAAATGCTGTGTCGCCTTTGGCATCAAACACCAGCGTTGCTACATCGTGTGTGTGCTGAATCACTTGCTGGATTGTCCCTGTATAGTACTGCATCAGTGCACCACGCATTCTGTTACATAGCGTTGCATAATGTGCTGGGCCTGGGCCATCTCATCGTCGGTAAAGCTCGTTTCATCGCAAAAGCGGCTACTCACCAGCGTATCGCTTGCAATAAAATGCTGCAGGGCAAAGCGCTGTGCACCTTGCACCATCTGCCCGACCGCATCGAAGTCTGCTGGCTCAAGCTGCCCCCGCACAATCGTCGTGCGAAACTCGTGATCGACCCGGCTTCGGATGAGGTTAATACTTTCCATAATCGCATCAGTGTCAATTGGCCGCGCGGCAATTTCTACATACTTTTCCAGTGGTCCCTTAATATCCATTGCCACAAAGTCGAGCAGTTGTTCATCCAGCATCTGGCGCAGCATTGCTGGGTGGGTCCCATTGGTATCGAGCTTGACGAGGAAACCGAGCTGCTTGATAGCCCGAATGAAGTCAGGTAAATCCCCACTCATCGTCGGTTCGCCACCACTGATCGCGACACCATCAAGCAAGCCAACCCGCCGCGCAAGAAAATCAAGAATCTCCACCTCAGGGATACAGCCAATATATTGCTCAGGTAAGACGAGTTCTGGATTATGGCAGTAACCGCAGCGCATATTGCAGCCAATCAAGAAGACTGCCGCACAGGTGTGGCCTGGGTAGTCGACTGTGCTGAACTTTTGGATACCACCGATCTGAACCATCACCATCCTCCCTTCTTCCTATTATTTAAGCATCGATTGTATCGGCTGCTTTGTCGTAGTGGTAGCGCAGCGCAAACTCTGCTTGCTTGCCCTTATTCCACTGCTGCACTGGGCGCAAATAACCCACCACCCGCGAATATATCTCACACGGCTCCTGACACTGCGGACACGCCTCGTGTTCCCCACGCAGATAGCCATGATTCTTGCAGACACTAAAGCTCGGACTGATCGTAAAGTATGGCAAGCGGTAATTGTGGCAGATCGTTCGCACGAGCCCTTTGAGTGTTGTGGGGTCATCCATCCGCTCACCAAGGAAGAAGTGGATAACGGTGCCGCCAGTATATTTGGTCTGCAACTCGTCTTGGAGGTTAAGTAGCTCGAAGAGGTCGTCGGTGTAATTGACCGGCAAATGAGTGCTATTGGTGTAGAACGGCGCTGGCACCGCCTTGCCAATACCGTTGGCAAAATG
Organism: Candidatus Saccharimonadota bacterium; assembly: GCA_013333645.2. Taxonomy (GTDB): domain Bacteria; phylum Patescibacteriota; class Saccharimonadia; order Saccharimonadales; family Saccharimonadaceae; genus Saccharimonas. The sequence continues at coordinate 15,437 of JABCOK020000017.1, read as the reverse complement.
CGCTGCTTCTGGGTAGTCACGCTGGTCGATCTGCGCCAGGCGGTAGGTCGTGCCCTCAGCTGGCGTTGCCTCAAGATTGTAGTTATTGCCAGTTTCTTCTTGGAATTTCACGAGCGTCTCGCGCATTAGATCGAGCGTCCGCTCGGCAAATTCCCGCCCTGCAGCCTGACCAATATCCGCACCAAGGAGATTAAGCGCCGCCTCATTCATGCCAATGAGGCCAATTGTCGAGAAATGATTCTTCCAGTATTCACCAAAGCGCTGCTTGATATCGCGCAGATAAAACTTGGTATAGGGGTAGAGGTTGGCATCGGTTAGGCGCTCGAGTGTTTTGCGCTTAACTTCGAGACTATCACGCGCTTGCTCCATAAGGTGGACGAGACCAGCCCGAAACGCTGCTTCGTCACTCGACTTCAGTGCCAAGCGAGGCAGGTTAATCGTCACCACACCAACTGACCCCGTCATTGGGTTACTCCCAAACAGGCCACCGCCACGATACTCCAGTTGACGATTATCAATCCTCAGGCGGCAGCACATACTACGCGCATCTTCTGGGCTCATATCACTATTCACAAAGTTGCTAAAGTATGGAATGCCGTATTTTGCACTAGCTTCCCACAGGTTGTCAATCACAGGATTATCCCAGTCGAAATCAGCCGTGATATTATACGTCGGAATCGGAAAAGTAAAGACCCGTCCGTTGGCATCACCCTCCGTCATTACCTCAAGCAGTGCCCGATTGAAGGTATTCATCTCATCCTGGTAGTCGCCGTAGTTGCTCTCTTGCATCTCTCCGCCAATGATCACAGGTGTGCCTGCCATATGCTTAGGACATTCGAGGTCAAGCGTGATGTTCGTAAACGGCGTTTGGAAGCCAACACGCGTTGGCACATTCACATTAAAGATGAATTCTTGCAGTGTCTGCTTTACCTCATCGTACGCTAGTCCATCTGCTCGAATAAATGGTGCGAGCAAGGTGTCGAAATTGCTAAAGGCTTGAGCACCAGCTGCCTCGCCCTGCAGTGTGTAGAAATAGTTCACGACCTGGCCGAGTGCCGTGCGAAAATGTCGGGCTGGCTTACACGAAATCTTGTTTGGCACACCAGTGAAACCCTGCCGAAGCAGATCCATTAAGTCCCAGCCCACACAATACACACTCACAAGGTTAAGATCGTGAATATGGAGGTCACCGGACCGATGAAGGCGACCAATCTCTGGGCTGTAGATTTTGTTTAGCCAGTAGGTTTTGCTCACCTCGCTTGAGATGTAATTATTCAGACCCTGGAGGCTGTAGCCCATGTTGGAATTCTCATTAACCCGCCAGTCGAGCTTGAGCAAATATTGGTCAATCAGGTCAACATGCGCACTAGCAGCAATCTCGCGCAGCTTTTGATGCTGATCGCGATAAATAATGTACGCCTTGGCGGTCTTTTTATATGGCGAGCGAAGCAAGGTATCCTCTACCGCATCCTGCATCTGCTCCACGGTGAGTTTATCATCCGCTATAGTCTGCTGCGCCTGGGCAATCGCCGCCTGAGCTAACTGATAAGCCTCTTCCTCAGCAAACTCACCCGTCTCCAGACCAGCTCGTTCGATTGCTGCCATAATTTTTGTGTCGTCAAATGCCACGATGCGCCCATCGCGTTTGGTAATTGTGTGATACATATCCCTCCCTTTACTTGCCACGGCAGCACGCGCGCCACAGCATGAGTGCTTATCCTTGTTTTTTATGATTGTGCAAGCATCGGTTACTAGTGTCATAGACACCATATATAGCGCTTACTATGCACTATACTACTCTATATACTGTGGGTCAAGCGTGATATTCACAACGGGCATACTGACACGACCTCTGTTATGCGAAGCATGTGACTGTGGTTGGAGTAATTTGTTGTTATTTTTATCCAGCAGCTACATGCCGGCATCACAAATCACTGAGCCGATCAACTACAGAGCGTAGATCCCTGGGCAAGCCACGCTACGCGCTATTGATCCACCCTCGCAAGCATGGTACAATACAGAGGCGCCACGCGATGATGGGCCGTCGCCAAGTGGTAAGGCACCAGGTTTTGGTCCTGGCATTCGGGGGTTCGAATCCCTCCGGCCCAGCCATATAGCACATGCATCAACCCACCTTTTGGAGGGTTGTTTTTATATAAAAGAAAGCCAAATAAACCAGAAACGTCTTTGCTTTATGTACTCACAGCATATGAGGAAGGTGAGCAACCTTTAACTAAATGAACTTATAAGGTATAAGGTTTATTATTTTACATTATTTGCTTCGTTTGCTTCCCGTACCACAAGCACCGCCGCCAGGCCAACCAGGCCCGTAAATGCTACCGTCCACCAGCCATTGAGTAGTGGTAAGGTCGCTCCAAAGAGGCCCGATTCACTCATTGGCACAGCTAAAAAGCACCACAGTACTATGCCAAACCACACTGCGCTCACGACAAGCAAACATGCCTGCGAAATACGGCGTGACCCTCGCGACATATCCATCGAGAGCAAAAATGGCAAACTACCGAGCTCAAGCAGCGGCAATAAGCCAGCCAAGAGAGCAGCCATTATACCCCCACCAGCCACATGCCACCCGCTCGTGATATCGACAAACTTCTCAAAAGTAAAGAGCTGCGTGATGATCAAAAACGTCACAACGATACCAAGCGCAAGACGCCGCCAATACGCAGGATCGCGCCGTAAATGCTCTGGAAAAATCGCCTGAAATAACCCAAGCCAAAAATGAATCATACGCTGCTTCATAACCTTATCATATCAGATATTACCCTGTTTTACACGCATTTCCTTGCACTTGTGTCACATGTTCGCTACTATAGAGGGAGCGAACGTTACAAACATAAACATTTATATACATACTTGTATCAGTCGCTCTCCGATATATCCACCACAACAGAACGCCCGAGTACCTATGGCATGCTCGGGTGTTTTCTTTTGTGCGTACAGGGCTAGTCCTCTACTGGGAGCGAATGCTCTGCACGCCAAGCCGCAATGTTGCCGTGGTGGCCACTGAGCAATACCTCGGGTACTGCCACCCCCTGCCATACCTCTGGACGCGTGTATTGCGGAAACTCCAGTGTCTGACCATCACTAAAGCTCTCAATCGCTGCGCTCATCTCACCACCAAGGACGCCAGGGATCAGTCGCACAATTGAGTCGATAATCGTCATCGCGGGCAGCTCACCACCAGTCAGGACATAGTCCCCCACTCGGAGCGCTTGGTCAACCACCTGCATAATTCGCTCATCGTACCCCTCGTAGCGCCCACAGATGAAGATGTAACCATGGTCGGTCTGGCTATACTGCTGCGCAAGTGCCTGATTCCACCGTTGGCCCCGCGGCGTCATGATGAGCACTTTGGCAGTTGGGTCGCGCTCTTTGGCGTACTGCACTGCCCTCCAGAGTGGCTCAACGCGTAGTAGCATACCATCGCCACCGCCATACGGTGTGTCGTCGACCGTTCGGCGAGGACCGAGCCCAAATTGGCGCAGATCAATTGTCGTTAGCTCCGCTAAGCCTCGCTGCTGCGCCTTCCACAGCATCGAAGCCTCAAACACGCCATAAAACATCTCCGGAAACAGGCTAATCACTTGGAATTTTTTCATCTCTCCTAGTGTAGCAAATTACCGCAGCAGCGTCTAACAGATACTGCGAGGGGTTCAGGTCTTTACGCTTATGTTTTTTATTTGTTATACTGGTTATGCTATGGATCTTGGATCGGAAACAGATAACACGACCGCACAGCGCCTCGAACTATCGAGCCGGCGTACGACCATCACGCCGCTCAACGAGAATATTACACTCGAGCAGTTCGATGGTGAAGCAGCGGTGTCTCGACACCTTGTGGAGCCAGCGATTGCCAATATCTCGATTGATACCGAAGCCACCCGCCACGATCCGCGCCATACTCACGGCTACAATCCACCAAGGTACCAACCCCATTATGGTTTGTTGATTGTGATTATCGGCATCTTACTTTTGCTTATTGCTGGCATTGCTGGCTTAACAAATATCTTAAGCCGGTTGCGGTAGTATATGAGAGCCTTTTTGGCGTCACTCGCTCACTCACTACTTCATCCGGATAGCATATAAAACTCGTTGTTATATAAGCTCATACAGCTACCACTTTAGCCTCTACCACGCTATACATTCACCCAACAAAAAAACTGCCTCCACAGCAGTTTTCTTGCACAAATAAGGCTCTCAAACCTTGTTGGTTTGCTCGCAAAGAGCTTTTATTTTTTTCTCGCAGTTCGTTTCTGAACTGATCGTATTATATATCAAGGTCGTCGAGTTCTGCAAGCTCTTGGCGAGACTTTTTTGCAAAATCCGATTCGCTCTCATCATCGTTATCCACTGTATCAGTGGTTAAGTTATCCACAGACTGGGATGCTGCGGTATGTGGCTCATCATTATTCACCACCTTAAGGTTGTAGCGAGCACTGTTTTTCGTGCCAAGCGCGCGCAGCAAGGTACGTAAACTTTGTGCCGTACTGCCCCGTCGGCCAATCACACGGCCGAGATCCTCCGGGTTGACGGTGAGTGTCAATAAGACGCCCTTCTCGTCGATCACCCGATCGACCACCACGTCGTCTGGATGTTCCACCAGCGACTTTACGACATATTCGACAAACTGTTGATCAATTGTCGCCATAGCTTTCTTCTTTCCCTCCTTATGCTGTCATTCAGATTTATTGTGATTGTGCTTTCATTGTAGCATACCGGCTGGATTCTACCAACATACAGCACGTACGGCTATGCGTTGAGTCTTCTCTTACACCACCCCTCCCAGGGCTACATTCAGATAAAATAGATTGAGGTAACCGATTGCTGTCTCTGGTGGGGGTGGCAGTGAGGAATATCAACCCTCGCAGCATTCTTAAGAAAAGTAGCGGTAGGTAGAGACCAAGCGAATCGGTATTTTCGCAATCTAGATTATAACAATACTAATAATTACAAAACTGCTCCACGATACGTGGAGCAGTTAGTGTACTTGTACTAGGGGGCCGCTTTAGGCTTCTGCTTCTTCCTTCGGCTGGTGCTTACGCAGCTTCTCTGGGTTGCGAACTGCCTTGTGCTTGTCACCAGCAGGCTGCTTAACCCACTTTGGCAGCGATACACCAGCAGCAGCCAGCAGTTTGACTACTCGTGGTGTCGGCTGGGCACCATTATCAAGATACTTTTGGGCAAGCTCGGTATTGATATGAGCCTCTTTGGTGTGCGGGTTGTAATTGCCAACATAGGCCACTACACGGCCGCTTGATGGGTGGCGCTGAGCCTCTTGTACGGCGAGCCGGTACACTGGGTAGGCTTTGCGGCCAAGACGTTGCAAACGAATTGCGAGCATAAATAAAACTTCCTTTTCTTGACTTATATTTGCGTTAGTTCGTTCTGTACAAGTCTACACTGTTTGGCTGGCGATGTCAATTTGTTGCTTATCTGCAGGTCAAAACTTGTCTGAGCTTTTGGCTGACTCTTCTGTCTTCTCTGTTTGAGCCTCTTGCTGCTGGTAGGCTGCCAGAGCAGCGCGAGCAGCCTTTTGCTGAGCGGTCTGCTTGCTAGGGCCAGTGCCGCGACCCATCAGCCGATCATTGACAAAGACACCAAGTGTGAAGGTTTTGTCGTGGTCAGGGCCATCCTCTGCCAAGACACGATACACCGGCGTAGCACTGTCGATCCGTTGGCTCACCTCTTGTAAATGACTCTTGGGGTCGCGCCACGAGCCATCGGCCAGGATGGCATCAAGTTTGCTAATGGTATGCTTGACAATAAACTCAGCTGCCGCCCCGTAGCCTCGCTCCAAATAGATTGAGCCAATCACGGCTTCATACGCATTAGCTAGAATCTGGCGATGCGCTCGCTTACTCCCATGCTTCTCACCTCGGCTCATCCGGATGAGCGAGCCATAGCCGAGCGCTTCGCCCGAGTCGGCATTGCTCTCTGTATTGACCAGCGCTGCGCGCCAGCTCGTCAGGATACCCTCTGGCTCGGCATAGTGTCGGTAGAGATAGTCGGTTACCGCAAGTTCCAGCACAGCATCGCCTAAGAACTCGAGGCGCTCGTTGTGCTCAGTAACGGATTTTTTGTGCTCATTGACATAGCTGCGGTGGGTGAGTGCAGTGACTAAGAGCTGAATATCGTGATATTCAAACCCGAGTGCTTGCTGTGCCCACGCTTGATACGGGCCAGTTGGCATGCCAGACATAGTAACTCCTTTCGTTTCTGTCGTTATAGACGCTCCTCTCGGATGCGTTTCTTAGCTTTGAGCATAAGCTTGGCAATATCTTCGTACTCGATGAGGTCAAGTGCCTTACTAAAGGGAAACCACTTAATACCATTCATCCATTCTTCTTTTTGAATCTCATTGCCGCTGGTGCGGACGCGAGCAAGGTAGATCTGTGTCGTCATCAGGACAAGCTTTTCCATTCGGCGGTAGCGAAAGTGAATCTTGCCCAGCCAGCCCAGCATATCAAGGTCGTGCAGCCCAGCTTCTTCGCCGATCTCCCGGCGAGCTGTCTGCACTGCAGTTTCCCCTTTCTCGATATGCCCTTTGGGGATCGTCCAGCGATCCTTAGCATCCTGAATTAGGAGGATTTCGAGTTTGTTGTCGCTATTGTAGCGGAATACAATGCCGCCAGCCGTCGGTTCACGAACAATTTCCTGAATAGACGGCTTGCGACGGCCAAAATATTTTTTAAACCGATTGAAATGTCGGTCAAAGTGTGACGGTGTTGGCATCGTCTGGTGTCTCCCCAGGCAAGTTGCGATAGGCGGTGCCGAGTACACCGTTGATAAACTTGCTTGAATTATCTGAACCAAACGCTTTAGCAAGCTCCACTGCTTCGTTAATCGCCACCTTAGGTGGAACAGTTGCGCGGCAGTGCAGTAATTCGTAGAGGCCAAGTCGCAAGATATTGCGGTCGACACGAGCAATCTGATCAAGCGGCCACTCTGGCGCAATTGGTTGTAAGTGAGCGTCAAGCGCGGCCTGCGTCTCGATCACCCCAGCAACGAGCGTATCGACAAAGGCTCGATCGCCAATGATCGACTCATAACGCTCAAGATTGCGCGCCAGAATCTCTTGTGGCACGGCCTGCGGATCATTCGCCTGCTGGCGGAATTCATATTCGTACAATGTTTGGAGTGCAACTATACGCCCAAGATGACGGTTCGAAGCCATTTGGTTGGTTCTTTCTTTTGTTAAAATTCTTTGCTATCGACGAAAAGCTAGCGAGCTGCTTTGGCGGTGCCAGTCTCGCGCTTGGTCGTCTTGACCTTGACTGGTGAGGTTTTATTGACCATGCGAGCAAGCTTGAGGCGCAGATGGCTGCGGCGCAGGCCGGTTTTGCGTGGGCTACTCTGTTTTTTTGGTTGAGCCATAGTAAAAATCTCCTTCTCTTTAGGCTGACGTAAAACTTGTAGCTATTATACGCTAAAAGCGCAAAATTCTCTAGTGTTTGCGCTGTTTTGTATAGAAAAATATATTTGTGGCCAATTGCCAAGCGAGCTATTACGCCTTGCTGCCCCATCAAGAATACGCTCACTATGACATCTGGGTTATGGCTTTGATACGACAGATATATGTCATATATTGTATGATATGGTACATACTATTAGTCTCAGCAAGGAGCGCCTATGGCAATAAAAATAGATGGAGATATTAACCGATATATCAAACTGGTCGGACGAAACGACAAAACCGTCGAGAAGGACGTTCAACATATCATTAATATCTCAGGTGACACCCCTGTCATTGATGAAATCGATAAAGATTTAATTGGCTTTGACTCTACAGAATCCTACTGCTCATTGTATAACTCTGGAACAGAGTTTCACTGGAAAGATGGAGTACTTAGAGCAGTCACCTTGTACACTCAACAAGATTCAGAATACAAACCGTATGCCACTCCACTGTTTGCGGAATTCTCCAATACGGCAACGCGTGATGAGATTATTCACCATCTTGGGACTCCCGCTAATGAAGCAGATCAAAACACAACGTGGGTGCGCTCAGCTTGGATCCAATATGACGAAGAGAACGGCAACTGGGTGCACTTCGAATTTGATGGTAATATGCATTTGAAGATGGTGACAATCTGTGTGCCTGTAGGCTAAACATAAGAAAACTGATCCACCAGCACAGTTACATCGCTGCTTTGACAGACTTGTAGATACATACCTACATAGTACGAGACTGTGACCGCGCAACCCAAAACAGGGCGCTCCGTGAGACGCCCTGTTTTTTACGGCACGATTAGTAAAGGTGACTGTTTCTAGACAACGATACTGACGAGCTTACGCTTGACATAGATAACCTTCTTAGGCGGCCCAGTGAGGTATTTTGCGACGCGGTCGTCTGCTAGGGCCCGAGCGGTGATATCGGCTTCGCTAGCATCTGGCGCGGTGGTGAGCTTAGCGCGAACTTTGCCGTTGACTTGCACAACGATGGTTATCGTATCGCGGACAATCTTTACTTCATCCCACTCTGGCCAGGCTGCAAAATCGAGCTGGTCACCATAACCAAGCTGCTGCCATAGCTCAGCGGCCATGTGCGGCGCAAAGGGCTGCACCAGCTGGATCAACGTCTTGAGCGCTGGCTGCCACTGCTCAGTAAAGCCAGTTGTCTTGAGCTTGTAGAGGTCGTTGACACACTCCATGAGCCCAGCAATGGCTGTGTTGAAGCTCAGGCGGTAGATATCGCTTGTGACCTTTTTCGTTGTGGCATGGATAACCGACTCGAGCTGTGCGACGTCGACCTGCCCAGGCGCTGCACCCTGCTGCTGCCAATCATCAAACTCTTGCACTAATGTCCAGAGGCGATTCAAGAAGCGATAGACGCCAGCAATTCCTCGGCTACTCCAGCTCGAGTTCTCGTCGATCGGCCCGAGGAAGAGTTCAAAGGTACGCAGCGCGTCTGCCCCATACCCCGCATCGATCACCTCCAGCGGGTCGACGACATTGCCAAGGCTCTTGCTCATCTTGCGGCCATCCTCGGCTTGAATGAGGCCATGGTAGACGAGCTTCCGCACTGGCTCAGCAAAGCTTGTGAGGCCAAGATCGCGGAAGACGTGCATCCAGAAGCGCACATAGAGCAAGTGAGCCGTCGCATGGTCACCACCAACATACATATCAAGCGGTGCCCAGTGGTTAGCCAGCGCTGGGTCCCAGGCCTGTATAGCATTGTGTGGATCAGTGTAGCGCAGAAGATACCAGCTACTGCAGGCATAGCCATCCATCGTGTCGGTTTCGCGCTGAGCTGGACCGCCACAGGTCGGGCAGGTCGTCGCCACCCATTCTTCTTGGGCAGCAAGGACAGATTTGCCATCACCACGCGGCTGGAAGTCTTGCACTGCTGGCAAGACGACGGGTAGATCTGCCGCTGGCACTGGCACAGCACCATGCTCGGGGCAGTGGATAATCGGGATGGGTGCGCCCCAGTAGCGTTGGCGGCTAATCAACCAGTCACGCATCTTGTAAGTTACTTTGGCGTGGCCACGACCTTCCTGTTCGAGCCAGGCCACGATCTGCTCACGAGCATCTTCGCTGCGCATACCATCAAAAGTACCAGAATTAACGAGCACGCCTTCGCCATGGTAGCACTGGTCGGTGTCTGGGTCGTCGTCGGGCCGCTCAATGACGGTGACGATGGGCAGCTCGTATTTCTCGGCAAAGGCGGCATCGCGCTCATCATGAGCCGGGACAGCCATCACTGCACCAGTGCCATAGCCACCAAGGACATAATCGGCCACCCAGATGGGTATTCGCTCGCCCGTCGCTGGATTTATGGCATAACTTCCAGTAAAGACTCCTGTCTTGTCCTTCGTGTCATTAGTGCGCTCAATCTCCGATTTTTTGACTGCCTCGGCAATATAGGCCAAGACTGTCTCTTGGGCATCACCACGCGCGAGATGTTGCGCCAGAGGATGTTCGGGCGCAAGCACCAAGAAGGTCGCACCAAAGAGCGTATCGGGGCGCGTCGAAAAGACGGTAATATCGGCGGCGTCACTCTCTGTAGCTGCCGCGGACTTATCAAGGGCGAAGCGGATCTCTGCTCCCTCACTGCGGCCAATCCAGTTGGTCTGAGCTTGCTTAATCTTATCTGGCCAGTCAAGTGCAGGGATGTCGGCTAGGAGCTGGTCGGCGTACTCAGTAATCTTGAAGAACCATTGCTTCATTGGCTTCTTCACCACCACTTCTTCACAGCGCCAGCACCGGCCATTGATCACCTGCTCATTTGCCAGCACGGTCTTGTCTTTCGGACACCACCACTGGAGTGAGTCCTTTTGGTATGCCAAGCCCCGCTCAAAGAGCTGCGTAAAGATCCACTGCGTCCAGCGATAGTACTCTGGGTCGCTCGTGTTGATCTCGCGGCTCCAATCGATACTCGCGCCAACGCGGCGAAGCTGAGTAGTAAAGTTAGCAATATTGGTCGCGGTCGTCTCTTGTGGCGTTTTGCCTGTCTTGATGGCGTAATTCTCTGCAGGGAGACCAAAGCTATCCCAGCCCATCGGGTAGAGTACCTCGTGACCAAGGCTGCGCCGGAAGCGCGCCACTGCATCGACAATGGAGTGCTCCATAAAGTGCCCTGCATGCATCCCTGCCCCGCTTGGGTATGGGAACATGCCAGTCACATAATACTTTGGTTTAGGAGAGGCGTCATCCGCCCGGTAGCGCTGGTCTTCTGCCCAGTGCTGTTGCCATTTTGGCTCGATTTCTGCAGGATTGTATCGTTTCATGTCTTTCATATTCTACCATAGTGGGCGAGGACAAAGACAACCCCGCTTCTTTTCTCAAAAGCGGGGTTGGATTTATGTGCGGCGTTTTGTTTACGCTTCGCCGGTGCTTGTTGATGATGTATCGCTGTCGTTATCTTTACTGGTGCTACTGCCTCGCATGAGCTCGCTATACGGGATGCTCTCGCTTGGCTTGCGCAAGTCAACCTTTGTGTCGTTGACGTTGATCGTCACTGGCTGCTGAGACGACTGGTTAGTTGGCTTCATGACAATGCGCTTCACATCGTGCGAGAATGGCGACACCCAGAGTTCAAGATCCGTCTGGCTCAAGTCTGGTCCTGAGATAGCAGAGCGCCGCTCGGTCTTGATGGTCCGACCATTTTGGCGTGTTGTCACACGAGTTGACGTCGCATTGCTGCAGCGGCGAAGCAGTTCCCCGATACGGGTGTTGCCAAGGTCGCGGCTCAGCGAACGAACTTCGTGGCTCGACGGGCTCGCTACCGTCACCTTGTAGCCCACTGCACCGTTATCGAGCGCTGGCTTATTCATCTTCTCTACTGTAAAGACATCGCCGTGCTTACGCAATACTGCAGCGACTTCGTTTCGGGCTTTGGCATCATACAGGCTATCAACTGCCTCTGTGCACTGCTTGGTCGTCGTACGATTTGGGCTCATTTTGCGCATCTCATCTTGCGTCATCTTGACCCATTTGCCATCGATTTTTTCGATGATAGGCAGTGCTTGCTTGGTATACTGCTCGCGCATCTTGCTCCGCGCAGTATCTTTCTCTTCATCGGTCATACTCGAGGTGCTATAGCGCTTCATCGACTGGTCGATCATAGTATCAATATATTTTTCATATACTTTCTTGATGCCATTGACGCGGAAGTAGGTTGCTTCGCGATCTGCATAAATCTCAGCCTTGACAGTAATCTGGCCAACCTGTGGGAGATCCATCGTTACTTCACCGTTACCACCAGCAACTTGGTTAATATATTGCAAATTCACTCTGTAGGTAACCTTCGATGGGCCTGAAGTGCTAGTACTGCTTGGTGTAACATCACCGCCCATACTATACGACGCTTGCCGTGCAGTTACTAGATTCGCCACGCCATCTGTCACCACCTTGTGTGGGTTCTGATACCAGAAGAAGTACAATAGCACGCCAGCAATAAGCGCCAGCAGAGCTACACCACCACCAACGAGGCCAAGAATAAGCCCAAGATGGGACTTCTTGGCTGGCTGAGCACGCAAAGCTCCTGGAGCCATGTGTGGCTGATATTGAGGCTGGGGCTGAGCTGGCTGCATGGCCGGAGTAGCTGGCTGCTCTGGCATCGGTTGAGTAGCCGGCTCGGCTACTGGAGCTGGCTCTGCAGCTGGGGTTGCTGGCTCATTAGCCTTGGCCGAGGTTTGTTCTGGCTCATTTTTTGGCGACGTCTTGCGCGTTGTGCTGCGCTTGGTTGCCTTTGGTTTCTTCTCTGTTGACATAGATAGTTCTCCGCTTAATACACTAGTCTCACACGTAAGAATATACCATAAATCGCGTATTAACGCTACTGGCTTGGCCCATCAAAGAAGTTCTCGTACTCCGAAAAATACGGCGCTTTGATGGCTTGCCAAGCAAGTGATTGACGCACCAGCTCGGTATCTTCGCTCAGGACACAGAGGATCTTAACCGCCTCTTCAAGGAATATCCCACCTTGTGACCCCTTAGCAAGAATCACTGCACCAGGCCGTGCCACCGAACGGACAAACTGCCCTGCCTCGATCGCATTGCGGCATACCTTCACCTGGCAGCCACGCCGGCGGGCAGCGGGCGCAAGATATTTCTCTGTCTCGCCGCCAACCGTCACTACCCAATCAAGCAAATGCGAGTCGCAGGCCATGCCCAGCTTCTCGTGCTCGGCCTGGCTTGAGGCACCGAGCTCATTCATGTCACCAAGGATGGCGATCCGCTGCGGTGCCTGCGCAAAGCTATAGAGCGTCTGCAGAGCAGCCAGCGCAGCAGCCGGGCTGGAGTTATATGTATCATCGATAATTGTTGTATCACCAAGCCCCAGCAGTGGATTCATCCGCCCAGGGACAGGCTTGATCAGTGCAAGGCCCTTCACTACTTCATCTGGTGTGCAGCCATAAAGCAAGGCCGCTGCGACGGCACCAACGATTGGCCGTAGGCTGTGCTCACCCACCACGTTAATGGCCGCCGCGAATGGCTGAGCAATGTTTGGTGGAGCAATAATCCCCCCACGATAGCCTACCTCAGCATCAAAGTTCTGCTGTTCGAAGCGATACTCAGCGAGGCCAGTTGTGCCATATGTACTAAAGTGTGGAGTAGCAATCAGGTCAGCAAAGCGCCCCTCAATATCATCACGGTTAATCAGCACTCGGCGTGCATACTGCGTCACGGAGAGCTCCTCTTGCGCAACTGCTTCAATTGAGCCAAAGAACTCCATATGCTCTGGCGTTACTGCCGTCACTAAGGCAAGGTCAGGCCGGAGGTAGCGACCAAAGTCGGCAATCTCCCCTGGCCGATCAGTGCCAAGCTCTTGGACAATCACATCGACGTCAGCTGGCTGAGTAACCCGCCGCCGGGCCGCTGCAAACACCTTAAGCCAGGCACCAATGCTGTGTACCTTGCTGGGGTAGGTCACGCCGAGAATACCACACGGTGCCGAGAGATTGGTGTTATGGTTGTTATCAAGCATGCGCACACGGTAGCGCTGCGATAGCAAGGTAGCCACCGCTCGCTTAGTACTCGTCTTGCCCACGCTCCCCACCACAACAATCAACCTGACCTCTGGATGGGCTTGAAAATACCGGCTCACATACGTCTCGAGCCGCTTTTGGATAAACTTTTTGAACATATCTTTATTTTATCAGAAACAGGCGGGAATGCTACTGGTTGATTCTCCCGCTCGTTTGTGCTTGAATAGAGGGAGTCGTGGGGATATAGCTCAGTTGATAGAGCGCAGCATTCGCATTGCTGAGGTCGAGGGTTTGAATCCCTCTATCTCCACCACAAGCTCCGTATACGAACCCTTGGCCTGAGTAACAGGGGCAGGGGCCGAATCATTACCTGAATTGCATCGACGACGCCCGTCCACATCGTGGACGGGCGTTCTTGTTGTGGGGGCTGTGCCCATCGCCGCTTGCTGCGCCGCTCGCCGTAGCTGCTGGCTGCAGAGCTGGTCGAAGGGTGAGGCCAGCTCTGCAGTGACGGCGGTGTGGCTGGCGGGGTCGATGATGGAGATGGTGCTGCGGTGCACCGTATGCATCGAGCCTGGCTGCGCTTCATCGTCGCCACCCTGAGATGCCGAGCCGCCCGACTGGCCGCCAGCACTCTCACCGCGAGAAGAGATCGCGCTCTCCGCCGTCTTCTCGCCACCCTGCGCAGCGGTCATCCTCTCGCCAGTCTCAGTCCCACCAGCGCTCCTTCGTCGTCCCGCCTTCAGGCTCGTCTGCAGCGCCGGTGGTGGGATGATGGGGTGGCCATCCGCATCCACTGCTGGATTGACCAAGATGCGCTCGAACAACACTTGGTTCAGCTGTTTCCTCAAGTGATCCGGCACTGCCAAGTACAGCCGGCGGCAGTCCTCCAGGAGATCGAGCGCCTGGGTGAGGTGCTGCTCTACTAGAGCGGCGTCGGCCGTGTAGCCGTCCAGTTCACGCTGGATGGCAAGGATGCCGCTGGTTAGCTGGTCTTGTTCCTTCTTAAGAAGATCCAGGGGGATGGCTCCGGCGTAGTGGGCTTCGAGCAGCTTGTGGCGCCGGTCTTCTAGCTGTTGCTGCCGCGTGGTCAGGCGCTGGATGTCTTGCTGGCGGTTGGCCTGAATGTGTTCGAACTCCGCGCGCAAGTAGCACTCGATTTCGCGGCGATCATCGCTACTGAGCCGTATCCGCTGGTAGAGCTCGGCCACACGGGCCTCCACCTCGTCGATGAGCACCGCCTTGAAGGCGCAGTCGTGCACCCGATGGCGGCGGGCGCAGACGAAGTAGTGGTAGGTGCCGCTGGCGCGCGAGGTGGCGTGCTGCACCAGCAGGCGGGCACCACACAGGCCGCAGACGATGGTGCTCTTGAGATGATGATTGTGCGTACGCTGGCGCTCGCCGTTGGTATGAGCGGTCAGGATGTCTTGCACCGTCTGCCAGGTGGCGGCGTCCACGAGAGGCTCGTGCGCCCCGGCGTACTCCACGCCCTGGAAGGAGACGACGCCCTTGTAGTAGGGGTTTCGCAGCAGTGTCTGCAAGAGTCTGACCGAGACAGAGTTAGTCGGTTTGCGGGCAGTTGGTGGGATGGTGAGGCCGCGGTTGTTGAGGTGCTCCGCCAGCTGCCGCACCGTCCAGTTACCGGTCGCATACTCCGTGAAGGCCAGCCGGATGAGCGGTGCCCGCTCCTCATCCAGGGCGATGGTGCGGACTTCTCTTCCGTTCTCGTCTCTGGCACGCACGTTGATGTAGCCGAGCGGCGCCTTGCCCAGCGTCCCACCGTTCCTCGCCTTCTCTCCCATCCCCTTGATGACCTCATTGGCCAGGTTCCGGGAGTAGAACTCAGCGATGCTGCTCATAATGCCGTGCAGCAGCATCCCACCAGGCGTCTGGTCGATGTTCTCCGACGTCGACACCAGCCGCACACCCGCCTCCTCGAACGCCCGGTTTATCTCCACATCATCGGCCCGGTTCCGTGCCAGG
>JABCOK020000016.1 GCA_013333645.2 Candidatus Saccharimonadota bacterium | reverse complement strand
TCGCCGCCAAGTAGTAAACTACTCGCGCTGCCGCTCGACTTGCATGTGTTAGGCACGCCGCCAGCGTTCATCCTGAGCCAGGATCAAACTCTCCATAAAAAAGAAAAGATGTACTTTTCATAAAAGATGCTTCCCTACTGGGAAGCGTCTATAACTCAAAAATAGACTGACGATGATTATTGCACAACTAAATTGTTAAGATACGAAATGTCTCGTTGTTGGCCCTTGTTTTCGTTCCCTCAACCAGACTGAAACCATCATAGCGTATTTTTTGCGGATGGTCAACACTTTTTTGCGATTATTTTGTCGCAAAAAATACAACTACGCCCACAAGCACGCCAAGCAGCGACCCAACGAAGATCTCAAGTGGTGTGTGCCCCTGTGCAGCCCGCGGCAACGTGACGTCGACCCCAGTCTTCTTGATGACCTGCTGGATGGCAATACCCTGCTCGCCCGACGAGCGCCGCACCTTGACAGCATCGTAGCAAATAATCAACACGAGTAGTGTCGTCACACCAACCAGTGGTGACTGCAACCCCTGCTGCAGCACTAGCACTGTCCAGACAGACAATGATGTAGCGGCATGCGAGCTAGGCATGCCGCCAGAGATGAAGAGCTGATGGGTAAAGTCCAGCACCTTGCCTTTGGCGTGGGCAATTGCAAACTTAATGACGTGAGCAATTGCCCAGCTGATGGCGATGGCCACAATGTATGGCGAGAGATACCACGGCATGGCTATGCTTCCTTATCCTCGTCTTTTTCGCGCACAATACCGATCGATGAGACAGTATCCCCCTCGGCAAGACGCATCACACGCACACCTTGGGTGGTGCGGCCAAGCGTTGGAATGTCTTGGAGCGCCACACGGATGGTTTGGCCATTTTGGCTGATGAGGAGTGCCTCGGTGGCATCAGGCTCGAGAGTTTGCACAGTGATAATCGGCCCAGTCTTGGCAGTCACCACCGCTGCTTTGATGCCAACCCCACCTCGCTTATGGCAGGGGAAGTTAGCCGCTTTGGTGATCTTACCGTAACCGTTTTGGCTGATGACGAGCAATTGCTGGTCGCTACTGGTGACGATGTCCATCCCCACTACCGTATCATCGGGGCGAAGACGTACACCACGCACACCACGAGCGACACGGCCCATTGGTCGGCACTCCGTCTCGCTAAAGCGCACGGCCTGACCAGCTGATGTTGAGATTATCACATCATTGTCACCATTGGTCTGCTTAATCCAGCGCAGCTCATCGCCATCGTCGAGTTTGATGGTGATGAGGCCATTGGTGCGGATGTTGGCGTAGTCGCGCAGTGTTGTCTTTTTCACAGTACCCTTGGTTGTCGCCATAAAGAGGTAGCCATCATCGCTCGCATCCTTAGCATGATTAATGATTGATGTAATTTTCTCTTCAGGCTGGAGCTGGAGCAAGTTGACCGCCGCAACGCCCTTAGCCGCGAGGCTGGCAGCAGGCACTTCGTACGCCTTGAGACGGAAGACCCGACCCTTGTTGGTAAAGAAGAGCAGCCAGTCGTGCGTGTTGGCCGGAATAAGCTGATCAATGCCGTCTTCTTCCTTGGTAGACATGCCACGCTTGCCCTTGCCACCTCTGTTTTGGCGACGGTATTCGCTCACTAAGGTGCGCTTGATGTAATTCTCTGCTGTGAGAATAACAACGGTCTCTTCCTCAGGGATGAGCTCTTCGTCGCTGAATTTGCCCAGCTCGTGGTCGATGATCTTGGTGCGGCGCTCGTCACCGTACTTCTCCTTCATCTCGAGCAGTTCCTCTTTGATGAGGCGCAGGATCTCATTCTCGTCGGCCAGGATAGCCTCAAGCTGCTTGATGAGCTCGTGCAGATAGCGCAGCTCGTCTTCGATCTCTTGGCGGTCAAGGCCAGTCAGCTTGCGCAGCTGCATGGCAAGAATCGCCTTACCTTGGATCTCGCTGAGCGCAAAACGCTCCATCAACCCCTGTAAAGCATCGTTGTAATTCTTACTTGCTCGGATTAGCTTGACGACTTCATCGATGTTATCAAGCGCGATCTTGAGCCCTTCAAGAATATGAGCTCGTGCCTTGGCCTTCTTGAGCTCATACTCGGTGCGACGGCGCACCACAATGCGCCGGTGGGTAATGAACTCACCAAGGATATCATGCAAGCCAAGTACCCGTGGCTGGAGACGCATCGCGTTCTCGCTGCTGGGCACAAGCGCCAGCATGTTGTAGTGGAAGTTGGTCTGCAGTGCGGTGAGCTTGTAGAGTTGGTTGAGCACCTTCTTGGGGTAGGCATCCTTTTTGAGGTCGATGACGACACGCACATTACCCCGAGCCGACTCATCACGCAGGTCGCTGATGGAAGTGAGCTTTTTCTCGTGGACGAGGTCGGCGATCTTCTCAATCAGTGTTGCTTTATTCACACCATAAGGCATTTCTGTAATGACGATGCGGTAGCGCCCACGCTTCTTCGTCTCCTCGATGGCCGCCACGGCGCGCATCGTCACGCTACCGCGACCAGTGGCGTAAGCTTGGCGCATTGGCGTGCCACCATAGACCACTGCACCAGTTGGAAAGTCCGGTCCTTTAATGTGCTGCATGAGGTCATCCAGCGTGGCATCAGGATTGTTGATGAGCTCGACTGTGGCATCGACCACCTCACCAAGGTTGTGGGTGGGGATATTTGTTGCCATACCAACGGCAATACCAACCTGGCCGTTAAGTAGCAGATTAGGCAGCTTGGCCGGCAAGACGGTCGGCTCTTGGCGGGTGGCATCGTAGGTGTCGCGGAATGGGACGGTTTCTTTATCGATATCTGCCAGGAGCGCCTCCGACACACGCGTCATTTTTGCCTCGGTGTAGCGCATTGCAGCAGGCGGGTCGCCGTCCATCGAGCCAAAGTTCCCCTGCCCCTGTACCAGCGGGTAGCGCTCAACCCAGTCTTGAGCCATACGCACCATGGCATCGTAGATCGAGCTATCGCCGTGTGGGTGGTACTTACCCATCACCTCACCAACAATCTGAGCACTCTTGATCGTCTTGGATGTCGGGCCAATGCCCATTTTGTCCATCACATAGACGATGCGACGATGGACAGGCTTCATGCCATCACGTACATCAGGCAGCGCGCGATCGACAATGACCGACATCGAGTAGCGCAGGAAGTTATCCTCCATCACGTCCTCGACGGTACGGACCTCCACACTGCGCGAGTGGCTCTGGTCAGGTATGGTAGCTGGGGTGGTTGGTTGGTTATCTTCTGGCTGCATTGTATGTTCCTCGTTCATAGATTAGATATCAAGCTCCTCTAGGCTGACCTTTGCAGCGTTGGCCTGGATGAAGTTCTTGCGGACGCTTACTTCGTTGCCCATTAGCTTGGTGAAGATTGCGTCGGCACGCTCGGCATCCTCCAGCTGAACCTGCACCAGTACGCGGTGCTCGGGGTTCATCGTCGTCTCCCACAGCTGGTCGGCATCCATCTCACCCAGACCCTTGTAGCGCTGCAGGGCAGACTCACTCAGGCCAGCTTGTTTGATGCGGGGCTCGCTTGGGTCTATCTCTACCCCACGAGCCTTGCGCGCTGCAATCTGCTCGTCGTAGTAGGCCTCGAGAGCTTCTTCGTTGTAAATATATTCTTGCTTGTTGCCCGAGAGACGGAGCTTAAACAGAGGTGGTTTAGCCAAATAGATATGCCCTGCCTCCACCACCGGCTGCATATAGCGGAAGAAGAAGGTCATGAGCAATGTGGCAATGTGGCTGCCGTCGACATCGGCATCAGTCATGATGATAATACGGTTGTAGCGCAGCCCCTTGATGTCGAAGGTGTCGCCAATCCCCACACCCATACCCTTGATGAGGCTGAGGATCTCACGGTTGGCGTACATTTTGTCGAGGCGGGCACGCTCGGTGTTAAGCACCTTACCACGCAGTGGCAAGATAGCCTGAGTACGGCTGTCGCGCCCAGTCTTGGCCGAGCCACCAGCCGAGTCACCCTCCACGATGTAGAGCTCACACTCTTCGGGGTTTTTGCTGGAGCAGTCGGCCAGCTTGCCTGGCAGGCTTGCGCCATCAAGCGCCCCTTTGCGGATCACGGTATCGCGCGCCGCTCGGGCAGCCTTGCGAGCGCGGGCAGCCAGTGTTGCTTTGCCAACAATCTTCTTAGCCACCGCCGGATTTTCTTCTAGATAATACGAGAAATACTCGCTCATTACTTGGTCAACGTAACGCCGCACCTCGGGGTTACCAAGCTTATTCTTGGTTTGACCCTCAAACTGCGGGTCGGGCAGCTTAACGAGGATAACAGCAGTAAGCCCCTCGCGGATGTCATCGCCCGAGAGGTTGTCATCCTTCTCCTTGAGGAGACCATTCTTGCGCGCATAGTCATTAATAACACGGGTCATTGCTGCGCGAAAGCCCACAAGGTGTGTCCCACCATCAGGTGTGAGCACGTTGTTAGCGAAAGGTCGGACGGTTTCGACGTAGGTGTCGTTGTATTGCACCGCCACCTCGATCATCGAGTCCTCAACCTGCTTCTCCACATAAAAGACATCGTCGCTCAGCACATCTTTACCAACGTTGAGGTTCTTGACATAACTGCGAATCCCTCCCTCGAAATAAAAGGCCTGGCGCTGCGTAGTGCGCTCATCATACACAGTAGTGTAGACGCCTTTCGTGAGGTAGGCTTGGTGGCGGAGGTAGTGCACTACCCACTTATAGTCGAAGTCGACCGTCTCTTTAAAGATGGTTGGGTCGGGATAGAAGATAATCGTCGTGCCATCGGGCCGGTCGGTTTTGCCCTTATTCTTGAGCGGTACAGTAGTATGGCCACGCTCAAATTCAATCCGATAGAGGCGTCCTTTGCGCACTACCTCAGCCACGAGGCGACTCGATAGCGCATTAACCACGCTCGAGCCCACACCGTGCAAACCAGACGACACCTTGTAGCCACCGCCACCAAACTTACCACCAGCGTGCAGCACCGTCAGCACGGTCTCGAGTGTACTCAGGCCAGTCTTGGGGTGCTTGTCCACCGGGATACCGCGCCCGTTGTCCGTCACCATCAGGCCACCATCGGCCAAGATACGCACATCGACGCGCGAGGCATAGCCCGCAATCGCTTCATCGATAGAGTTATCAGCAATCTCCTTAATCAAGTGGTGCACACCATCGTAGCCCGTGCTACCGATATACATCCCTGGGCGCTTACGGACTGGCTCGAGACCCTCGAGCACCTGAATTTGCGAACCGTCATACGATCCATTATCTACTTGTTTGTTCATTCATTTCCCTCACTATTAGGTCATTCGGGTTACATTACACGCACCTTATTGTATCATAATCGCCGAATCAGCGAAAATAACAGGGGTGGAGAGAGTGATTTAAATCATAAGAACTCACCTTCTTTGTATCAGCTCCACCCCCACCACTTCATCTGATGGAGCGCGAGATAAAGCAAGAGCCCTAAGATTCAGGCTACTCATACTTACTCGTCGCAACGAGGATGAAGCCAGCGACAGCCATCACTGGTGATGCGACAAACCACGCGATGCCACCATATATCACGATCGACGCCACCATCCCCATCACCAGTAGCGTCGGTTCATTGACAAGAGTACTCAAAACATGCCGATGTGTATCAAGAAAGTTAGTCACACCAAAAAGCACCGATACAAGCATACCATACAGTGCCATCATCGGTACAGCTGCTGCAATCATCAGCCAGAGGCCAGTCTTGCGCTTCATCATTTGATTGAGCGTCGTATCATCTACATCATTACGTTTTGCTGGTATCACTGGCTGCATACCCAGCAATACATACCAGAGGTAAAGCGAACCAACGAAGCTCGGTATATTGCTCATGAGAACTGTTGTATTGTTAGCTACTAATCCTACAGGGGTGTGCAGTACACCACCACTGAGCCAACCCACAATAAATAGCGCTCCATTCACCAGCAACAAGCCAAGCGCTCCAATCCTCTGCCAATACCGATCAGTGCGGTGCGACTGCCGCAGCGTGATGACGCTCTGCGCTAGTATACTCGCACTCCAAGCGGTGAGGAGCCAGCCAAATACCTGCTCCACCACCGTCGGGCCACTCACTAGCACCGAGCCCTGCAGACATACGATGGCTGCATTGGCAATCATCCCCACCCCACCAGCAATCACACAGGCCTCGAGCCAAGCCCGACGCGGTGGCGCAGACACATCAGGCGTAGTTATATGGCTATGCTGTTTTGCGGTAGTTGCGGCGATGGATTGCGTTGGCATGGGGCGGTTCTCCTCTGTTAGGCAGTAGTTTTGGTGCTTGGTTATTCGCGCTGGCTGTTTGCCACAAGCACCATACCAATGATGAGCATAGCGATACATGGCACAATCAAGATCATGCCAGCAATCATAAAGATAAGGTGAATCATGCCCAAAAACGATAGTATTGACGTAAAGATCGTAGTACCTCGGCTTGTGCCGCTCATCAGCATCAACGTCCCCGAAAACTGCGCAAGAGCCGGAAGTACAAATGCCGTCACAATCAGCCAGAGACCGATACGTCGACGCCGCATCAAACGAGCATATGTTGTAGCGGGCACATCAGGTGCAGTACGTGGCGCGGTGGTTCGCTTCGTACAGAGTAATAAGTACCAGAGATAGATGGAGCCGAACACAGCAATGACGGTACTTACCTGCATGACTGTACTGTTTATCCATATAACCGCCTTTTGCCCGGGGCTCACAAAGAACAAATTGTATAGCCATTCGCTTATGATGAGTGCGGCTGGGTTACCCGCCACTAGGAGCAAGGCAAGAAACCGCTGTATATAATGATCTGTCCGGTGGAGCTGCATCAGCGTGCTAATCCCCTGTACTACCAAGCTCACGCTCCACATGAGGATGAGCCAACCAGCTACCCGCTCTGGTGGTGTGCGGTTCACCTGCCCCACCATCAGTGCACCATAGAAGCTCACCATTGCAGCATACATCAGCATTCCTGCTGCTCCCGTCGCAATAAACGCCTCCAACACTGGTCGGCGGCGGGCTGTTGCATGTGCAACAGGGGTAGCTGACGATGATGGCGCGTCTGTATGGCTAGATGATGTATTATCTACGACAGTTTGCGATTCGCTAGTTGCTGGTGCGTTGGCTGGCGCAACAGAGGTCGTATTTGCCTTTGTTGTCTTCTTTGCAACAGTTCGTGACTGTTGTGATTTTTGCTTGGTGCGCTGTGTGGCACGCCTCTTTGGAGATGATGTCGCTTGTGTCTCTGGCGCGGTGGGCGCTGCTGGGGTTGATTTTTTTCGTGGCATAGAACCGTCCTCCTCTGCCTAGTATACGCGCCTCTTCACCGTTTTGCCACATAAAAACATGCAATTGCCTCAAAAGCAAAAACCAGTGCCAGCTCGTACCAGCCACCACGCCCCACCGAGCGCGCCCCAATCAGCAGCACTGGGGCCAGCGCCAGTACCGAGCCAAAATAATAACAACGCCGAAAGCTGAGCGTCACTGCTCGCCGCTGCGCCTCGGGCAGCCAACGCCGCAGCGCCGCCGCAATGCCCGCCAGCAGGTACGTTAGCAACCCCAGTATTACCACATAGCACAGCACAAAGACCAACACGATCCCCAGGGGGTGAATCGTCGCTGGCGTGGTGGTCTGCAGCACAATCGCTAGCAGCACCGCTGCAGCCGCGCTCATACTGGCAAGCAGGATTCTTCGAGACATATCTATCACTATACCAAGCAATCCGCTTGGTGAGAAGCCCGAGCAGCTACACAAAGCAACGCGCTTGCAGCGTCCTCATAGATAAAAAATTAGGACGCCCGGCAGCCGCTACGGGCTAGAGGTGCTCCACAGTGTGGAGCATGAGTGGTGAGCCCTCGGCATGCGCCGTGTATGAAGAGGCCACCACGCGTCGACGCCAACGATGACAAAAGTACTTCTATTGGGGGGTACTCTATATAGTATTGGCGGAGCGCAGGCAGTGCCAAAGCTCAGCGCTATGCCGCGCTCTGCCGCTGCCTGGTGTACGCCAATGGCGACGCTATGTTGGGTTAATAGTAGGGTAAGCTTTTCCGTTTTATTTTTCTTGGGTATTTGTGTTTGTCAAAGCTTACTTCTACGTTAGCACAAGCGGTATGGTAAGTCAATCAGTTTGGGCTCTATGCTGCAAAACTTTGGCAGCGCTTGCCTCATCTCACGACAGCGCTATACATCGCACCAATATACAAGCATAGGCATTATCGTCATCGTGCGAACTATCGCAAAACATTGCCTCGCCACCCTCTTTCTCACCCACGCGAACATTGGCGGCTTGCCCATCTCTCGCACCTCTGTACTTTCGAGAGTTGTGCACAGGCATTTTTGTTGTATATATTGCAATAATTTTTTGTTCGTTTTTGGCTCTGTATTGTATGTGACCCCTGTTATACTCCATTACTCGTGTTGTGTTTATAACACAAGTTTTGAGCGATGTGCGGTCGGTCTGGGTATATGTTCGATGTGGTATTTTTTACGCAAAAATATTGCCAAAAATCGTTGACACAAGCAGTTTTCTCCCATATCATAAGGTTAGCTTCTGAATAAAAAAATTATGCAGAGGCCAAAAATAAACAATATACGAAAACTCCACATCCAAAAACAACCACTACTCGCAGGTGGTTGTTTTTTGGTGAGAAGGGTTTGGTTAGTAAGTGGCTTGTGGCGATACTTCGCAGCATTGTTTGTAGTTTGTACGTATGCAGCCTCCTGGGTTGTGGTGCAATAAAAAATCGCCCACGCCTGGTGAGCAATCATTTCCTATCTGGTGGAGCTGCCGGGTACTGCCCCCGGGTCCGCTTGGTGCCCTCGTATTCGTCTACGAACATAGGTTTGTTTGCGTGTTTGACAACGCGAGGCCGATCAGAAACAAACCAAAAATACAGCCTATCGTTGCGCGGTATATGTCCTCTCCTCGTGCCGCTGCCACCAGGAGAGCAAGCAACATAGCTATGACACTACGAGATGCCCTGTTGCCATGCACCTCATAGCGATCGCCAGACTAAGCGGCGAGTGCAAACGCGGCGGTCTTGGAAGATGCGAAGATCTCCTCAACACTGCGGAATGCTGCTGCAACTTTACTTTTTGCAGTTATATCTATGCGTGTCGTGCATATCCGATTCGCAGAATACAATGACAAAGTCCAAACGTCGAACGCTATATCAGCCCCACGTCTGCACATATTATAGCACGGTTTTGCTCATGTATAACCTCCCGTAGCTTGGATCTTGCAACTATGAGCAACTTGAAGTTGGCTTTCTTGGAGAGGTTTAAGCCCCAGATCATCTCACAGCGCCAAAGCGCCCTCATCTCCATCGCAGCGCTCTTTTTCTCTATCTCTGTATACAGAATCGTATTCTCACAGATTTGTAGGCTCATACGAAAACAATTTGCACAGACCCCACCAATATGCTTAACTATAGACAGCATGAACAAAGTCGCAAAAATCAGGTCGGTTGCACCCGTGGGGTTCGCTGGCCATATGATTGATGTGGAGAGCGACATGACGAAGGGCCTGCCTGCCCTGCAGATCGTTGGCCTGGGCAACAAAGCCATCGACGAAGCGCGCGAACGAGTACGCAGCGCCATCACCAACTCCCTGCTAGAGTATCCAGCCCAGCGCATCACCATCAACCTCGCGCCGGCCGAGCTACCCAAAGACGGCACACACTACGACCTGCCGATTGCCCTCGCCCTCCTGACCAGCAGTGGCCAGCTCCGGCCCGAGCAAGTGGCTGGGGCGGTCTTTGCTGGTGAGTTGGCACTCGATGGCACGCTCCGCCCAGTCAAAGGTGCCATTACCATTGCCGAAGCAGCTCGTGATAATAATTACAACACCGTCTATTTGCCCACAGAGAATCTTGCACAAGCTTCACTTGTATCAGGGATGACGCTCTATGGTGTGCCAGATCTTACAACACTCTTCCTCCATCTCAAGGGCGAAAAATCGCTGCCAATCTACCAGCCATCACTCACTGATGATAAACCAACAACACCTGCGTCATCGCCCCTGCTCGACGATATCTACGGCCAAGCTCAAGCCAAGCGCGCCCTCACCATCGCCGCAGCGGGCCACCACAACATCCTCTTCACTGGGCCGCCCGGCACCGGCAAGTCGATGCTGGCCAAGACGTTGCCCAGCCTCTTGCCGCCTCTGACTCCAGATGAACAGCTAGCGGTGACGAAGCTGCACAGCCTGGCTGGTCTCTCGCTCGACCAAAGCGTCCAAGCGCGGCCATTTCGTGCGCCGCACCACACAGCCAGCCGCGCATCGCTGATTGGCGGTGGGCCAGTGCCGCAACCTGGCGAGGTGAGCTTGGCCCACCTGGGCGTGCTCTTCCTTGATGAACTACCCGAATATCCGCGCACGACGCTTGAGGTATTGCGCCAGCCACTCGAGGACACGACAGTGACGGTTACCCGAGCGCGCGGGCGTGCCACCTACCCAGCCGATTTTATGCTGGTGGCCACCATGAACCCCTGCCCCTGTGGCTATTATGGCGACCCAACGCATGCATGCACCTGCAGTAGTACGCAGATCATCGCCTACCAGAAGCGCCTGTCCGGGCCGCTGATGGATCGGATCGATATGATCATCCCCGTCAATCGCATCCCCAACGAGCAACTGCTCTCACACCGCGCCACTACCGATCACGAGCAGCGCCATGCGATAGCCGCTATCTCCACTGCCATCCGCGCTCAAGCCACCCGCTATGGTGGCAGCGCTATGCGCAATAGCCGCCTCAGCTCGGCCCAGGTGCGACGCTCTATCCCACTCTCATCAGAGGTCAAGCAGTTCCTCGATGCCGCCAGCACCAAGCTCGCTCTCAGCCCACGCGGTTACTTCAAGGTCATCAAGGTAGCCCAGACCATTGCCGATCTTGACGAAGCGCCACACATCACCATTGCTCACATCTCCGAGGCGTTGCAATATCGACAACCCGCGCCGGTCAAAGCGTTGTAAAAATATCGTCGTGTATTTTACATCGTGTTCTACCTCTGTATTTTTCATACAGTAGCGATAACTTGGCAATAGAGTGTGATTCACAACATTTGACAAACTCCTCACCAGCCCGCCATACTAGAGCCATGCAAGCAAACTACTCCGACCAACCTCTCCACTACCCTACTCCAGGCCAATCAGCGATCTTCCTCGCTGGCCCCACACCGCG
Organism: Candidatus Saccharimonadota bacterium; assembly: GCA_013333645.2. Taxonomy (GTDB): domain Bacteria; phylum Patescibacteriota; class Saccharimonadia; order Saccharimonadales; family Saccharimonadaceae; genus Saccharimonas. Next base: position 184,288 of record JABCOK020000016.1, on the reverse strand, counting down.
CTTCGATGAAGCATCACAGCAGCTCATCTCTGCGTCGTGGCGGCCCGAGGCGGTGCGAATCTTTGCGGCGCTGGGCTACGAGGGGATCGTCTACGCGCCAGAGAACCACGATGCCTCGCCTCAGCGCGAGCTCGACCTCCTCAAGCAAGCACGCTGGGAGTGGAAAGCGCTTGACGCAGCAACGGTGGTACTCTTCTGGGTACCACGCGTAATCGACCGGTCGCTACCCACACTAGGCATGCCCGCCTTTACTACCAATGTAGAATTTGGCCTTCATATCGGCAAGAACCCAGCCAAGGTCGTCTACGGCCATCCAGAGGGCGCTCCCAAGACACGCTACCTCGACGCGCTCTACACCGAGCACACCGGGCGACAGCCAAGCACAACACTCGAAGAGACGATCACGCAGGCAATTGCCTGTGCTCGGGCGCTGCAGATGCAGGACAATTAGCCGCCTATCTGCATCTCGCCCTACCGGTTCCTCACATTTCCTTTGATGGGGTTGGTGGGGTGTGAGGCTCGTTATCTATAAACGCGCAGAAGAGAAAAACGCTGCGAACTAAAAGGGCTTTCATTCTCATAACCCCACCTGTAGTGTCTCTCACCGAGCAATCGCTGCAAAAAATCACCAAACTACGGTATATTTTATTTGCCTTTTGCTGCGACATCTGGTAAACTTTTGGGGAGTCAATTCGTTTTAAGCTCAAGCAAAGGAGAGCACAATCAAATCAACCACCCGCATCAACGAAGCCATCCGTGCACGCGAGTTACGCGTCATTGGCGAAAGCGGCGAACAACTTGGCATCATGAGCCGGCAAGCAGCACTGGATAAGGCGCGGCAAGCTGGCGTAGACCTAGTGGAGTTTTCGCCCAATGCTAACCCACCCGTTGTGAAGATCATCGATTGGGGTAAATATCAGTACCAAAAGATGAAGGAGCAGCAACGCAACCGGCGAAGCAACAAAGCCAATGAGCTCAAGCAGATGCGTTTTGGTCTAAAGATTGGCGCTAATGATCTGGAGATTAAGCTGCGCAAGATTCGCAAATTCCTGGCTGAGGGGCACAAGGTCAAGGTTTTGATCTTTTTCCGTGGCCGCGAGATGGCGCATCGCGAGCTTGGCTACAACCTAATTAGCCAGGTCGTCTCCGCCCTTGAGGACGAAGCGATTGTCGAGCAAAAACCACTGATGGCTGGGCGCAACCTCAGCATCGTAATAAGGAGTAAGTAATGCCAAAACTCAAGACCCACAAGGGCACTGCTAAGCGCATTAAGCTAACCAGTACCGGCAAACTGACCCGTCGGCGTGCCTTCGGAAACCACATGCTCTCCAAGAAGAGCAAGTCGCGCAAGCGCAATATCAACACCCCTGCTACCATCACTGGTGGTATGGCCAAAAATGCTAAACGAGCCTTAGGAGTCTAACATATGCGCGTCAAACGAGGAACAACCGCCCACGCTCGCCACGCCAAGATGCTGCGAGCTGCCAAAGGAATGCAACACAATCGCACTCGGAGCTTCCGCCTTGCCAAGCAAGGGGTAATCCGTGCCCTGCAATATGCCTACCGCGACCGTCGTAACCGCAAGCGCGACCTGCGCCAGTTGTGGATCACTCGCATCAACGCTGCTGCCCGACAAAATGGTACCACCTATGGCCGCCTGATCGCTGATATCAAGGCTGCTGGTGTAGCACTCGACCGCAAGGTCCTCGCCGAGCTAGCCGTCAACGAGCCACAGGCTTTTGCAGCTGTCGTTAAGCACGTCACCCGCAAGTAGTGTAGCAATTTATACGACGTTGTGAAGAATACACACCTCTGTAACAGAGGTGTGTATTTATTTGTAGATGAGTGGCAACTTGCTGGAGCACGGCATTTCGCCTGTGCTACTTCATTTCTGTAGCCTCCTCACCACACCGGTCAGATGAATCACAAAGCCTATCATCCCCACATTCGCTGGCCTTCTAGAATATTTTCTTGTTCGGCGAGGAAGTTGTAGAAAATAACAAAGCTCCAAAGCTGGAGCTAACACATCATACCATAAAGCAGCCTATCGATAAGCCGGGTTCTGTCGTGGATGATCATCTATCTAGTTTGCAAATTGCTCTGCAAATCGAGCGGTTAGCGATAACCACAAGCGGATCACTCATCCGTGGCTATCTCCTTGCAGCCAACAGGGTTTACCTCCGCGGCATGTCACCATGCAGCGCTGTGAGCTCTTACCTCACTCCTTTCACCCTTACCCCGCTACTAGAGCGCTACTGCGCACGAGTATTGGTGTTGCGGAGCGGTATCGTTTCTGTGGCACTTTCCCTAGGGTTGCCCCCGGTCGCCGTTAGCGACTGTCGTATCCTGTGCTGCCCGGACTTTCCTCTTGCCAAGTAGCAAGCGATCATCTAATAGACTGCCTCCCTATTATAGCATAAGGGATTTATGACAAGTGGATGTCAAAGTCTTCATCTTCAGTGCAATGCCCTCTTCATCGCTTCATCCGATAGAACGCTATAAGGGTCGACACTCCCCAAGTATCGACCTCTTGCGCTGGGCTGCTAATCGGTTATTGCAACCGATTAGCACACTCCATCGGATGAAGCGATGAAGAGGAGCTGTGTGATACTCTTAGCCTTCAACTACCAAAAAATCCCAGACTCACCCCAGGCGCTTGATATTCCCCTGCATGATGCAAGGTGGGTTTCCTCATCCATACCCACGGGTATGGTGAATGTTGGAATCCCTATCATATGATGTTAGGAAAATCATACACGCCCGATATTCGTCTGGGACACTCTTAGTATACCACAGAATGGTAAGCGGCGTCACATTTGCGGTATTGTGAGATCCTCACACCTTCTTCCTTAGTACTAAATATGTCAATATCTGCTGAATATTAACCCCTTATATTGATGTTTAATCTGCTAGTGCTCATAACAGACACTCACCTTTGTACGAGAGACAGCCTCATTCAATCTCCCACCAAGCTAGCCTATAATCTAAACCCTGTACCAAGCCAGGTAAAAGGAAAAGGCTCAATTCCTGCTCCTAACCAAGCGACACGCCAAACACTAGCGAGAAAAGCTGCAAGATACCCCTGATGGCCGCCATCATCACATTGCTAATAGCTGAGCTACCGACCAATACCAGCACAAAGACCAGCATCACGCCGTACTGCTCCACCACCTCCATGCCGCGGCGCACAAACTCTGGTGCCAAAGCATACAGCACACGCGAACCATCGAGCGGTGGTATAGGCAGCATATTAAAGACAAAGAAGCCAAGATTCACACTCACCGCCGTAGCAAGCAGCGGCTGCACCGCTGGCCCAGCGATCGTCGCATATAAGCCAAAGCAGATGAAGGCAATGACGAAGTTCGTCAGTGGCCCAGCGAGCCCCACCAGCGCTGCACCCCATTCGTCACCACGCACTCGCTCGGGGTTATACGGCACTGGCTTAGCCCCACCAAACACTGGTAGGCCCAGTAGTGCCAAGCTCAGTGGCAAAAGAATAGTCAAGAATGGATCAATATGATGCAGTGGATTGAGCGTCAAACGCCCCTGCTCCTTAGCCGTATCATCGCCCAGCCAATACGCCACAAAGCCATGCATCGCCTCGTGCAGCGTCATTGAGATAAGAATAACGACAAGGACGATAATGAGGTGAGCGATATCAATATGCATTTCTCTATTGTATCACATTGCCTACCCACCTTGACATTGCCTCCTCGGCAGCGTATACTAATACAGATTGTAATAATATAAGTGTAAGTGGAATAAGAATATGGCAGCACGATGTGAACTGACTGGCAAGGGTAAGCAATTCGGCAACAATGTGAGCTTCTCGTTGCGACGCACCAAGCGAGTCTTCAAACCAAACCTTCAGAAAAAGACCTTCGTTGTCGATGGGCAAAAGGTCACCATGGTTCTCTCGACCAAGGCAATCCGTACCCTCAAGAAGAAAGGCCTGCTCACCAGCGCCAAGACAAAGGCCAAGGCTGCGGCGTAACCGCCCAGAGCAAACGACAACTGTAAAAATATCCCCTGTGTAAGGGGATATTTTGGTAATCACTTCGCTTTATCTAACTCAGCGATCGTTGCGAGCACGCCAGCGAACTGCCGAGCAAACTCTGGCCGCAGCACCAATACACGCTGGGTACCAACCGCTTCGCTCGTGACAATGCCTGCTTCGCGCAGGACTTTGCAGTGGTGCGAGACAGTCGAGAGTGAGAGATTATGATCAATCTGGCTGCAGCCCAGCCGCCCCTCCGCAGCCAAGCGGCGGACAATCCGCAGCCGCAGCGGGTCGGACAGGGCGGCAAAGACATGCTCTGGTGCGAGTGCGTCAGTTGGGGTGTTTTGTTGGGATGTCATTTCCTTTGTATTGTCTCATACCTGCTGGTCATTGCCAAGGCAAGCACTACTACGCCGGACGCCACGAACGGAATTACCTGCGCTGGCTGGCTACTAATAATCGCACTACCTAGCATACCACCAAAGCCTTGACCAATGTAAATACTGGATGAATTGAGTGAGAGATTCAGCTGAGCCCGTTCTGGGGCAAGCGCAATGACGCGGTATTGCTGAGCAATCGTGGCAATCCACGCACTAGCCGTCCATAATAACACACTGCCACCAACGAGCCCAAGCGCACCCGGTATCCCAGCCGCCACACCAAGCAAAGCGAGCGCCACTGCGAAGGCCAACATTGCCCAGCGGGCCAGCCAAATATGGGCAAAACGATCAGTCAGCCAGCCGCCCAGTACACCACCCAACAGCGAGCCCACACCAAAGATGAGCAAAATCCAGCTAAAGTACTTATGCAGACCCGCCTGCTGCACCACTGCACTCAGATACGAAATCACGCTGGTACCAGCGACAAATATCACTACCGTTACTAATAATGTCAGTGCAACGTGGCGATTCGCCAAGCCCGCCACCAATGCCCGAACGGTCGGCACCTGCTGCGCTGGCTGCGCCTCACGTGCCTGAATGCCCAGTATGATGCCACACAACACCAGTACTGCAGCCACCGCCATTGCCCAAAACAGCGCGTGGTAACCATAGCGCTCCCCCATAACCGAGCCCAGCGGCACAGCGAGCACCGTTGCCATCGTCATGCCTGTTGTAACGATGGAGATTGCCTTGCCACGATGCTTGGTTGGGGCAAGGCTAGTCGCCAAAGCCATCGCCGTTGGCATCATCATGGCTGAGCCCAAGGCTGCCATCACTCGAGCCACCATCATCCATACAAATGACGACGCGAGCGCTGCCACTCCATTACCAATTGCAAATATCGCTAGTGCTAGCACCAAGGTCGACCGCCGATTGCGCCGCCCCATAAGCATACCACACAGTGGTGCCGCCAGTGCATACACCCACGCAAACACCGTCACCAAGAGGCCGGTCTGCCCCAGCGACACCCCAAGTTGCTGTGCCACCTGTGGCAATACCGCTGCCAGCATGAAGCCATCCGCTCCAATCACGAAGGCTCCCAGCGCTAGTACCGCAATCTTACCCCACGGCGTGGTTGATTGTTGTTCCATAAAACCGTTCCTTTCTTCGATATAAATCGAAATAATAGTGATATTTCGAAGTGTATCGAATTTAGCGCGCTGTGTCAAATCGATTATACTAAGAATATAACTATCACAATCCTCATCACCGTCTCGCACTCATTCCTTGAGAAACCTATAGGGAATGGCCCCATCTCGCCCATCAACCCACCAACACTCGTGCTGGCTACAACTAATATTCATACCCCACCAGATAAAGTAACGAGGAGAAAAACGGAGTAGAGATATATCATAAAAACCAGCCTCTCTATGAGGCTGGTTGCGCTTGGGGTATATGAATCCTAACTTCGAGCCAGCTCAAACACCGTCAGCACTTCGGGTAGGTTGCTCGCTGTTTTGATTTTGAGCTTGGGCTTTTGCTCGACTGGCGCACCAAGCTCCTTCTCAAAGACCCCCACGGTGTCTTGCGGTACTTCGTACTGCAACGCACTATCGGCATAATGAACGGGCACCACCACCCGTGGCTCGATCTTGCGAATAATAGCGGCAGCGCTCGTTGCATCCAGCGTGTAGCCATAGCCACCCACCGGAATAACGACGATGTCGATCACCCCCAGCGCCTCGAGCTGCGCGTCAGTCAGCTCCGGCGTGATATTACCAATCACCGCAATGCGTATATCGCCACACTCAATGCGATACACCGTCGAGAGTTGCTCACTCTCTGGCGTGTCGATGTGGCGCGTGGCTGCAATGCCGCGGATGGTGTAGTCGCCCACTTCATACTCGCCAGGCTGGTCGATGATAAGGCGCGCCTCGGGGTTAGCCACCGCAAAGCGTTCTTCGGTCGCAAGCTCTACTGCGTCCTTCGTCTTAGCGTCCTTCAGGCCGAGCAGCGACAGTTTGGGGTCGACCGCCAGCGTGGTTTTCTTCGTCGCGATGATGACTGTGTTGCCGCCTTTGTATTCGATATCAAGCATGATTCTCTCCTTCGTCTTCTTTTAATATATTATCAACGTCTACCAATACGGTATGCTTGTTGGTCAGAATGGTAGTGATGAAGCGGTCGCGCACGCTCAGCCGGTAGTAGAACTCGTCGTAGCTCAGGATGCTATACGTCAGCTCGCGCCCCTCCTGCCGCTCGATAACTGCCACCACGCTGCGCACCTTAGCAGCCGAGAGGTTACCCACCAGCAGCAGATCGATCGTACTGGCTGATCCTTTCACCAACGCCCCTGCCGCAATAGCCACACGCAGGCGCGGCAGCTGCATAATCGCATCTTGCCAAGCAGGCCGGTAACCCGACTTGTTCTTGGCTGGAGCGATTTTTTGATCAGCAAAGATGACGCGCAGCGGTGGATAATACTCGTACTGTTGGTTTACTTCGTAGTACAATTTGTTATCCACGCTGTCGCTCGTAATGATCCCCACCTCCAGCATATTGAGCAGCTCACGGCGCACCGAATTAATCTGCTCATTAATTAGCCGCGTAATCTCGCGCACATAAAATGCCTTTCCTGGATTGTTCAAGAAAAGGTGGAGCAACTTCACACGAGTTTTTGATCCAAACAGTGCATCTATCATACGGTCACCAACTAGATTTATGGTATCACATCTGGCGCGCTTGCGCGAGCACCTCACCAAGGTACGTCTCGGCATCCTCCAGGCTGTGCCATATGATGTCTGGATTGCGCCGCAGCCAGGTCATTTGCCGCTTGGCCAGGTGCCAATCTGCCGTACAAAATGCCGCTTTGGCTTGCTCAAGCGTATACTCGCCCTGTTGTAATTTATGTACAATTGGGTAGATATTCCCTGTCATTGCCTCACTTCCCCACCCATAGTGGGCTGCTAATTCCGTTGCCTCTTGCACAACACCGTGGGCAAAAAGCTGCTCTGTCCGCTCGGCAATGCGCCTGCGCAGCACATCACGTGGCGTTGCAATACCCACAACATATGTATTTTTGTCAACATGTTCTGACCTCTGTAACTGTTGTCCTTCTCGCACTATTGTATTAATAACATGACGTTTGTTGTATTTATTATTGGGCAATTCTATGTTGTGTACTCGACAATGTTCGTGCAAAGTTTCTATAGAATAGCCCTGTAGCTGCTGCATAAGCTTTTTGTTCACCGTTGGAAATTGAAATTTATACAACACTGCATCGACATACAGGCCCGTTCCACCGACGAGAAATGGGATGCGTCCACGCTGGCGAATCGCCGCAATCTGCTGATTGGCATAACGCTGAAAATCCACGACTGTGTAGCGCTCACCCGGCTCTACTAAGTCCAGCCCCCAGTGCGACACAAGGGCTTGCTCGTGCGGCGTGGGCTTGGCAGTGCCAATATCCATACCCTTGTAGATGGTGCGCGAATCGGCGCAAATAATCTCACCACCGTACTGCTTGGCGAGGCGAATTGCCAGGCTGGTCTTGCCGCTGGCGGTTGGCCCAACGATAGCAATGAGCGGCATAGTGGGTGATATGTTATTTTTTGTGAGCATGCGAGCTACTCCTCATATTATTCTGAGGCGCGGCAAGTGGCCGCCAGCGACGCTGTGCAAAATCAACCACGCGGTACGAATCATCACACTGGATCCCATCGTGCTCGAGCAATTGCCGTTGCACCGCTTGCCCACCCGGAAAGCCGACCGCAAGGCCTCCCTTGCAATTCACAAGTCTATGCCACGGCAACTCCTCCGGTCCACCATGAGCAATCTCCCCTACTCGCCGCGCAGCGTATGGGTGGCCAGCAAAAGCTGCCAAGTCGCCATAGGTCGTCACTGTATCATCTGGCAGCTGTGCCATCAGCTCGTAGACGGCATCACGCAGGCTCATCGCTGGCAAGTCGCTCAATTGCCACCTCCACTTCGTACCAATTTGTGCAGCGCACTACCCCAGCTGGCAATGTTGCGGCTTGGTTCCAAGCATAATCGCCAAAGAGCAGCGCGTTGCGGCCATGTGCTGCCACCGCTTGGCAGTGCTTGAGCTGGTCATCAATCAGCACATCGGCATTAATCTGCACCACCAACTCTGCCTTGGTGGCAAGGTGCGAACCATCCGTCAGCTCATCCCAAATGCCCGAGAAGTAGACTGATGTACTGGCAAAGATACCCGGAAAATGCTCGTCGATCCAGGCCATTGTATCGCTTTTCACTCGCAAGTGACGTGATGTCGCAATCATCAAGTGATGCTGCTGTGCCAAGCGCTCCAGTACCTCCAGCGCGCCGCCAATATGGCCATAGCCCGTACCGAGGCCAGCATCCATCAGCTCGGCACTGCGCCGCTTCACTTCAGCATTATCCACCTGCCACATCTTAGCCCAATGCTCATCGTAGTCATCGACCGTCAGGTTCGTCCCCCAGCGCTGGTTGCTAAAAGCGACGATGCCAGCGGCATTCTCCGCCAGCACGTCGTCGACATCCACAGCAATGCGCAAGCGGCGCATTAGCTCAGCTCCTCTAGGTACGCCGCTAGCTCATCCAACGGCACCGTTGTCTCACCCTGCTGGGTGCGTACACTTACCTGGCGGTTGGCTTTGTCGCGCGGGCCAACGATAATCTGCACCGGAATTTTTACAACAGTAGCCTCGCGGATCTTCTTACCGAGCGATTCATTGCGCATATCTGTTGTATATCTTACCTCGTTGTATTTTATAGGATGCATTAGTAGCACTGTTTTGAGCACCGATGTTATTTCATCAACATAATCTTCTACGGTGTTGTTAATTGTGAGAATACGGACTTGCTCGGGCGCGATCCAGAAGGGGAACCACCCCGCTGTGTGCTCAATAAAGACGCTCAGGAAACGCTCAATCGAGCCCAGCAGCGCGCTGTGAATCATCACTGGCCGAGCCATGTCACCCGCTTCATCGGTATATTCGAGGCCAAAGCGCTCGGGCTGGACGAAGTCGAGCTGCACCGTTGCCACCTGGTGCTCGCGGCCAATCGCATCCGTCGCCATGAAGTCGATCTTTGGCCCATAAAAGGCCGCTTCGCCCTCCTGTTCGAAGTAGTCCAGTTGCTTAGCCATCACAGCTGCCTTGAGCTGAGCCTGGGCCGATTGCCACAATTCTGGTGCCCCAAGGTAGCCCTCACCCTCATCGCGATAGCTCAGGCGGACACGCAGCTTCATCCCGACAATGTGGTACAGCTCCTCGGCACAGGTCAGTAAATTACTCATCTCCTGCTCGATCTGATCTGGCCGGCAAAACACATGGCTATCATCCTGCGTCAGTGAGCGTACCCGACTCAAGCCGCCCAGCTCGCCAGTTTTTTCGTCGCGGTAGTCAGTCGTTGTCTCGAGGTAGCGCACCGGCATATCGCGGTAGCTCCGTGGCTGGCTCGCAAAAATCTGCGTGTGGTGCGGGCAGTTCATCGGCTTGAGAGCCATCTTATCGCTCGTCTCTTGACTCGTCACAAGGAAGAGTTCATCACCAAACTTCGCCCAGTGCCCACTCGTCTCATACAAATCTTTCTTGGTAATGTGCGGCGTCCAGACTTTGGCAAAGCCGTATTTCTCACGCAGCTGGTTAGAGAGCTGGGCTGCTTTATCGCGCAAGATCGTGCCACGCGGTGTAAAGAGTGGCAAACCCACCCCCACCAGTGGCGACATTGTGTAGAGGTCGAGCTCCTTGCCAAGCTTGCGGTGGTCACGCTTTTTGGCTTCTTCGCGCATCTGTAGGTAGCTATCAAGCTCCGCCTGCGTTGCAAAGGCCACACCATAGAGCCGCTGCATCTGCGGCCGGGTCTCGTCGCCTCGCCAGTACGCACCAGCCACACGCAGCAGCTTGAAGGCCCCCACCTTGCCCGTACTCTCTACGTGCCCACCACGGCACAGATCGGTGTAATCGCCCTGAGAGTAGAGTGATACCGTCTTTACCTTGCTCTCACCCTCTGCGGCGCTACCAAGGGCCTCTCCAGCCAATTCTTTGGCAATGGTCGTCCCCGATCGCTTTAGGTCATTGAGCAGCTCGATCTTGTACGGCTGATCCGCCTCCTTCGCCCAAGCAATCGCCTCATCTACTGGCACATCGCGGCGTGTAAAGGGTAGATCGCGCGCAATAATGCGCCGCATCTCCTTCTCGATTGTGCCAAAATCTGCCTCAGATATCGTCACATCACCAAGGTCAATGTCATAATAGAACCCCTGCTCGATAGCGGGCCCCACGCCAAACTTCGCCTGTGGCCACAAATGCTGGACGGCTTGCGCCATGATGTGCGCCAAGCTATGGCGCATTGCTTGCTGCTCGTTGTTCATTGCTTTGTTTGCTCATCAACTTCTCCGCTGCGCGCTGGCAGCCAGAAGCCGACTCGCTCCTCCTTGTATATAAATTATTTTGATAAAAATAAAAACATGCGTCCTGGCACGGATATACTCCATCCGACCAATCTCGCATGTCTCGGGCCGCTTGCACGCAAACGGCGGTTCCACCGGACTTCTTGGCGCTCACCGCCAAGCACTCATGACGCAACGTTCTCGCACATCACGACAGCCCACGAAGCTCGGGAGGCTGGTGAGGCCCCGTCAGCACTTACCGTCTATTGTATAACGAGAGTGGGGGTGGGTGCAAATACCCCGATTGGCCTCAACGTTACCCCCTCTCTTGCCACTCCATCGGATGAAGTGATAAGGAGAGGGGGTAATGAACAGCAGTCTTGGTATCTACCTCATCTACCCTTGCTCTCCCCTGCATCTTCTGCTACAATACACGTGTCGGGCGATTAGCTCATTTGGCTAGAGCGCTTCATTGACGTTGAAGAGGTGAGAGGTTCGAATCCTCTATTGCCCACCATTTCGGTCTATTTGCCAGTGCACCATGTCGGTCTGTAAGGTGCGCTGGCACGAAAGCACTTACTACTATAGTAAGTGCTTTTTGTTATAGCAAAGCCTGGTAACATTACTTCGCTACCAGCTCACACCACAAACTTGCAAAACGCAAGCCTTGATGCTACGCTAAAGGCATGACACGAACAGCTCACAAACGCTCAGCCTGCCCCATTAGCTACAGTCTTGACCTTTTTGGCGACAAATGGACACTCCTTATCATGCGCGACGTGCTGCTCTTTGGGCGCTGCTACTTCCGCGAATTCGCACGCGATGAGCACATTGCCAGCAACATTTTGGCCGATCGCTTGGCGCGGTTAGAATCGGCTGGCCTGCTTGATAAGCAGCGCGATCCACTCCAGGGTAATCAATACATTTATAGCCCAACAGACAGCAGCTGGCAGCTTTTGCCGCTGCTCGTCGAATTACTCTTTTGGGGTGCGTGCGCCGACCCGCACGCAGCTGTGAGTGACGACTATCGCACTACCATTGCCCACGAAAAAGATTTGCTCAAACAAGAAATCATGCTTGCCGCAAAAACGGGCACCTTCGTCGATTACTACCACAACACCATGGGTATACAGGGGTAGAGCCTCTCACAAAAATTGATATATAGCAGAAATACATAATACATTTTGGTTGCAAATTGCAAGTGATATACCCTCCTTGGTGCGGCTACTTTTCTTTACGAGCTTGTCCATCTTGTTCCTGAAGATTACTACTTTATGAATCGAAACAAAAAATATTCATATAATAGTATGTCAGGCAGTCGCATATCCTTTGCCCATAAGCACCTCATCATCCTCGTATTTAATTCCCGCTACGAGCCCTTAATTCATCGCATCACTTGTATATTACAAGCAAGATAGTAAGCTGCATTACAATCTATTTGTAGATTAATTATGAACACAATACGCACATATTCACACACCACCTTACACTTACCTAGCTCATCCGCACAGCCTGAGGGGCGGCTTACATCCTGATCAAACTCACGCATCAGCCATACAATATAACGCACACGCTTATCAATACTATGCACTACATAACCACCCACATCCAACAGCCTAGTGTCACATACACCTCTCTCCATTTTCTCTCATAAAGCATGGTAACTAATTTGCCTACCAACTCTCAACTCTACAGCAGGGAGTAACCAGCAGAGAGATACTTGCCCCACTACTTTCAAGAATGAAGGAGAAACCAGTGCTAATAAATGAAAAACGGTACATATATTCATACTACGGTTATACTCACCATCCCTGTATAATTGAGAACTCTTCCATTTCAAGCCATCGTACCTTTCAAAACATACCCCAACTGAGCAATTCACTATCCATCTAGAGTACTTACCCTCTCCCATAGCGCAACTATCTGCGATTCTTTGACCAATATTCATCCACACCAGGCTATTAGTTATCCACATTGCACATGGCCATTTTACTGCTCATCATATGCGTGTGGTGATATAATGCATACATAGTTCTCATTTGTATTTTGATATTTTTGTAGCATAATAGTTATTTCAATAACATGACCTCTGTAAAATTCCATCAGAACACTAGAAACTTCACCGGAAATAACACTCATATATGTTCCACCAAAAGGGATCCTCCCTACTATAGAAAGAGATTATAGAGTCCATGGCTTACCTACACACTTAGCTTCTCTATCCATCTCTTGCCTAAGACAGACAGGATAGATCAGGAAGTGAGCGACTCCACTTTTAGTCACTCGCGTGGATATCGGAATATCGCCAAAGGTAATTCAGCCCAGCGTGACTCGTAGAACACCACCCATACCTACATTAAATAGCCTTTGTACTTTATACTCTCTCATCTTTCATATCACTCCCTTAAATACATTGTGAGTGAGACCAAGATAAGCTCATCACACCACAAAGATGAGGTTGATAATGCCTGGCTAACATTGCTACTATGTGAGCCCTACTAGTCGCTCATCCATGGTGCTATAGTCAAAGCAGCCCTGCTCCGAGTCAGCAAACCGGCTATCTCAATAGCATCAACAGCACTTGTGCTAGCCTCCTTGATGCAATATTAATTGGCGGCACGCTCTCATTAATCACCCCTATGACTATACAGTAAGGCGTAGGCGTAAGAGATGCAAATACAAAAGACTTTGAATTAATATTGCCTGTAAATCACTCCCCACAGCGCCAAGATCTAGCCTTCTCCTCGACATCACCCTCTCCTCTCTTACCCTTCAATAGAGTATAAAATCTGCCGCGAAGTCCTGCTATAGCTCTACCTTAAGTGCAACCATTATAACTCTCTCACCAGGAGTGACAGAGAAAAAGGTGCTAGTTTGAGACATTGCGCTCCAATCCACACCAACATAATAACCGGTCATTTTCTGGCCGGTTATAAAGCTAGTTTACTTTCGCACAAAAGCGTACAGGCATTTATTCTTTCTTACGCTGCTTTTTAGCGGCTTTTTGGGCTTGTTTGGCGGCTTTGGCGCGGTCACGTGAGCCAGTAGTGGCCTTGACGGTTACGTCAAATTTGTCGAGATAGCGACCAAACGCCAGGTGTGTCTGCGCATTAAAGGCACCAATTGCACTAAAGCAAATGGATGTGACGGGCATAAGAATCCACTGCGCCACCATGGCAAAGCTGCGCCGACGCTTGTAACGCTCGGGCCGTGGCGGCAACATCTTGAGCATCAAGAAGACAGTGATAAAGATACCAATCATTGCAAAGCGCTGCAAATTGCTAATCACCTCGGGCAGCATGTGCACCGCATAGCTGCGTGACGATTCTTGATTGATCAACAGTGGCACCCATCCACCAAAAGTCACCAAAAAGGCCATCACTGCCAGCGTAACATGCCCATCAAGTAAGCGCATGAAGCGGGCAAACACTTCAGCAAATGGTACATTGCGCCGCCGCGTAAAGGTACGCACTGCTACATATGGGATGTCCGATGCACCATAGCTCCAACGCCGGAGCTGCTTAAACTGCGCCACCACTGTCCCCCAGAAGGTGTTATCCATCACGGCATCTTGGTAGATCGGCACATGGATGGGCAAAACACTGTAGTCTCCCGCAAAGTAGAAGTAGCTGCGCCAGTACTGGTGGCCATCCTCCACAATGCTGCGCGTACTCCAAAAGTTCATCTCCACCAGAGCGTCCATTGGCTGTGAATGCGAGGCAAAGTTGCGCAGTGTGTGGGGGCGCATACTACTGATAATTGTCCAGAAGGAGTTACCGGTCGCAATCACCCGCATCGGCGCTGGAGCATCCCAAATGTTGCCGAAGTATAGTGCAATCGGCTGGTACGACAAACGCTTGCGCTCGGGGTGAACGATATACTCATACGCCACATAGTCGAAGTATGATGGATACGGGCGGTTGTCGCTGTCGAGCGTGGTGATCATCACATCACTGTAGGCAATCCCCTGCTCGTCACAATAGCGCTGGAGCTGCTTACCAGCATAGGTGATGTTACCACCCTTACCAATCACCTCATCAGGCATGTCCTTAGGGTGCATGATAGTCTGGAAGGTGAAGAATACATCGCCATACTCCTGTTGAAGGCGAGCGGCTGTGCGGGCAATATCCACCCCACCACGCTCCTCGTAGGCAAGGACAAGGATGATCTGCTTATTGTTGTATGTCGTATTCTTAACCGACTCGATGGTAGGCTGCAAGACATCATACGACTCATTGTACGCCGCTACAATCACTGCTTGGTAGAGCTGCGATGGTCGCGGAAAGCTCGCTGGGTCGGCCGCCATAAGGCGGAGATTCTCGCGATGCTCTTGGGCGTGGAACTCGCGCTGATGCCGCTTCGGTAGTGGCTGCTGCTGAATGGCAGCATAGCTCGCTACTGGGTCTTCGAGCTGCTCCAGACGCTGCCGCCAATCGACCATCTGCGCCTTCTCCAGCTGGTGGTGGCCTGTCAGTGTGCGGTAGGCAATGCCAACCGAGCGGACAATCACACTCATCACCAAGACGAGGAGATAGATAGACGCCCACAGTGGATTGATCAAAGACAAAATGATGAACAAAATCAGCATCCCGTAGCTCAAGAATGCTGGGAGAATTTCAAATAATCGGTAGAGGAGAGTGCGCTTGCCCATGGGCAGCTCGAGATCGTTGTGGTTCATTTATCGATACGCCAGGTGCATTACTGCTAATCCATACGAGGCAGCAACCAGCAGCACCAATACTGCTGCCGCCCCCACAAAAAGCGCTGTCTGGCGGCGCTGCAGGCTATACAGCTTAACCATCAGGCCAATGTGCACCACCATTACTAGCGCACCAAACAACACAAAACTGAGCAAATAATACCAATAACTCTTATAAAAATGCGCCTCGCCAAAGGCGGTGTAGCGCACATAAACCTGCACATCGCGCACCTGCAGCGTGAAGCCCATCACCAGCATATAGATGATACCCGCGACAAATACACCAATCAGCGCCGCAAAGAATGGCCGATCGGCTGCGATCGTGCGGAGAGGGGTGCGCAGAAAATCCTTCTTCTCTTTGGTCATAAACAAATGGAGCCGCTGACCGGACTCGAACCGGTGACCTACGCTTTACGAAAGCGCCGCTCTACCAACTGAGCTACAGCGGCATCACCGCTATATTATACTAGAGGCGAGGCGAAAATGGAAGGCAGCGCGGCAGGGATAGCCTCTAGAAGCTACCTTGTGCTGTATGGGTAATAACCTAATTTTCACTGCTTCTCACGCTCACCCTCCCCGCACTCCCTCCTCCGGAACACTATAAGGGTCGATATCTCCCAGATATCGACCTCTTGCGCTGGGCTGAAAACAGATTATTACAATCTGTTTTCACACTCCATCGGATGAAGTGTGGGGAGGGTGAGCTAGCGCTAGGAAAAGCAAAAAACCTGCGATTCCTTTCGTGAACCTCTTGCGATTTTTGGTAATTGCTGCTACTATTGATCTAGCCTATGCGCTCGTAGTGAAGATGGCCTATCACGTCTCCCTGTCACGGAGAAGATCGCCGGTTCGAATCCGGTCGAGCGCGCCAGTATTGGATACGATATACCCTCTTGCAGTGCGTCAAGTGGGTGTTTTTATTTGGTATACAAAGAACCCCCTGTTGTAGCTCACATCATCTTCACCTCAACCCTCACACATCACAAAAACACCTCTGAGAGAGGTGTTTTTTGCAGCAGTCCGATACCAACGCTTAGCGCGTAAACTTCTCATGCAACGCATGGTACTCGTAGATTTCGTCATCTGAGAACCAGTGGTTGATCTCTTGCTCGGCTTCCTCGGGATTGCCCGAAGCATGGATGAGGTTGGGCACACCCTTGTCTTCGTCGTTGGCATAGCCAAAGCTCATGTGCGAGTAGTCGCCGCGGATCGTCCCCATCTCGGCAGCCATTGGCTCGGTTGGGCCCACCAGCTTGCGCACCAGCTTGACAGCCTCTACTCCCTCAAACACCATAGCAATAACTGGCCCTTGCATCATAAAGTCCAACGTCACCCCAAAGGCGTGCTTGCCACGGCGCGACACCATCTTGCCGATCTCCTCGTAGTGGCGGTAGTAATGATCGCGCGTTGGAGCGATCATCTTGACAGCCACAATCTTGAGGCCCACCCGCTCAAAACGGGTCAAAATCTCGCCGACAATCCCCCGCTGCACAGCGTCTGGCTTGAAGACGACCAAGGTCTTTTGCACATTATTATTGTTGGGCACCGCTGTTGTTTCGCTCATAACGCTCCTTATTGTTAGGTTTGCTTGTATTATAGCGTATTGTGAGTGATCGCGAAAATGGAAAGCGCCAGAACTATGTATCGCGCCGTAGCTTACTGGATCGAAAATGTTCCGGCCAGATTAGACGATAGAGCATACCTACATACATTATTGCTGGCCTCCAGATATTTTCTTGTCCAGTAAGCTACGGCGCTGCTAACAAAGCAATCATATGGTCAGATACGATAACCCTGCCGACACCTGATGCTCTACCTCTCTGTCTATATATTGTGGTATACTATGGCAAATGGCACAGCACTATTATATGCAAGATTTGATCATTGACTTCATCGAATACATGGAGGTGGAGCGCGGCCGATCGTCCAAAACAGCGGAGAACTACAAGCACTACCTCGAGCGCTTCGTTGAGTTTGCTGGTGCTGAGCTGACGGTCGATCAGATCACACCCGAGCTGGTGCGGCGCTACCGCCTCTGGCTCAACCGCTACCAAAGCGTCTATGGCGAGGAGCTGGGCATGCTTACCCAGAGTTATCACCTCATCGCGCTGCGCGG
Organism: Candidatus Saccharimonadota bacterium; assembly: GCA_013333645.2. GTDB lineage: Bacteria > Patescibacteriota > Saccharimonadia > Saccharimonadales > Saccharimonadaceae > Saccharimonas. The sequence continues at coordinate 166,699 of JABCOK020000016.1, read as the reverse complement.
CTTTCTCAACTACCTTTCTAAGCGCGACATCACCAGCCTCTCGCCCAGCAAGATCGAGCTCCCCAAGACACACAAACGGCAAGTCACGTTCCTCCATTATGACGAAGTAGAGCGGATGATTGATGCCGTGCCAAGCGATGGCAAAGAAGCCAACTTGCGCGACAAAGCCATCATCGAGTTGCTCTTCTCCAGTGGTCTGCGCGTCTCAGAGCTTGTCAATCTCAATCGCGACCACATCAACCTCAAGCGCCGCGAGTTCATGGTGCGTGGTAAGGGCCAAAAAGACCGTCCGGTCTTCGTCAGTAGCCGTGCCGCCGAGCAGATCGAGACCTACCTCAGCGCCCGGCATGATTCGCTCGACCCGCTTTTCATCAGCTATAGTCGCAACCATGGTGCCACAAACACCAGTGGCGACTTTCGCCGCCTCACGACGCGCAGCGTGCAATCGATGATTGGCAAATACGCCCGCCTCGCTGGCATCACCAAGCACGTCAGCCCCCACACTATGCGCCACAGCTTCGCGACCGACCTATTGATGAACGGAGCCGACCTGCGCAGTGTCCAGAGCATGCTCGGCCACAGCAACATCAGCACCACACAGGTCTACACCCACGTCACCGACCAACACCTGCGCGACATCTTCGAGCAGTTTCATAGTGGGAGAGAACAGGGATAAAGATTCACAACCAGAATAAACTGGGTGTTCTCTCACGCTCACCCTCCGCACACTCCCTCCTCAGGAACACTATAAGGGTCGACATTCGCTGGATGTCGACCTCTTGCGCTGGGCTGAGAATCTGTCAGCACAATGACAGATTCTCACACTCCATCGGATGAAGTGATGGGGAGAGTGAGCTAACGCAAAGAAAGGAGAGTTTCTACTGAAATGTTTCGTATATTTTGGCACCTACTTAGCCACTAACTCCTATTATTTTATTCAGCAACAAAACCAACTGCCATAGCACCATTTAATTAAGTACTGTGTTCATCACCCAAAACTGCTAATTCAGCATGGAAATTTATTATCTTTCTAGCTATTTAGCTACGGCAAGGATCCCTACGGATTACACGACGTACCCAGTGGCCCTGCTTCGTCGTTGGTGACGTAGAAGTTTTTGCAGAGGCTGCCAGTGATGTCGACGCCTTGCTCCGGGAAGGTGAAGCTGCCATTGGTATTGAAGCCGACATTGACGCGGCTTTTGATGCGGCGGAAGATGGTGTCTGCCCGGCCGGTGGAGTCGATTTCGGGCTGGACGGTATCGAACTTCGTCACGCTATTTGCTCGTTTGAGCGAGATCTTGACTGCTGAGGCTTTGTACAGGCTGGTCACACGCAAGAACGCCACACGCGAGCCAGCTGGTACAGACTCGCCACCAGCCATTTGGAGGACGGCCTGACAGGCATAGCCACCACCAGTGTAGCTCGCGTTGGAGCACGGCACGGCATTAACGGTCGTCTGAGCACCACTGTCGCTATTGGCGCGCAGGCCAGGGCGTTGGATGGTGAGTGGGTTCGCATTGTCGGTAATGATGCTGGGGCGCAAGAAGTTGGTCGACACCTGGGCGCTATCGAGCTCGCTTAGGCTAACGCTTGTCTTGGTGGGCAAGACAGCCTGGGCCCGGATAAGAGCTGGCGCGTTGGGGCTCCACTGGTCTTTGCGTGGCAATGAGCGGAGATCACCGGAGGTTGGTGTTTCAATGGAGGCAACTTCGTTGTCGCTGTTTTTCTTGCGCATCCACTCGATCTGCACACTATCAAAGGCATCTGCGCCAACTAGCGGGATAACAGTCGATTCCCCTTCTGCAAGGTCGAGTTTGACGTCTTCAGTCTTGGCCTCGATCTTGACGCAGGTGTAAGCTTGGTTGAGCGTGCTGCTGCCACTACTCGTCTTGATGGTGGTCTCACCACTAACAGACGACACTACACCAGCTGCTGCCACGGTGTTGCAACGCTGCTGCTCAATGGCGCGGCGAGCCCGCTCATTACCCTTGAGAGCCGCACGAATGACACGCTTGCCATCCTCTACTCCAGCGACCGCCGAGTCGTAGGCACTCTGCGAAAGGTCGTTGTTGCTGGCGCGCTGTTGCTCCTGTATCATTAAGCGGATAAAGCTCACTGTTACTACCGTGATTAGTACTGTTGAAAACATCACCACAAAGAGCGATACCATACCGGCCTGCCGCTGCTTGTTGCTATGCTGTTGTATCCACCTCATCATCCTACCCCTGTATCAATGTCTCAAAAATATTAATGGCACAGAAGTTGTAATTAGCACTGTCATTCGTAGGTGGTCTGCAGGTCTGGTTGGCGGTATTGATCGTATCTTGCTGGTTGGTGCCAATGACGAAGCGGAGGCGGTAGATAGTGTGTGTACCCTCGGTCGATTCGATAATGGGGTTGATCTGCAAATCGCGCAGCGCCAAATCCCCCTCGCGTGAGCCCAGCAGCTCCGTTGCTTTGCTAAGAAATACATCGGTCGAGTACGTGCCACGAGCCGTTGGGTTGCAATACTGTGCACCAGCATCAGCCACACGGGCGAGGACAATCATATCGCCGCGCGCATCACCCTGGCGTGTGTCGTTTTGGTAGCGGATGGCACTACCTTGCTGTAGCTTGGCGGCTGGGCTCCACACATACGACATCGTACCAAAGCATAGACGCCCCAACCCACCGCCTTTGTCTGGCGACACATAGCGGATCCCATCCGCTGAGGCCAAGGCATCGCGTCGGAAGGAATCGGCTACATCGCGCCCTGCGAGGTTGATTGATTTGAGCGTCACTCCCTTTGTATACAGACCAATGATCTGCAGCGTGGAGGTCGTAATGGCAATGAGTAGCACCGAGAGGAAGCTCATCGCCAGCAGCAGCTCGATGAGGGTAAAGCCTGACTCTTTGCGCTGTACAGTCTGCCGTTGCTTCTCTCCTTGTGTTTTACCTTTGTTAGCGCGCCACATCATACAACCTCGTTACTGTGCCAATCGTCATCGGCTTATCGCTCGCTACAGTCGGCCAGCAGGCAGATACATACACATCATAGGCAAGGTTGGCGTTGGCACCCTCCGCCTTGACAATCTGGACGAAGAGCCCCTGTGCCCGCGGATCATTGCCAAAGTCTACCTTACTGTAGGTTGTGGGTTCAGGTTGGTAGCTCGCATTGGTCGGCTCGAAGAGACGGATGACCTGCTTACCCGAGGCAGCATCGGCCCGCGGCGCAACAAAGAATGCGCCGCGCCCCCGCAATGTATCTGGCGAAAGGCGGCAGTTGCTCTCAGCTAGCTCGCTCAGTGTAATGGGCGTGGTCGTACCTACCTTGCCTTTGATGGTCTCCCACAGCTGCTGGTTGACCGCCTGTTGAGCAGTCCGAATCAGTAACACCTGCGAGTCGATCTGCTGCCGCACCTGCGTTACCTCCAGCGAGCGCTGCGCCAGCGCCATGCCCTGGTTCATAATCATAAACGCCCCCACAATCACCATACTAAAGAGCACGAAGGCAAACATCACCTCAATGATCGTATCACCCCGCTCGTGGCGACGCCCTAGCATTGGCCTATTCCTCCACCAATCAGCTTCACACTGCTGGCCGAGCTGCCACCCCGAGCAATCACTGCCCCACTAATGCCAGTAAAGACCAATCCATCGGGATCAATACAGAGGTTGGTGTCGCCCTTTTGGGCGTCATTATCAGGCGAGAGAACGGTCATAGGGTTGTCTGTGTTGCCGATGTAGGTCTTGATGGCACCGCTGGAGGGCGAGCGCACGATCAAATACGAGTGGCGTGCACCCTGCCGCAGCGCCGTCTCCCAGGCTAGTTCGTAGGTAGTTGTCTGGCTGGCGGTGTCCGACAAAACAAGCCCCGAGTGAGTCAGCGCCTCATAATCCGTTGCTGCAGTCGAGCCATCGCGCGTGGCATAGATTGTCCGCGCGATGAGGCTTCGGCCATCACGGCCAGTGGTAATAAACCGCCCAATAATGGTGCACTCGCTCGTGCCAGGCACCTGCGGAGTAATACTCTGACTAATGCCGCTAGTGCTGCAACCAAGGTTGCGGTCGTGATCATTCTGGACATTCACCACCCGGTCGTACTCCCCCTGGAAGAAGCTCACCAGCGAATGGGTGGCATCGCGGTAGCGCTGGGCATTGACTGTTGCACCCACACCTACCATAATCCCAGCTGCCATTGCTCCACTCACCGCCAAAAACAGCATCATCTCAATAATGGTGAACCCTGGCTTCACTGGCATACTCATAACCTCCCTAGTATAGCACAAGCAGCATTAGCAGCACAGGGCGATGAGGTGATTCTACAACCCCAGCGGCAGCGCCACCAGCGCGCGCAAGATATACCCACCAAACAAGAGTGAAATAACGCAGCCAATGATAAGCAGCGGCCCAAATGGCACCTGCGAGCGCGTATTGAGCTGACCGCGCGCCAGGCCCGGCAGGACGATGATGCAACCCAGCATGTTAGAGAAAAACAGCGTCATAAAGGCCAATCGCCAATCGCCCAGCAGCAGCGCCAAGCCCACGCAGAGCTTCACATCACCAAAGCCAATCCACGCCCCGCGCGAAATGGCATACAGCCCACCATACAACCCCGCCAGCAGCGCCACCGCCCCCGTGAGTGATACAAGATCAACATCGTGCAGCGTCGTCATCCGCACCAGCACGAAGAGTGCGCCCAGTGCCATCAAGCCATAGTTAAGCGGGTCAGGCAGGAGCTGCCACTTGGTGTCATACGCCGCGAGAATCATCAGCACTAAGGCCACCACCACCCACACAGCAAAGAGTAGGCTACTGGCTGGCAGTGCCCATGGCCACACCAGATACGACAGTGCCAGGCCCACCCCCAGCACCAGCTCCATCACCAGCTCGAACCAACCAATGAACTGCTGGCAATAGCGGCAGCGCCCACCAGTCGACAGCCAACTCACTACTGGGAGTAGATCATACCACGCCAGCACATGCCCACACTGCAGGCAGCGCGAGCGATCGTCTCGCACTGTACCCTGCAAGAGGACGCGCAGTTGACGCCATTCGTGTTTGTCGTAGGGGTGGCCGGTTTGCTTATCAGTCCGTAGTTGCCGCGCACGCACCCGCCACACTTGCGCACCCGCAAAGCTACCCAGCACTACGCCGAGAAGGAGCAGTGCGCCTGCTATCAAGATCATCATACCTCACTAGTATAGCAAAGATATGCAAGAACGTGCTACATCATCACACGCTATCGAAGGCCAGTGCAGATACAAGCCAAACCTTCCTCACTGTATGATGAACTGCTGGGTCATGCTTGTGCAAAAAAATATCTGGAGGCCAGCAACCAAGCAAGTGGATACATGCTATGTATTATCTGGCCGGAACATTTTCATCACACCTACAACCCAGCAGTTCGTGTACTCCATACATAAAAAGAGGCTGGCACCCTCTTGGTGTCAGCCATCTTCTTGTACATTTTCTGCTTGCCTACTATGACTCGAGGCAGTATGCCACGCCGTTGCCGCCTGCCTCTAACTTGGTGACGACGACGAACTGCTTCGATGTACCCTTCTTGAGAGTAGCACCATCAGAGTTGGTGGCGTCGCAGCGCACACCCTTAACAACAATCGCGCTCTCGGTGGTAGGCGTTACCGTACCATTGCCCGCATTGTCTTGGACGGAGATGCTCTCTTTGTCGAGGTTCGAGAGATCACCCAGATAACCCTTGAGGCCCTTGCTGTCGGGGAACTTCCCACGGTTGTTTGATGTATATTGCGTCACGGCAGCAGCGATGTTTTGCACATCATTCTTGCGTGCTGTGTCGCGCTGACCCCGCTGCAAGGCAGGCAGTGCCACAAAGACCATCAAGAATATCAAGGCGGCAATCGCCAGCACCAGCATCACCTCGATGATGGTAAACCCTTCTTGTTTCGCTTGGTGTTGTTTCATACTTCTCCTTTGTACCAATGTACGAATATGCTTACGTTACTGCTATCATAGCGTAGAATAGCAACGTTGTCTAGGTTTTGTTCGCACGAGATGATGAGCCTGTGTGGAGAGGTGCAAAACGGTGCTATATGACTGGTATTTTTGGCATAATTGCTATAGAAAATGTACCAAGAATGGCCTGCCCCCGCGTATTTCCTATTGAAAAATCATAGGCATTACACATTAGTCGAATATACCCACTTTGTCTCACACGTACACCCTATCGCCCCCCGGAATACAATAAGGGTCAATGCTTCCCAAATGTCGACCTCTTACATTGGACTGAAAACCGGTCATGACGACCGGTTTTCATACTCCATCGGACGAAATGATCCCCTACTTCTGCGGCACGTCGATGTATTCTTGCACTTTGCCGTCGCTTTTGAGCTGCGCGACTTGCTTGGTAAGCTCAGTGAGGGGGATATAGAGGTAGGTGAAGCGGATTTTGCTATCGTTCTTCTCGCTTACTTTGACGAAGTAGTAGCCACTGTCGGTCGCGCTCTTGATAGCACCAGAGGGTTTGCCAGGCTCGAGCTTGGCAATCTCACTGACCGCGAGGCCGTTGTAACTACTGGCGAGGTTGATCAGGCCAGAATCCCCCACCTGCGGTTTGCTGCGGCCACTGCCACCAAGCTGGGTCGCTATTTTGGCAAACTCACCATTGCTGCTCGCCACTAGCCCCGCAGCTTTGCGCTGCAGCTCATCGGCCGTTTTATCAACCGCAAAGGCTACTCGGGCCCGCACAATGCTACGCCGTACCGCTTGGCGATAATCCGATGGCGACCAGTTATACATCATGCGCGACGATGCATCATACGTTTCTTGGCTAATCTTGCCATTAGCAGTGTTGCGCTGTTGCTCGATAACGGTATCGATGTCTTGCTCGCTCACCGTGATGTTGTGCTGGCGTGCCAGCTTGGCGGCGTAGGTATCAACCAACGCTCGGTTGAGCGACTCGCGCTTGATGTGTTTGAGCTGCTCGCGGCCATCATCACTGTCGATGCGGATCTCATCATACTTACCAAGGTAGAACTTCGACCCCCGATACTGCACCAGGTAGTCGCTATAGCGCACGAGCTCACCATCAATACTGGCTACTGGCACAGGAAAGATCTGCGTCATACGGTAGAGAAGGTTGTTGGAACTCTGGGCAATGTAGAGCTGCTGCCACGCCACTGCCGCCAGCAGCAAAGCCGCTACCAGCGCCACAATAATTGTGTTGATAATCACCCGTCGGCGTGAAGTCTGAATGGGATACTTGAACTTGCGCCCACCAGCCAATATCTCTTCGCGGTGTGCTGCCACCGTCTCGTTGGTAATGCGCTCGAACTTCTTGGGAGTATTGGGATTTGCCGCACTGGCCTCTGTTTTGGCAGGCTTGGCTTTCGCAGACTTACCCTCCTTCTTACTCCTCTGCTTCGGCTTGAGCGCTGTGAGGCGATCTTTCAGACCAGCGGCTGGGGCAGTTGATGTAGACTGAGCGCCATAACGGCTACGTTTGGGTTTTTTGCTTGGTAATTTCATGGTGATACTCCTGCTGCTTGTGCTGCACGCTCCGCCTCGCTAACGGCATCTTGCAGCTGATTGTAGATCTGCTCGGGATGATCGACATTGCGGATGATGAGATCGCCCACAAATGTTTGGATCACAATCGTACCAAAATGAAACACCTCACCCGAGAATCCTGGTATATTATAGCTGATATTTTGAATTTTTGCCAAGCTCAGCTCCACCACATCGGTACCAAAAAATCCTTTTTGCGTCACCTGGCGGATGCGCTGGTCGGTCACAATGTAGTAGGTGTAGCGCCACATCAAAAAATGATAGCAAAAGCCAATAAGTCCGAGCACCAGCCCCACCACTGGCAAGAGAAACAGCTCCAATGTGTCTTGCCAGATTAGCGGTGGAATAGCCCCCACCGCCAGCGGCACCAGCAGCATATAAAACCCCTTGCGCATGGCAATAATATGCCGCCGAAAGACAAACAGCAGCTCCTCACCCTCGCGCTGCCCATTAAATGCCTTGGTCTGTGCCATTATTCCCTACCTTTTTGTGTAATGATTGTTATGCTTTTCTTGCTGTCTATTGTAGCACGAACTTGACACTACTTGGGCGCCAAACCTAGCTGCCAGCTGCTATAGAGCGCTCACTAGACAAGAAAATATCTGGAGGCCAGCGACCAAGTAAACGGACAAGCTCTGGATATATTCTGGCCGGAACATTTTCGGTCTAGTGAGTGTCCTATAGCAGTAGTATCCTTGCTACATCTCACGCTCACCCTCCCCACACTCCATCGAATAAAGTGCGGAAGGGTAAGCTAGCGCAGAAGAAGCAAAAGCTTCAGTGATTCACCCCCCTTGACACTACCCCACAACCCCCGCGTATAATGAGGTCATGCATACTATGCGGAGTATTTGTATATGGTGACGGCTGGGCGATTTATTCATAAGCGCCGCACTGCTGCTGGTGCCGGAGCGCCACCAGTGCCACCGCCACACCACCCACCAGCTGCGCCACCACCGCCAAAGGTACCAACGCCAGTGGCTATCGACCCCACCGAGCCAATCGCAGCACCTAACTGGCAGCGTCGCCTTGGCCATGGCATCGTGCGAGCGCTCTGCATGCTTGCAGCGGGAGCGCTTGGTTGGCTATGCTACCTCTGTTGGACGAGTGGTGGCACGCGCGCCATGCCAGCCGACTTTATGGCTTGGGTCGTCTCATTCGCCCTCTTCTCCTCTGCCATTATGTTCGTTGGCGCTGCCTGCAGCCGATGGAAGGATATGTCCGACTGGGTGCGATGGACAGCTGAGGTAGTTGGTGGGTTTGGGAGGTAATAAAACCCCCACGTTTTTCATTTCATAGCTCTGTGCTTACCATCACAAGATACTCAAGCAAAACAAAAAACTCGCCGTTACCTTGGCGAGTTCTTGCTATAGCAAGTCAACACACTGAGCGGTGCACTATACCATACCGCTGCGCAGTTAGTTCATATAAATACTGGTACCCCGGATAGGAGTCGAACCTACAACCTTCTCCTTAGGACGGAGCCGCTCTATCCAGTTGAGCTACCAGGGCATGGGTATAGTATAGCATGCTATTTACTCTGAAGTGAACTGTGCTAGACAACAAAAAAGCCGAGGCATGGACACTCATCCAGCCCCGACTATAGTGCACTCTTATACTATCATAAACGGCTATAGGTAATTGGACTTTCTCTCATGAAATTGTCACAAGATTCAAGAATCGCGCATGGCCCAACAATCAATACTACATCACTACCTCTCACGCTCACCCTCCCAACTCCCTCCTCCGGAACACTGTAAGGGTCGACATTCGCTGGATGTCGACCTCTTGCGTTGGGCTGAAAACCGGTCATTACGACCGGTTTTCACACTCCATCGGATGAAGTGTGGGAGAGTGAGCTAGCACAGAGAAAACAAAGTATTCGATTTCTGGCTGCAAGCACTACGTCAGCTGCCCTACCAAGCTATATATCGGGAAGAGAATGGCCGCCACCATACCACCAGCCACAATGGCAAGAACAACCATGAGCACGGGCTCAATGGCAGTGGAGATGTTGCGGATCTCTTCGTCTAGCTCGTCTTCGTAGACTTGGGCAGTCTTACCCATCATTTCGTCAATCTTGCCCGATTGCTCACCAATCTTGATCATCTGCGGCACCATTGGCAAGATGTAATCCTCACGGCTCAGTGAGACAGACAGCGCTCGCCCACCCTTGACCTTCTCGGCAGTCCGGCGGATAGAAGCCTCGATAATCGTATTATTGACCCCTGTCGCGGTAATGTCGAGCATGTCGAGCATAGGCACACCAGTCGCAAGCAGCGTCTGGCCAGTACGGGTAAAGCGCGCCATGTAAAGCTTGCGAAACATACTGCCGACGAAGGGCATATTAAGCTTAAGCGTGTCGAAAGCGCGTGTGCCTGGTCCTGTTTTGGCATATTGGCGGGTGAAGTAGATGGCACCCACCAGCAAAATCAGCTCCGCCCACCAGAAGGTTGCAGTAAACTTCGCCACAGCGATTAGTGCCGCAGTGAGGAATGGCAGCGTCTTGTGCATATCGCTATATAGCTTCTCAACCTGTGGCACCACCACGAGCAACATAAAGAGCATCACTCCCATGATCACCGCCAGGACGATGGCTGGGTACGTCATGGCACCGCGAATCTTGCTCACCATGGCGGCATCCTTTTCCTGCTGGGAGGCAACCCGCTTGAGCGCTTGGTCGAGCGTACCAGAGGCCTCACCTGCAGTCACGAGCGATAGATAGATTTTGTCGAAGATCTCGGGATGTTTACCAAAGGAGTCCGATAGCTGCCGACCACCCTCAACATCGGCAATGATTTCTTGGATAATCTCTTGTAACTTCTTGTTCTCTGTCTGCTCAAGCACCGTACGAAGGCTCTGCGACAGAGGTAGCCCCGCACCGATTAGTGTTGCGAGCTGACGAGTAAAGACCACTTTGTCTTTGGTTGTCACACGACGCGTCAGGCTACCAAAGAGCCCACCACTCTCATCGACTTCTTTGATATCGAGAGGAACGAAGCCTTGCTCAGTCAAAACGCGTGCCGCTGCCATCTCAGACTCGGCCTGGACGATAGATTTGATGATGGTGTCGGTCGCTTTGTCGCGTGCTTCGTAGTTGAACTTTCGCATTGATTATCCTCTCATTAAGCGCTCGAATTCGGTGAGGTCAACCGCAAACTCGCGGGCGCTATCATATGTCACAGTGCCACTCTGGACTAGGCTCACCAGTGTGCGATCCATCGTCTGCATACCTTGGTCTGCTCCAGTCTGGATGATGGCATCAAGCTGGTGACTCTTGCCCTCGCGGATGACGTTACGCACCGCTGGGTTGGCCACCAAGACCTCAGCGGCTACCACTCGCCCACCACCAATGGCTGGCACGAGGCGCTGGCTACAGATTGCCATCAAGATATTGGCCAGCTGAGCCCGAATCTGTGGCTGCTGGTGCGGCGGGAAGACGTCGATCATGCGATCGATACTCTGTGCTGCACTATTGGTGTGCAGGGTGGCAAACACCAAGTGGCCTGTCTCGGCAATGGTAATGGCGGCGCTAATCGTCTCAAGATCGCGCATCTCACCAATCAGCACGACATCTGGGTCTTGGCGTAGGCTGGAGCGCAGCGCAGCGCTAAAGGAGTAGGTATCATAGTGCACTTCGCGCTGCACGACCACCGAGCGCTTACTCTTGTGAGTGAACTCAATCGGGTCTTCGATGGTGATGATGTGGTGCGACTTCTCAGTGTTGATTTTATCAATCAAAGCAGCTAGCGTGGTAGACTTACCACTACCGGTCGGGCCCGTCACCAGCACCAGGCCGCGTGGGAAGTCAGCAAAGGTCATGACGACAGGCGGCATACCGAGCTCGGTCACAGACTTGATTTCATTCGGGATCAAACGCAGCGCGGCCGCCAAGTTGCCCCGCTCATGAAAGGCATTCACCCGGAAGCGCCCAAGATTACCAAAGGCAAAGCTAAAGTCAAACTCTTTATCCTTCATCAGCACCTGCTGCTGGTCTTGGTCGAGAATGGCAAAGACGAGCCGCTCCACCTGCGCTTCGTCCAGCGGGCCAAAGCCCGCCACAGGAGTCAGCGCACCATCAATGCGCAGCATAGGGGGTAACCCCACCTGAATGTGCAAGTCTGAGGCGCGGCGGCGCACCACATCCTCGAGCAGGACTTCTATGCGTAATTCTCTATTTTCCATGGTAGTTATTGGTTCCTTTCTTATGCTATGTCTGATGTGACACGGTTGACTTCCTCCAGGGTGGTAATCCCTTGCAGCGCCTTGAGGTAGCCATCTTGGCGCATCGTGATCATCCCTTGCTCAATGGCTTTCTTCTGGATCTCGGTACTCGACGCTCGGGCGGTAATGAGCTGCTGGATCTCCTCTGTCACTTCCATCACCTCAAAGAGTCCAGCTCGGCCGCTGTAGCCCCGTGGTGTGTTGGCCGTGTCGCGCCCACGCACCAGGCGGTAGGATTTTTGGCCAGCTAGCGGCAAGTCGGTATAGCCAAGGTCGGCCGAGATTTTAGCTGCTTCTGCCTTGGTCTTGGGTAAGAGATGCCCGACAGTACTGAGGATCATCTCTGTCTCGAGCGGGTTAGACCAATAATTCTCGTGCTGGGGCCCGATGCGGCGTACCAGACGCTGGCCAATGATGGTATTAACGGTGCTAGCAATGAGGAATGGCTCGATATGCATATCGAGCAAGCGCGGCAACACCCCCGCTGCCGAGTTGGTGTGGAGCGTGCTAAAGACAAGGTGGCCCGTCAATGCTGCTTGAACGGCGAGGTTGGCCGTCTCGTTGTCGCGGATCTCCCCCACCATCACCACATCAGGGTCTTGGCGGAGAATACTGCGCAGACCATTAGCAAAGGTAAGACCAACATCACTATTAACCTGGATCTGGTTGACTCCCTCCATTTTGTACTCCACCGGGTCTTCGAGTGTGACGATGTTAATGGTATCGTCCTTGATTTCTTTAATCAGTGCATAGAGGCTGGTCGACTTACCGCTACCGGTCGGGCCACTGGTGAGGATCATCCCATTGGGGCGGTGGATCCCCTGGCGAATGAGCCGGAGGGCGCGCCCAGCATAGCCCATCTGCTCGAGCTCGAAGGATGTGCCAGTCTTATCCAGCAAACGGATCACCACCTGCTCGCCCCACACCACTGGACTAATGGCAATACGGAGGTCAACTTCCTTATCTGCCACCTTGACGGCAAACTGCCCATCCTGCGGAATACGGTGTTCATCGATCTTCAACTCAGACAGGATCTTGATCCGGCTTACCAGTGCCGGCTCGATACTCTTAGGTAATTGCATAACTTCGCGCAGCACGCCATCGACGCGGCAGCGAATCTTGAGCGACTTCTCGAGCGGCTCAATGTGGATATCGCTCGCACGGCTCTTTACGGCGTATTCGAGAATAGTACTCAGAGCTCGGCTAATCGGCGAGTCTTGGACGATTGTCTTGATATCGCCCCGAGCTTCAGCGGCTGCCTCGGCCTGCGACACTTGAGCTGCCACGTTCACGCTACTGAGGTCGGTGCGGTACTGCTCGAGCACATGACGCACCCCAGCCTCCGACGCCATAAAGACCTTGAGTGGGCGCTGGACGCGGTTGGCAAGGTAATCGACCGCCTGGACGTTGTTGGCATCAATCATCGCTACCGCCAAGCGGTTCTGCACCTCGGCTAGTGGTACTGCCATAAAACGCTCGGCAATGTCCGATGGCAAAAGCGTGAGGATATCTTGGTCGACAATCGTATTGGTGAGATTAACATACGGCACACCAGACACATGGGCAATCGCCCGGGTAAGCAACTCGTTATCGATCGCCGACTCATCAGTTAGCACAGTCAGCAGTGGCCGGCCACTCTCGCGCGCCAGCTTAGTAGCATCATCAAGGCGTTGGCGCGTGATCAGCCCTTCGTCAACAAGGAGTGTAGTGAGTTTTTCTTGCATATCACTTGTCATCAGTGCCACACGCTACCTCTGTTATTTCTGCTGCGATTGCCCAATGATCGTTTCGACCGCTGGGTTGATCGCCTCCTTATTAAACACTGCGCTGTCTGGTTCATCAATCGTATCCGAGAGCTTCTCGACCGTCTCTACCTTGGTGCCACGCTGCGGCATTTGCAAGAATGGGATACTGCTCGCCACAAAAAACGCCACCACTACTGATATACTAGCGATCAAGATAATCATTGCGATGTCGGTCTTCTTCATGGTTTGATGTCCTTTTTCTTTAGCTCGATGGTTTTGGCTGGTGAGTAGTAGGCGTGGGCCGAGATCTTCATGGCGACTTTGCTGTCGGTCCGCTCAATGGTCATACGGTCAATCTCGATCACGCGGATGGAGCGCTCGAAGCGCTGCAAAAGCTCGCGCAGAGCATTGGGATTACTGGCCGATACCTCCATGGTGAAGTGAATGGACTGCAAGTTGCCATTGCTGGCGGCGGCACCAGTGCTGCCAGACGACTCGCTGTCGTCCGTTTGGTCGATATTAAGCGAATCGAGTGACACTCCTGCCACACCATTGACCAGCTTAGACTGGAGCGAAGCCCCCAACGCGAGAGCATTATCCTCCGCTGGCAAAGCATCAAGCACCACCTGGAGAGCCTTCTCATCGTTGTTGATGCGGCTGGCATTGAGGTGTGAGTTGGTCTCGAGCACCTTCAGCTCGCCGCGTAGCTTCTCGACTGCGTCGTTGTTGTTCTTGAGTACGGCAGCAGTATTATTTTTCTCGCCAAGCACCCGCTCTTTAAAGATAATTTGCTGCACCAAAAACCACGATATCACCAGTGCGAAACCCACAATGACTGAGGCTCCAGCCACCCAGAGGAACATCACTCGGCTGGATTGCTCGATCTGTTGGCGCTTGTGGATGGCGGCGTCTTTCTTACTCATTTAGTTCTTCTCCTTGTTGGTCGCCTTGGGCGTAAAGAGGCTATCGGGCACATGTAGGCGTGAGTCGGTCACATTAGTACTACCAGTTGGGGCTTCAATGCGCAGGTTCTTGGAGCTATTAGCGAGAAGTTCCTTGGGGTAGGTAAAGGTCAGCTTGAAGCGCAGCACCTTAGATCCACTGGCATCCTCACCATAGCTGGTATCGCTCACGGTGACATCGTCAGCCAGCTTAACGGTCTGGACACGGTTATCGCCATCAGTGTAGCTCAGCTTGGTGTTGAGGATCATTTTCTTGAGTTTGTCTGTCGCCTCAAAGCTGTTGGCTGCTGACCCCTCAATGGAGAGCTTCGTCTCAGACGGATCGAGGCTGACGGTCGACATCTTCACGTCATTGGGCGCAGCAGGGTTAATAGCACTGAGCACATCGAAGATACGCGAGTCGATGCTCTTGTCCTTGTGCATCGAGGAGAGCTGAGCTAGTTGGTTTTGGATGGTGACAATCTGGTTGGCATCTTTAACACTACTAATCTTGCCGTACTGGTCTTTGATCTCGTTGTCGGTCAGCCACTCGCGAGCGCTCTGTGTACCAACATACACCACCAGCAGCGCCACCGCTGCGCCAGCAATGATGCTCACGAGAATGGAGAGCGATATCACACCATTGCGCATGCGCTGGGCATGCAGGTATTCGCGCTTGACATCAGGAATGAGGTTAATCTCTATCATGTGTCGTTCCTCCGTTTTGCGAGGCCAACGGCTGTGGCAAACTCTGGTGCGACGTTAGCCAATTGTTCTTGGCTCGTCTGCGGCATATGGATACCGTGCCAGGGGTTACCAGGGGCGGTCGGAACCTCTACCTTGGCCGCAACATACTCGCTGAGATGTGGAATCATCTCGCCAAAGCCTGTCAGTGTAATGCTCGATACCTGGGCGCTAGCGTAGCGCGTCTGGAAGAATTTGATTGATTTAATAAGCTCGCTCGCAAAGTTATCCAGCGCACCCTCGATGGCACGCACCACCTGCCCATCGAGCTTATCCTCCGCCAGACCAAACTTGAGAATGAACTGCCGGGCTTGGTCTTCCTGGACGCTGAGGTTTTGTACTGCCGACTTGACGAGACTGCTGACACCAGACGGAATAGTCCGAACAAGGCGCGGTGCCCCACCGTAGATAATGGCGAGGTCAGTCGAGAGTTCACCAATGTCGATCAGCATCACTGCGGCACCGTTTGCCGCTTGCTGAGGTGGTGCAAAGGCCCGCACCATCGCAATTGGGTCGGGCTCGATAGCAATCACATTCAGTCCGAGACCCTCGATAAACTCAAGCTGATCCTCACTATATCCCTTCGACACACTGCTAATCAGCACCTCTTGCTGGTCGCTCGCATGGAGCGATGGCCCCAGCAGCACCCAGTCTACCTTGGCATCATCCGACATCGGCACATATTGGTCAATTTGGTATTTCATCGTGGCACGTAGCTCGGTATCGGAAACTTGCGGCACATCGACCACTGTTGTAAAGGTCTTGTTGGAAGGGAGGCCAATCGCAACATTCTTCGTCTTGATACCACTCTGGCCCACGGCAGTCATAATAACTTCGCCCAGGCGACGGCGCGACTCTGGTGCATCGCTGCTAGTAATACGGCGGTCAACGGGCGCATACCCATGTGCTACGAGCTCCCACTCGTCGCCAGCTGGTGCTAGCTGCAAAACCCGCACGGCATTGGTACCGATATCGAGTGCAAAGAAATCGCCCGACCCTTTTTGAAACTTCATACTCATCTATTATACATAAGCGACATTGGTTTAGGCAAGGGGGTTAGTGGAGGAAAATATGCTAAACTTGCACTGCAAAACTTCCTATCTGCCTCACCCTTATCAGGCATATTAGCGGATCGATATCTCACATGTCGATCGCGCGTTGGTGCTCATATGTTATGTGCCAAATCTCACGCTCTCCACTATTTCTCGACATAATGCAGAGAAAGATAAAGAGTTCTTAACCATGACTACACCTGGGCTAAAACCGCGGTGCGGCTTCTGTTGTGGTGGCGGTGGTGATGGGCAGGTCGTTGTTTTTGTTGTAGCGCGAGCCCCACATAAAGACATCGGCACGTTGGTTGAGTACCTCAGCAGCTTCGGCGAGATTATCCTTCTCAGCGCCAAAGGTGCGGCGCAGCTGGAGCTGGCGCGCCATGATGGTACCGTTGATGGTGAGCTTTTCTTTGCAAGTCTCAGCGGTAAGACCATTGAAATACGCACCAACGTGACGGATCTCGTCGCAGGTAGAGATGACTCCCCCACTGCCACCGGTTGGCTGAGCAATCAGCCAGGCATTCACTTCTTTAACATTATGCCTGACAACGATATTCTTAGCCTTGATGACGAGCTGCGAAAGCTTGGTGGCATCATCTACTGTAGTAGCACCATACTTGAGGTCGCCATCAATCGTCACTGTGCCGCTTGCTTCCACCACCAGCGTACTACTACCTGGCAGTGTACCGTGAATGGTGGCATCGCCATTGACGGTGCGCACATTGTGGCCAGCAAAGCTCCCGACATCAATCGATGTACCAGCCGCTGTACCCCGGCCAAAGCTTGGCACTTTCACATTGCTCGGTGGTGCCCAGCGGCCAGCTGGCGTAGCGGTATTAGCAAAGGCAAGGCTATCCTTCGAGCGGTCATAATCACCACCATACCCCCGCCGGCCAGACAATACACCACCAGTGGCTGATAGGATTTTGCCGCCATTTTGCGGTGCCATCATGCCATACTCAGCCCAACTGCCATACATGTTACCATCCTTAGTCGTCTTGAGAGTAACGATTTGTGCATCGCCATTGCCACTGGCCGCGCCAATGCCGTTGCCGACGCGCAAGTCGCCACCCCAGATCTGCACCCATGGTAGCTTCGTCACCGTTACGCAGGCGGGCGAGGAAATACGACGCTCATTGCCGTCGGTGTGTTTATAATTATAATCTTTGATAGCAACAATGCGGCAAATCATATCCCCTACCTTGGCATCGGCAGCGTTGATATCTTTGGTGTCATTCAGGCGCGTGTGGCTGTCGAGATATTTTTTGTTCTCACGAAAGGTGGGCTCGTTGGTGCAGTCGATCGGCTGCTTGCCGCGCAGCCAGGTGCATGCTGTGTCACTGCCACTGTAGCTACCCAGGGCATAGGGATAGCCCACTGCCGCCCCACGATCGAAGATGCTGCTCAAGCTGCCAAGGAACTGCTGGCGGTGCTGCCCTCGTACGATAAACTGGTAGGCCGCGGCTTCGCTCTCGCTCCGGTCTTTGTCGAGGCTTGCACCAGTGTTGTGGATGGATTCATCAATCCGACTGGGCGCAATATTCCCACCCTCCAGCGTGGCAAGCTTCTTGCCGTCGATCGTGGCCGATGGATAGAGCTCAAAGTCTGAGTGCACACTAGCACACGCTGGATCGCTGCGTCGCCACGCTGGGTCACCAGCAATGCCAGGTGACCACGATATCCGTTGACAGAGTGTGCGGCCAACGTCGCTCGTTTGGATACGGTAGCTGGTATAGCGGTCAGTCATGCCGCCACTCGGATACACCGTATAAAAGAGCTGCCCAGACTGGCCCGTCACATTGCGCGCCAGGCTATGCCCACCACTGTAATTATTAGCAAAGCCAGTGCCATCCATCCCCACGGACACAGTTGCACTGTTGGGACCATTGTTGCGGAGGTCGTGCGCCCAGTAGATTTGCTCACCCGGGAAGGCTCGGATGGATTTTTGCATATTTTGCGTGCCAGGCCACTGCTTACCCACATAGCTTTGGCCATTGATCGTCCAGGGTGGAATGCGCCGCGTGATCGTCACCTTCACATCACTCGTACCACAGGCAATATTCTCGCTAGCAGCCAGGGTGCGCCCGCCATCAGTCGAAATACAGCTATACAGGCCAATCCCCACCGTACGCGACTGCCCCACCGGGATATCAAACTGGCCAATGTCGAGTTGCGCTCGCACTTCACCCCCCTGGCTGGTGTATTGGTTTTGGCCGCTAACGCGCCCACGGTACATCACGCTCGACTGGACGTTCTTGATACGGCTATTGCGATTGTAGTTCCAATTCATGTTGCGGTCGAGGTGCATCGAGCTAATGTCGAAGGGGCCCGAGCGGTTGCCCGAGTAGCCCGAGCCACGGATGACAATATCGACGAGGCCTGTCTGATTGTGGTCGATCGAGATACCCGACTTATAATAATTCCGCTCGCCAGGCTGCGAAAACCACACTACTGCACAGGGACTGCCACTGCGGCAGAGCTCGGGTAGCTGGGCCTCGATATCATTATTGGGCCGAGCTGCCACTAGCCCACCCAGCGCCGCACTCACCCCCACAGCGCACAGCAGCCCCAGCAGGCCAGCACGCACCAGTGATTGGCGACAAAAATGTACAAATGTCATGCTTATGATTATAGCAAAGTTACGGCGATTGTGCACTGTGTTCATGACGACGAACGCCAGATGGTTGTAAATTAAGTAAGTAGAGCGTGTCCGAATTGCAACATCTATAATTATCTCACGCTCTACCTTCCCACGCTCCCTCCGATGGAACACTATAAGGGTCGATGTCTCCCAGACATCGACCTCTTGACGCCAGGGCTGAAAACTCGTTATTACAACGAGTTTTCACACTCCATCAGATGAAGCGATGGGGAGGTGAAGCTAACGCTGAGATAGGTTTTAAAATTCAGGCTTTAGAGTCAACTAGAGTCTATCGCCACACAAGAAAATATCTGGAGGCCAGCGGCCAAGCACACAAGAAAAGCTCTGCGGTATATTCTAGATCGAAGTATTTTTGGTATAACAATGAAACAAAATAACCTTTTACTATAATTATATACACCACAACACACTCACCTTCCTCGCATTTTCCTCTTCCCTCTGCCGATTTCCCCTTCGCGCTGCTATACTATATATATGAGTCTATCTATCGGTATCGTTGGCCTGCCCAATGTTGGCAAGTCGACCCTTTTCAACGCCCTCACCAACAATGATATTTTGGCAGCCAACTACCCCTTTGCCACCATCGAGCCCAACACTGGCATTGTGCCTGTGCCCGATGAGCGCCTGAGCGTACTAGCTGATATGTACCACGCCGAAAAGGTTGTGCCAGCCACTGTGACCTTTGTCGATATCGCCGGGCTAGTGGCTGGTGCCGCGAGTGGCGAGGGGTTGGGCAATAAGTTCCTCGCTCATATTCGCCAGTGCGATGCAATCGTCCACATTGTCCGCGCCTTTGCAAATGACGATATCGTCCATGTCGATACCACCATCGACCCGCAGCGCGATATCGACATCATCAACACCGAGCTCATGCTGGCAGACATCCAGACTATCGAGACTCGCCTCACCCGCCTCAGCAAAGAAGCTAAGGCCGATCCAAAGGCACGCAGTACACTCGAGTATCTGCAGCAGTTGCGTGACGACCTTGCCGCTGGCACCCCTGTTCATCTGAACAAAAATATTATTCATGAAGCAATCGCCGACCTCCACCTCCTCACCGCCAAGCCAGTCATCTACGTCTTTAATGTCGACGAAGCCACCCTTGCCAACGCTGAGGCCAAAGCCCACTTAGCGGCGCTCGCTCGTGGCAGCACAGCGCTCTTCATTTGCGCCACGCTAGAGGATGAACTCAAGGGACTCGACGCGAAGGATGCGCTAGAACTACTGGAGAGCTATGATGTGCCCGAGGCTGGCCTGACACAGTTAATCCGGGCAGCGTACGATACGCTCGGCCTACAGAGCTACCTCACCGCTGGGCCCAAGGAAGTCCACGCGTGGACGATCCACCAAGGCTGGACGGCACCACAAGCGGCTGGGGTCATCCACACCGACTTCGAGCGAGGCTTCATTGCGGCGCAGGTGGTGGATTATGACGACCTCGTGGCAGCAGGATCCGAGGCCAAAGCACGCGAAGCAGGCAAAATCCGCACCGAAGGCAAAGCCTATGTCATGCAGCCAGGCGATGTGGTAGAATTTCGATTTAATGTAAGCAAGTGATCCCATCTAGGAGGTATGAGCAAACTCGCCATGAGTTTATGGCGAGTTTTTTGTATAGACACTATTATTATAATCTTCTCAGAAGGTATAGCAAAGAGTACACTGGTGGTATATGTATCATTATGTGCGGCGCATTGCCATACCGGTCATACTCGAGGTTGTTTTCATCATCTCGTGTTTTATCCTGCCACGGCGCTTATATATTTATAGTAATACAGCATTTTTCGTGGCGCTGCTTGGCTACATCATCTCGACAAAAAGTGTGAGTACGCACCAGTGGTGTTGTGCGCTCGCTGGTGGGTGGCACTTTTGGCGACAGGTAGTAATCACGCTGGTTTGCGCAGCAGGAGCGTTTGGCGCAACGAGCCTGCTCGAGCAAGCCTTCCCTCACCTCGCCACAGGTGCCATTACAATGCCGGTCAAGACGGCAGGCGAATTGCTACTCTTCGCGCTCTCAACTATCATTCTCCCCGCCATCATAGAAGAAACAATTTTTCGCAAGCAGATGATCTGCCTGACTAGTCGCACAGCAATCATCTGCACCACTCTACTGAGTGCTATGTTCTTTGCCGCAGAGCACTTTGTCGCGCCATGGGGTGTGCTGCTAGGCATGGTGTGGGCACTGCCATTTAGCTTGGCATATAGTATGACGCGCAATGTGTACGTACCAATGACGGCACATGCCATTGCGAGCATACTCATCAATGGGCCAACAGTGGTGATGGCGCTATGTGTTGTGCTATGATGAGCGCGTTGCGTATTTTACGGTATGTATACATCACGAGTCGCAGTGTTTGCTTCATCATGCGTTTTTCTCTTATACCAAAGAATTTCCACAATAACTATATAGTTGACCCTCCAAGACACTCACATTAGTCTATTCTTTGCTGTTTCCAAATCTGTCTATATATAATGTATGGTGATACGAGAGGCTATCGCCCTACCCTGCTTTTTTGCAATCGATAAAACCGCTCTTGGTTGCCATGCGCGCCCTTCACACTGCTATCGGCTTTGTCGATGATCACACACTGGGTGCGCACCCACTGCTCGAAGTCGCGCAGGATGGCGCGGCGCACGCTGTCATTTTTGACAATGCCACTGCGTGTAAGCTGCGCGCGCTGCGCCTCAAACTGCGGCTTGACCATTGCGATGATACTAGTTCGCGGACTGCTGATGTGTATGAGGTGCGGCAAAATTTTGCGCAAGCTAATGAACGATACATCAATGACGATAATGTCTGGTGTGGCTGCTGGCACAAAATCGCGAATATCGGTTTTTTCGTGCAGCTCGATCCGCGGGTCGCCACGCAGGCTGGAGTGGAGCTGCTCCGTCCCCACGTCCACCGCATACACCATGCACGCACCATGCTGCAATGCATAGTCAGTAAAGCCGCCAGTGCTGCTGCCAACATCAAGTACGATAGTATTATCAAACGAAATATTAAGCCGCTGCGCCACGCTGGCTAATTTGAGCCCCGCCCGCGACACATAGCGCTCGTGCGCCACCAGCTTTATCTGCGTCGACTCATCCACAAACATCCCCGGCTTGTGCGCCACCGCACCATCCACCAATACCTTGCCAAGGCGGATCCAATTCTCGGCCGCCGAGCGTGTTGCTGCGTGGCCACGCGCCACCATTGCTTTGTCTAGTCGTTGTTTTTGCATGTCCTTATTATACTGCATGAGTGGATAGATAGTTAGTTGGTGTAAAGCTAATAGGCCTGCTGCATTTTTACACGATGCATGAGGCTATAGAGCATGATAATGATGAGATTGGATGAGACTGCTGCGCGCGGATATGCTTCTTGCTTCTGTCATGTTTCAAATTTTGATGATAGAGAAAATCCGCTTTTTCTTTGCGCGCTATTGCAGCTTTTATATTAATAACCCACTCAAACTATCGCGCACTGCAGCATGCTATTCTTTATGCGCACACGTCGCTGGAAGCTAGCAGGATATTCAAAACACAAGACAGCTCAGCCAGAATACAACAAAAATTGAGTGGACATCATGATAGCGAAATATCTTGCTCGTATGGCTGTGCCACATCACCAACGAGCTGCGCATTCATCCTCCCGCAAAAGTGCTATACGTAGCAAAACACAATGCCACTGCGGCAGATGCTTCGCATAGCAAGCCGACTTATCTGAATAAAAGATTGGTTTTTGACAGCATCACATTTTTGCAAGCTAAGGGTGAGTATTTGTGTATGCCACATGGTATATTTCGCATCTTTGCGGCACATAGACGAGCCAAGATGTATCGCGCTATATGTTGCGTTTGTACGTATCTTGCAAAATTTGTATGAGCCATCTATAAGCAACTCTAGCTGCAACAATAAGCAATCCATTTTTGCACAAATCTACAAACAATGATTATTTTTATCATCAACCGTTCATTCGCGCAGCCTATACTTCGCAGCAGCATATCGCCTCGCTATAATTTGCTTAGTATGCAAAAAACCAAAAATGAAACACCCTCCAACAAGCTACAATAAACTTGCATGAAAAAGCAAAAAGTCAAAAATATCCAAACTCAAAAATAGACAAGCTGGGCAATGATCATATTTTTTATCTTGCAGCGACAGCTCATGCGTCATTTTGCCATCTGCAATTTTTTGCAGTAGCACGCCAAAGCAGAGCGCATAGCTTCGCAGCTACACAATAAAAAAGTGTGTTCATTATTTATATAATGCTTACGTTTACTTTGATACGCTTTGTATTACGCCCTATTGCCATAAACGTCATTATATTGCTTAAGGTAAATACGCGTCTGTAACGAAAATTTGTTCATTTATGCTTATGGCTATTGTATCTACCCAGCACGTGAGCTCTCTCGCACTTACTGCACATCACACAAAGCAATCGTTGAGCCTGGCACATCGTTGTTGTGTTCACTATGTCTCTCTGGTTGCCCTGCTGTTGTTTATACATCACTATACCTATTCCTTCATGTTGTGCTCGTATCATCGTTTTGCTCAATCGCTGTACTTCCTACGACGATCATATTTCGAACGTTCGCCAGGTATTCTCTGTTTCTCTTCCGTCTTTTTTACAATACCTTGCATATTTTGGCATTGTCCTCGTCGCAGAGGGATCTGTTGCATTCTCCACAATAATATCTCGATCCTATCGAGCTTGACGACGAGCCTCATGTGTTGGTTATTACAACATTATTTACACCCCTTTTTCTCACACGTACCCTTTAGTAAAAAACACAGCGCACCCATAAGCTTGTGCTCAAAATTGGCAAAAATCGTCTCTACTCTACGTTGTTTTTATCACATCTCTAGGATGTTCCAGCCTGGACATCACACGGCACAAAAAATACACCGCTTTTCGCGGTGTATGTGTGCTATCCCCACCGCGGCTCACTTTTGTGTGTAAACGCGATGAGAGCGGCTCTCATGAGCTCTCAGGGCACTATTTCTTGCGCTCGCGATACTCTCCGCTTGCAGTGTCGACAGAAATAACGTCGCCCGTCTTAATAAAGGCTGGTACCTTGACGACAAGGCCTGTCTCCAACGTCGCATCCTTAAGCACGCTACTGGTTGTGTCACCTTTTACAACATCTTCTGTATAGGTCACCTGGAGGTAGAGGTTTTTTGGTAGCTCGACATTGATGACTTTACCATCGAAGAACTGCAGGCTTAGTGTATCCCCCTCCTTCAGATAGCCCTTGGCGCTGTCGACAAGGTCCGCGGCGAGCTCAAACTGCTCAAAGCTGGTTGGCTCCATAAAATAGAACGTATCACCATCATTATAGAGGTACTGTACGCTCTGTGTTGACACCTCGGCGGGCTCAATCTTGTCTTGCCCTTTGAAGGTCTTAGGCAGCACGCTACCATCGATCAAGTTCTTCAGCCGCACATTCACAATAGAGCCACCACGGCCCATTACCTTCTGATTATAGTCCACAACCCGATACGGCTTGCCATCGAGCTGCACAATCACGCCTTTTTTGAGGTCAGTTGGTTGGTACATCACCTATCTCCTGTTTAGTAGTTGCTGCTTCGTTCGAAACATCCGCCAGCGCAGTCACAGAGATACTGCGCTGAAAAAGCTCCTAACCTTGCGCCACAAATGGCAGCAACGCCAAGTGGCGAGCACGCTTCACCGCTACGGCGAGTTGTCGTTGTTGTTTATCCGACAACCCCGTGCGGCTGCGCGGCTCAATCTGCCCATAAATATTAATGAACTTTTGCAATGTCTTTGCATCTTTGTAGTCAAAATAGACTGGTGTGTCCTTGCGCATGCGCTTGGCCATTATTTGTTCTCCTTTAGTATGTTGTTAAAATGGTATTTCTGATAGGTCAATTGGCTTGTCGTCAATGTCTTCGATGACAACATCCTGGCTACTACCACTGTTAGCTGACGCTGCAGCCGGTGTTGTATTTCCGTCAGCACGTCCACCACCAACAAAGGTGAAGTCCTCTACTGTTACTTCTACAACAGAACGCTTGTTGCCGTCCTTATCGTCGTAGCTGCGCTGGTCGAGGCGACCACTGACGAGCAGCGGACTACCCTTCTTTACATATTGCGCAATGGTTTCGCCAGTCCGCCCCCAGGCCACACAGTTAATGAAGCTGGTTTGGTCTTGGTTTTGGCCATTTTGGTTGCGCCATGTGCGAGTAACTGCTAGTGTAAAATTCGCAACGTTCTGCCCACTCGCTGTGGTGCGCACCTCTATATCGCGCGTCAAATTGCCCATCAAAATAACTTTGCTAAATCCTCGAGCCATATATCCTCCTCGATTCTTTACTGTGGTTATTAGTTGTTGTGGTAATTTTTACTCTTCTGTTTGGCGGCTGGCTTCACGTGCTTTGGCTTCTGCCATCAGCTTGCGGCCTTTCTCGTCCACTTTGACGAGCAAGTAGCGGATCACATCGTCAGAAATATTCAGCGCATTGCTGATCTTTAGCGGTGCATCGGCAGGCAGCGCCACCTCAAAGTAGACATACACCGCAAAATCTTCCTTCTTAATACTATACTGCAGCTTTTTCTTGCCCCAGTTGTCTTCGCTGGTAATAGAGCCACCAGCGCCGAGCACCAGCTCACGCACCTTAGCAAGTGGTGCCTCAAGGTTTGATTCGAGATCTGGCCGAATCAAAACCGTTAGTTCATATTGTTTCATATGTAAACCTCCTTTGGGATCCATATGGATGTTTATCCGGACGATAAACTTAGGTTAATAACGCATTATATTATACGCGAGACAGCATACAAAGTCTAGCGAGGTACAGGGGTGTGGAGGTGTTGTACTTTTTAGTTTTTCTATTTTTTGAATGGCTACGCGCACTGCGTAATACGAATTGCTAATCGCCTTATTCGCTGCATGGTTGCACCATGTCTTGCAAGCACTTATCCATCTTGCCATAAGCCAAGAAATGGCACAGCGTGATCATACATTCCATCCACATTTTACAAAAAAG
Organism: Candidatus Saccharimonadota bacterium; assembly: GCA_013333645.2. Lineage (GTDB taxonomy): Bacteria > Patescibacteriota > Saccharimonadia > Saccharimonadales > Saccharimonadaceae > Saccharimonas. Next base: position 140,820 of record JABCOK020000016.1, on the reverse strand, counting down.
ATAATTACATTATAGTGTTAAAATTCGCTTGCTTCGCCCCATCGCTATACTTAATATATTATGCCCATATATTATATATAAGCTCAGCAAAGCACCCTTTAAACGCTATCGCATCTATAAAATAATACTTGTTATATGTCAAAATGTGAAAAAATGAACCGTCCTTAATTATCATGTATATACTACCTAGTCTCTCGCCTTTTTAGCTTTTTTAGTGCTGCGATGTATCTGCAAAAATTATCGAGCCAGTTTTCGCTTGTGCTTATTTCGCTATTGCTTCTGAATAAAGCGAAGTATCGTTTTGCTGTCTCCTCGCGCATTTTTGTCAGAGCCACCTATGACACTCCATGGAGCCATTATGCCCGTCTCATTTTTGCACACTACTTATATAGAGCCAGCTGCCCCGCCTCCATACATCGCACATTTATACCAATATTTTGCTACTTATTTTCATACCATAAAGTACTATATAATGCAAAACGTGAAAATTTTGAAACCTTCATTCGTACCATCCACAATGCATCATTATTTTCTGCACAAACCATACATCGCATCCTATTAGATCGTGTATATGTAATAACCACAACCACTATACAATGCTTATGTTTATCACATATTCACTCGCACTCAACACACAATTAACCGCCTACGCTCAAAAATATGAAAATATCACCATACTAGCTCACTCTCTGGATCATACACATGACGCTCCATCCATTCTTTAACTTCGCCCTAGCCAATCAAGCTCGCTCTATATACCTTATGCTTTACTATATTGGTTATGTTTATATCATCCTCAATCATCCTTTGCTTGCGTTATGCAACCAATCATGAAAATTTGTGGCTTTATCATGCTGGCGTGGCACAGACGCAAATCTAGCTATTACTATTACTTCACAAAGCACCATCTAGGCCATAAAGTTACTCGCACTTACTGCATATTTTGGCTCACAAATGCCTGCTATTTCTAACCCTCATCACACTTATTCACTTGGTTATGCAAATTTTACTATCAAGCCTATCGTTGAATGTTTTCCTACTATTTTCATACACTCACTTCACTCCAAGTGCGCACCATCATACCTCATGATGCAGAAAATTTTCGTCACGTATTCCGTCGTTGCATCATGTCATAGCAAAAAATACCATTTTTTGTTTACAGCCACTCAACCATCACAATACATAGTTCGCATGTCATGCGCACTTCACCAAAATCATCACATTATTTTGGCACGTACGAACCATCATTGCTTCTTCGTGCTATATTTTCGCACCACTTTGCCAGGCTGAGTTATGTCATTCTCAAATTTTTATTATGAATATAATTATTTTTCGTTCGTGAGCTTTAGCGAGACAACCGTATATCTAATTTGCTTCTTGCATCACACCCAAGCCTCTTGTGTTCGCATACACCACACAGATTTTAGTCAAAACATGGCAGCTATTTACTCAAGCGAACTCACTCCCTATTTCATCTCACCGCCTCACATTCATTTTTTGCACATTTCTATAATCGCAATGTGAAAATTTTGCACTGCTACAGTACGCATTTCATTTTTCATCACACATATTGTACGTCGTCTCTATCTTTCTATCTAGCTGTGCCAATTTTTGCATACTCATTCACAAATTTGCACGCAGGTGTACACACTGCCATTATACTCATTGTATATTTACTACCAAATAATCCATTTTTGCATTATGCACCACTCGCATAGTAGCAAAAAATATTTTGCACGCACATTATGTTGCAAAGTTGCGAACGTTTTTGCTAGACATCACTAATTTTTTATCAATAACAAATAGTACATCAGCGTTTTTTATTGCAGCGTCGCAATGCGACATTATTTTTTGTCACGTATGTTGTATTCGCTTGCTACTCTAGCTATTGAAAAATCATTTTCTTGCAATAGTACACTTCTATCACTCTTTCTGTATGCGAGAATATCGCAGCATATATCGCACACCAATTAGAACGGATAAAAAATAATATTTTACTGCAGGATAATTATTAATGGTGTAGTGTTCGCTCATATTTTTGCAAATCATTTTGCAAAAGTGCCTCAGCTGCTGCAAAAAATACTCGTCGCTCTGCATTATACTTTGCCGCTCTCTCATTTTTTACTTTTTGTATTTCAAGTCATACCACACTCGTTGCTCATCTACTTCGCGCCCACTCAAATTATCATCAATATAGCAACAATAAATCACATGAACAAATTCTTATATTATTCATACTCTCTCACTGCCTCTTGCTTGTGTTATGTGTGACATCATATACAAAAAAGATATATTCGATGAAGCAATCGACTCACTTTGCACATAAAATACTCATCACCATGCCCTATGTATAGTACATTATCATATCTATGCTTTTTTAAATTTACCATCCACTGCTCTGAATATATTCTTGTTATGTTCAGAAATTATTTAACTCGTTTTCAAGCAATGTATAATGCACAAAGAGAGTCCATACAGCACACAAATACCCGTATGGCATAAATGCTACATCATTTTCTTACTACAACACGCATATCACACCAGCCAATACACACTACTCAAAAGTTCAATGGCATAGGGCACACCCCTCGTTTATTCTTTGCAATCACCATAGATTTTTTGCGCAGAAAAACCAGTGCTCATCACACTGGCTTTCTCTCGCCTATAGCTAACCTTTATGCAGCGAGTGAGAAGTCTCCTTGAACCAAACCAAGCTCATCACTATACTCAAGCCGTTGCGACTCTGTAGTCGGAACCAGCACAATACCACTTGCAGTGCTAAGCTCCCCATCAATCACATCACCTTGGTCTGTGATCATCTGCGGGCCTTCGCCTGGCTCGCCCTGAATAATGCCATACACAACAGGGGCACTATCAATCATCTCTTGATCTGGGCGCTTTCCAACATAGAATCCAATCAATGAGCCGATTACCCCTTCTTCCGCTCCACCATCTTCGCCTAAAGAAATCGCCGCTTCTTGGTGGGATAGCGACGACTCAATTGCGGAATACAGCGATGATACATCGCCTTGAGTGTCCTTAGGGCTCTTAAAGTCGTCAACTATTAGCACGACATATGGGACATCATTGACCTCAATAATATCACCAATTGCCAAGCCAAGCTTATCGCGCAGCTCGGATAATTTATTATGAATGGTATCAATGTGCTGATCTGTCATCTCAGCCATCGACAGTGCAAATAGCGGCCCAAGCTCGCGCTGCAGCCAGCCTCGAATCTCTTGAGCAGATGGCAGCTCAAGAGCATTTGGCTTGCCATATCGATCATTAAACTTTTTGTCTGTCGGCCCATCTCCATCATTTGCTGTGTCGTATTTCGAATATTTTGCCTCGCCCACTGGCGGCTTGTCGCTTTTAGCAAACGACTTTTCTCTTGTGTTATTGGTATACTCACTCATAGTTTTTTATACTCCGCACTATGATTTTGGTTAACGGCATTGGCTCCTTTCTGCCGATTCCTCCCTGCTGCGTGCTTTGTGGCGCTAGCAGCGTGGTAGTAAGTAATCGTATCAACTTGCATTATAGCACAAAACCAGCGCCTGCAAAGCTATTTTTGGCCTTATTTTCGCATTATTTTCCCTATATGTACCCCTGTCGTACCAGTGGTAGCTATCTGGACGATAATTATATATTTTTCGCAAGCATTTTGGCCTTGATGACGCGTTTTTCTCCTTCACAAATAACACCCTCACTGCCTACCTGCTCCTGCTATGTCGCTGCATATGTGTAGAGTAAATATCAGCTGTGATGATACTACGCCACTCCAGCGCTGAAATAACTCTTATGGTGATAAAGAGCTAGCTACTAGCAAAGCTGCCCAGCCCTAAGGCGCTGTATGCAGATTCTGCTGTGTAGCCTAGAGTCTAGATCTTATCCAAACCAATGCTAGACAGCCTCTCATGCCCCACCAAAGGCCAATCAACATACATAGCATACCCCTGTTATGCCAGGCTCTGCAGCAAACCACAGCATACCATCCACTATCACAGCCACTCACTATACAGCCATAGCAAAACCGCCCAAGGATATACCTCGGGCGGTTTTGTACACTGCGCTGCAGAACTTAACCGCGAGCAAAGTGGGCAAAGGCGCGGTTGGCCTCGGCCATTTTGTGGGTGTCTTCCTTTTTCTTGAAGGCGACACCAGTTTGGTTGCACGCATCAACGATCTCTGTTGCCAGGCGCTTGCTGTACGGCATACCGCTCTTGGATCGGGCAGCCTGCACTAGCCACATAAAGGCAAAGTGCTGCTGGCGATGACCCTGAATGGGGAATGGAATCTGGTAGTTGGCACCACCAACGCGGCGGCTCTTTACCTCAAAGCTGGGGCTGATGTTCTTGATGCAGGTCTCAAACACTTCCAGTGGGTCCTCACTCTTGAGGCTGCGGGCAGCTTGCTCGAGTGCACTGTAGACGGCCCGCTCAGCAACTTGTTTTTTGCCATCCAGCATCGATTTATTAATCAAGCGCTGCACCAGCACCGACTGGTACTTGCGGTCTGGCTTGATGGTGCGCTGGAGTTTTTTCGTGACTTTACGAGGCATGGTTAGTTACCCTCCTTCTTGGCACCGTACTTGCTGCGGCCCTGCTTACGCTTCGATACCCCTTGCAGGTCGAGCGCGCCACGGACGATGTGGTAGCGCACACCTGGGAGGTCTGGCACACGGCCACCACGGACGAGCACCACAGCGTGCTCCTGCAGGTTGTGGCCTTCGCCGCCAATGTAGGCCCAGACTTCGTGGCCGTTGGTGAGGCGGACACGAGCCACCTTGCGCATGGCGGAGTTTGGCTTCTTGGGGGTTTTGGTCGTTACCTTGACGCAGACACCACGCTTGAGTGGTGCATTTTGGTCGTAGTAGCGGACCTTGAGTGCATTGTGGATGCGCCCCAGCGCTGGCGACTTCGACTTCCGGGCCGCCGTCTTGCGTGGCTTGCGCACCAATTGGTTAATGGTTGGCATGCAATTCTCCTTATTGCTTATAGTTCGTAACTCTGCTGCCTGTCCCACTCACCTAATTGGTGGTGTAGCAGCATAGAATACTGGCTACTGGGCGATTACCCAGCATATTTGCGTGTACGATTGGGAGCAGCACCTCCGCCTCGTGTCTATACCTTCTCTGCCAGGCAGTGCGCTCACACCAGCGCCCCACCCCGAGAAGAGGAAACTCGTGGCTATTATAGCATGGTGCTGTGCGCAAAGGCAAATGCGCTGTGCCAAGCTAAGAGTGATTGAATAATCTCTGCTATTTCTACCCCGTGCTATACTAATCTCATGCATATTGCCATCCAAGGTCAAGCGGGGTCGTTTCATGAGCAGGCGGCACAGCAGTGGTTTGGGCCGCAGGTCGATACCGTGCCGTGCACGACGTTTCGCGATGTTTTCCATGCGCACGTGACTGGCCAGGCCGAGGGCATCGTTGTGGCGGTGGAGAACACACTCTACGGAACAATCAACGAGCCGTACCACTACCTCGAGGCATGCCCGCTACCCATCATTGGTGAGGTACGTCTTACTATTGAGCAGATGCTCATTACACTACCTGGCACTCGCCTAGCTGATATTACCGAAGTGTATTCGCACCCCGTCGCACTTGCGCAGTGCCAGCACTTTCTTGCTGCCGAGCTGCCGCATGCGGTGCAGAATGAATTTTTCGATACAGCGGGAGCGGTTGCCTCCATCAAAGCAATTGGCGACCCACACAAAGCCGCCATCGCTGGACAGGCGGCTGCTGCCCTCCATCATCTGCCCATCCTGCGCTGTAGCATCCAAGATAGCCACGACAACATCACCCGCTTCATCGTCCTTGCACCAGGCCACGCACCAGCCCATGCCAACCGCGCCACGCTCGTCATCACGACCAATCACCAGCCTGGTGCACTGCTCGAGGTATTACACGTCTTCGCCGCGGCAGGCATCAATATCAGCAGCCTGCAGTCTCAGCCAATCGTCGGCCAGCCCTGGCAATACAAATTCTTTCTCGTCGTCGACAGCGCTGGTGCTCCACTCCAGCACGCCCTGCGTGCCATTGAGCAAAGCGACCATACTGTGCGGCTGCTGGGTGAGTATTGTGCGGGGTAAGGTTATTCCCACGTCTCTCGAATCATCGAGAGGTGCTTTTCGACCATCGGTCGGTCAAGGTCTTTGGTAACAAGCTCATCAACACTAACGCCGGTCACGACTAGCTTCTGTTCGGAGGTAGCACAGAGAAAAGCATATGTTAGGTAGTGTTTTGTTAAACCTGTGTACAAACTGCCCGCTGCCTTATCCCAACTCGTCCATACTGCCGATCAGCACATCGCGCGGGCGTGAGCCGTCGGCTGGGCCAATGATGCCTTGCTCTTCCATCTCCTCCATGATGCGGGCCGCTCGGGCATAGCCCACGCGGAGTTTGCGCTGGAGGAGCGAGGTTGAGGCTTTGCGAGTCTCTACCACCACCCGCACGGCATCGCGGAACATATCGTCATTGCCTTCGCCGCTGCCGTCCATATCCATTACTACACCACCTTTGCCATTGAGCTGGACAGGCTGGCTCACGATCTCGTCATTATACTGCGGTGCCGACTGCGTGCGTAGGTGGTCGGTCACCTTGGCGACTTCTTCGTCCATCACCCAGGCACCTTGGATACGCTTGGGCTTGGGCATGCTGGCGGTTTTCATTAGCATGTCGCCCTGACCAAGGAGCTTCTCGGCACCGATTTGGTCGAGAATAGTACGGCTATCTACCTGGCTCGCCACCGTAAAGGCGATGCGGGCTGGCACATTGGCCTTAATAAGGCCGGTAATCACATCCACGCTGGGCCGCTGCGTCGCCAGCACCAGGTGAATACCAACTGCTCGAGCCTTCTGGGCTAAGCGGACGATCAGCGCCTCCACATCGCGCGCTGCCACCATCATTAGGTCGGCTAGCTCGTCTACCACAATGACGACATACGGCATACGGCCTTCGTCGACCTTTTGCATGTGGCCTTGCTCATCGGCCACGGCGATCTGCTTACCACGGGTTTTGATCTTTTCGTTATACGTCTTGATGTCACGCACCTTCTCCTCAGCCAGCAGACTGTAGCGCCGCTCCATCTCATTAACTGCCCACTTGAGGGCACTAATGGTTTTCTCTGGCTCAACAATAACAGGGGTAAGGAGGTGTGGAATATCGGCATACGGTGCCATCTCCACCTGCTTAGGGTCGACGAGGATGAGTTTCATCTCGCTGGGACTGTTGCGGTAGAGCAAGCTAGTGAGGAGTGTGTTGATCATCACCGACTTACCCGAGCCCGTTTGCCCCGCCACCAAGAGGTGCGGCATTTTATTGAGCTCACCGACGAAGGGCCGGCCCGAGATATCCTTACCAATCGCAAACGCCAGCGGCTCCTTGGCGTGTTGCCACTCGGGGCTATCTAGCACCCCGCGCAGGCGCACATCGGCCGCCTTGCGGTTTGGCACCTCGATACCCACGGCCTTCTTACCTGGGATGGGTGCCTCAATGCGGAGGCTGGATGCCGCGAGGTTGAGCGCGATATTCGTCTCCAGCGCAGTGATGCGGTTGAGCTTAACGCCGACGGGTGGCTTGAGGGTATATTGCGTCACCTTCGGGCCAATGTTTGCCCCCTCCATCTCGACATTAATGTTAAATTCGTGCAGCGTATCTTGAATGATGTGGGCATTTTGCTCAATGTCGCCGGCATCAGCCGGGCTCTGACGCTTCTCCAGCAGCTCCAGGCTGGGCGGCTGCCAGTTGGGATCATTAACAGCAAGCATAGCAGACCGGTCTTCGGCTGCTTTATCCACAGAAGTAGACGGTGTGCTGTCGCGCAAGGTCGCCCGTGGCTTTTTGTCTGGTTTTGGCTCGGCCGGGCCATCGCCTGAGAGGGTTGGGACGCCCGCGTTGAGCTTGAAGTCACTCATAGCAGCAGGCTTGTCTTGAGCCTTCTCGTCCTTACTGCGCTTGGCCTTTTTGCTGGTGTCTGGTGTTTGGCTATCAGCGGCGCGGCGGGCCACTGCCACATTGGCAGCATCGTCTGCCTCAGCCTCGCTGCGCACCATGTTTTGCAGGCCACGCCACAACGCCATGGGCGAGACACGCAGAACGAAGAGTAGCGTCAAGCCGATCAACAATACATACACAAAAACCCCCACTGGCCGGTCGACCAGCGCCAGCATAGCACGGTTGAGCACGTCGCCCATCACACCGCCTGTCGCAGCCGAGCCTCGCCGCAGTAGGCCAAATAGCCCCGCAAACCATAACACCATCAGCACCGCTGCAAGCTTCAGCGCTACTGGCAAGCGGTTATCCTCCGCCCGAAAGATCGCCACCGCCACATACACCGCCACTACTGGGACGACATACACCGCATAGCCAATAATATGCAGCATCGTCGCATCAAGCCACTTGAGAATTGGCCCACCCGAGCCAAACCACGACACCACCAGTAGCACCGAAAACGCCAGCAACAGCACCGCCGACACCTGCGCCCAAAACCCCGCCGGCAACGTATGCTGTGGGGCGGCTTGCTTGGCCTTGCTCTTGCTCGGGCTGCGCCGACGAGCAGTGCTTGAGCGAGTAGACGAACGAGTGCGAGTGGTTTTTCTTTTTGTAGCCATATCCTTTTTATTGTACTCTGTTTATGCTTGGTTTGATAGCGTATATTGTAGCATAATTTACTACATTAGGCAATCGGTATAGGGTATGCGGGCACAGTCTTTGTTTTCTCAGCGTTAGATTCATCATCTCATCGCCTTCTCAGATAGAGTATGAGGGCAGATTGTCGTAATCTATTTGTAGCCCTAACATCAAGCAGTCAACATTTAGGAAATAGAGATCCGTATAGTGTTCCTGAGGAGGGATGAGCAAGAAGACAAAGCGTGAAACTCAAAAATAGCCATTTTGTCCATTCTATGTCACAATAGAAGCAGGGAGGTCGTATGCAGCAGATGGTATGGAATATAGTAACAATGATTGCACCCTTCGCGGTGATTGCCTTTGTCTTGGTGGTGCTGGCCGAATATTTGCGCATGCAGCAGCGCATCAAGCACCTGGAGGAGATGGTGCACGAGCTGCAGCAGCGAGTTAAGTCGGATACGTAACCACAGGTTGCACAAAAAAGCCAGCTATATAGCGCTGGCTTTTTTCATTTTTGATATCGTGGGCAACTCCTAGTAGCTTCGGCGCTCTGAGCGATCCTTTGGCATGGCTACCTCAGTGTCGGGCTCTTGCCGCGGTGGGAACTTTTTGCGTGGCAGGCCAGCAAAGGCGTCATTGCTCAGCTGCTTACTACGTGCGGTCGTGCGATTGTTAGCCGAGCGGCGCTTGCGCGTATTAGCTGGGCGAGTTGGCGCTTTCTCATCCGTCGTGGCGGGCAATACACCGGCAGTTTTGCGTGCGGCAATGGCGGCTGCTTTGGCAGCGGCACCACCCTTAGCAATGCGCGGTGGCGTGTGTGGCTGAGCTGGCGCAGCGAGGCTCTGACGCGAGCGCCCAGCTGGGACTTCGCGCCCCACACGGGCAGTGCGGCTCGACGCCTTTTGTGGTGCACCCACTTCGTTGATGACTGGGATAATAATGGGCATGCGGCGTGTTTGGTCGTACAAAACGCGGGCAATGTCGTCTTTGATTTCCTTCTTTACGACATCAAGGTCATACGAGCCCACCAGGCTGCGCGCTGCTTTTTGCTTGAGGTAGGCGCGGATCATTCCCATCAGCTCTTCATTATCGCGCAGATAGATGAAGCCCCGGCTGATAATATCTGGACTGGTGAGAAGGCGGCCCGTCCCACGCTGGACGGTGAGCACCACAACGAACATCCCCTCCAGGCTCATGTGGATGCGATCCTTCAGCACGACATCGCTCACCACTGCACCAGCGTCGTCATACATTGTGCCGCCCGAGTGCGGAATGCGCCCAATTTTGTGTGCACCATCGGTAGTAAACTCCACAATATCCCCCGGATCGCAGACAAAGATATGACTGCGTGGGATGCCACACTCCTTCTCGGCCAGGCGAGCATTGTGCACTAACATGTGGAATTCGCCGTGGTTGGGTAAGTAGTATGTGGGCTTAACGGCACTAATGAGCCGCACGTGGTCATCGTAATACCCATGGCCAGACAGGTGGAGTGGCCCCACCCCGGTCAGGTGTGTCTTGCCATTTTGCACCACGTCGCCACCTTCGCGCATCAAGCCATCGACGGTGCGTACGACGTACTTCTCGTTGCCTGGGATAGGGTTGGAGCTAAAGACCACCACATCGCTCCCCTTGATCTTGACGAACTTATGTGCCCCCGTCGCCATGCGGTTAAGGACTGCACTAAATTCTCCCTGGCTACCCGTACAGACAATGGTGATCTTGTGGTCGGGCAGCTTCACGAGGTCTTCCATCTTGACCACCGTATCTTTGGGGATCTTGATAGCGCCAGTGCGCAGTGCTACCTCCAGGTTCTGGATCATACTAAAGCCAGCAAAGGCTACCTTGCGCCCGTGCTTCTCTGCCTCCTCGAGGATGAGCTGAATGCGGTGCAGCTGGCTGGAGAAGCTACTGATGATGATGCGACTCTTGGCCCACTTGTCCATCACTTCACCCATGCTATGCTGGATGTCGTGCTCACCGTGGGTGTGAGTGCCAGCGCTCTCGCAGTTGGTCGATTCGTTCATCATGAGGAGAAAACCCTCGGTGTGCGAGATATCTTGCAAGCGCTCGAAGTCGAACTTGCGGCCATCCACCGGGTTCTCCTCGATACGCCAGTCACCACTACTGAGAATGTTCCCTACTGGCGTGCGCACCACTACTGCGGCCGAATCGGGGATGGAGTGGTTCACCCGCACCAGCTCCACACTAAAGGAGTCGCACAGCTGGACGATCTCATGCTCCTCAGGCTTGAGCTCGTGGTACTCTGGCTCATAACTGCCATCGGTCTCGGCCATGGTGCGCTGCAGCATACCTAATGTAAAGGCTGTGCCATAGACTGGCGCAGGCAGCTTGGGGATGATGTGCCGAAAGGCACCGATATGGTCGAGGTGCCCGTGGGTAAAGATGTGTGCCCGAATCTTGTGCTTATTCTCCTCCAACCACTGCGTATCGGGGATGATGTAGTTGATGCCAGGATAGTCACTACCTGGGAAGAGGAAGCCCATGTCGATAATGATAATGTCGTTGTCGTACTCGATGGCCGTCATGTTCTTGCCAATGCCCATCTCGCCTACCCCACCAATCGGGATGACCTTGAGCGTTGGGCGCGGAGCACGAGGCCGCTTGGGCTGCATATTGAGAGTAAACTGCTTGCCACCATAGCCATTGTAGACCGACTTATTGACCGGCACGTTAATAACATGCTGCGAGGCCTGGGCATTGACCCCTTCGCTGGTGCGGCGCTGTGCCCGAAAGACCTCGCCTTTGCGTGTGGTGGTGGCGCTGAGCACCGTGTTGGTTGTCGCTGGTTGTTTACTTGCGTGTGGACGCTTCTTGGCGTCATCTGCCTGGGGTGTGGCCACTCGTCGTTGACCCATTGTATCTCACTCCTTCTAATACATTATTCTGGTTCTACTAATAAGAGACAGGCTAAGAGCCTCAATAAGTGGTTGTATTATAGCAGATGATGGTGAGGTGTGTCAAAGCCACCTCTCGAGAGGTGGCTTTTGCTTCGTATCACTACGAGTTGATGGTATATGCTATACGCACCAAGCCTGCAGTATATCTTTCAAATTTTTGCCTGTTCCCGCTTGGGAGGCTGACTGCCATGATGCGCTATCACTTGGAATATCATCAGGGTTTTCTGTGCTAGCCGGCGCTTCTTCGATGGCAAACGTTGGTGCGCCATTCTCGTTAGTAGTTCGCGTCATCCGTATGTAGTACAGCTTCTCATTTGGGTCAGTATTGGCACTTGGACGGAAGCTGCTTGCTGCTGCGACTTCTGTGGCAGGGTTGCTTGTGATCTGCAGCAGCTCTACCGTCGTCAGGTCGCCAACTGGCTGAGATGCCCCTGGCTCTTGTGGTGTCTCCAGCGTCACCTCCTCCCGCGTGGTTGTCTTGCCAGTGGTTGCGTCTTTTTGTTTGTGTGCCACTGTCGTCACGACAAAATTCTGCCCACCACGGTCAACGATATCTCGCTTCGCTGTAATAATCTCCTCAATAGCCCTGCTTTTATCAGTCTGGCGCGCCACAAGAGAATCATCCATATAACGATCTGTCTTTGTCTTGCCCTGCAGCTCGGTATAGCGCGTCGTGATGCCATGCAGAACTTCTCTGTCGACCTTCTTTACATCAATCTCACCATCGGGAGTTGTAAATTCTACCTCACGACCCGATTGCCCAAATGGCTCAGCCGTTGCGGCTGTTTCGCTCGATACGGGCGCTTCTGCCGTATTATGACAATACGCGAAGCCACTCACACCAGCAAGCAAGGCTGCCAGAGCGGCAAGCTTTTGCTTCAGCGAGAACCGTAGCGTATCTCTCTTATCGGTATCATCAGTAGCACTCTCATTACTTAACGTAATGCGCGAGTTTGTCTCGCTCAAAATCGGTTTTCGTGCAAAGCTCCCTTCCATACTGCTTGTCTTCTGCCAAGGTTTCTTCATTATCATCGACTCCTGCTTTATTTACTACTATCCATTTACCGCTATAGTACTTTGTATTTGCTATATATGTCAAATATGTTCTATTCGGGTCCCAAAGCTAGCAGGCAAAAAGCCGACTACCTCACAATAGCCGGCTCTGTGCTATGCCTCGCAGCATATTAATTTTAGTCTCCATCCACCGTCGTGTGAGCAAACTGCCGTGTGCCACGCCAGGCCAAGAAGCCGATGAGGAGCGCGTTTGCCACGAGCGCAAAGCTAGCCAAGATGAGCATGTGCTGCGTATAGAGCGCACTATCGACCCCGCCCGAGATCGCATGACGATAGGCAATGATGGAGTGTGTCATGGGTAGCCATGGGTTGATGGCTTGGAAGAAACCAGAGGCTGTTTGGATGGGGAATATCCCTTCGCTCGCTGCCAGCTGGAGCACCATGATGATCATTACCACCAGCCGGCCAGGGTTATCAAGCACCATTACCAGCAGCGTAATAAGCGACATAAAGGCAAGCGAAGCAAGGTAGCTTGTGGCAGCAAATAGCCACGGGTGGTCGGGTTGCAAGCCCACCACATAGACCAGCACCAGCATCATAATCGTTGCTTGCACCAGTGCAGCCAGCCCCAAGACCGACATCTTAGCCAGCCACCAGCGCCAGGCATTTTCTTGGCGCGAGAAGGTCTTGCGCACTGGGTACATCGTCGTCAGAGCCAGCCCACCCACGAAGAGCGCTAGCGAGAGCATATAGGGTGCCATGGCATAGCCGTAATTTGGCACACTGCCAGTACTATGCTCGCTACTCGCCACAGGTGCGGCCATCTGCTGCTGAGCCGCTGGGCTAGTTGGCAGGAGTTTTACCTGAGTAGCACCAGTCTGCAGTTTGTGCGTCAGTGTGCTCGAGCCATCCACCAGCTGGTTACTTGCCTGCACCAGCGTACTCGAGTGCTGCTGCAAGGTAGCTGCACCCTGAGCCAGTTGCCCACTACCCCGCTGAGCTGTTGCGAGATTACCTGCCACCAGTGCTGCGCCAGCCTGGAGCCGCTCGCCACCAGCCCGCACCGTGTTGTAACCCGCAAAGGCAGTGGTGGCTTGTGGGGTAAATTGCTCCACGCCAGTATTGAGTGCAGCCACACCATTCTTGAGTGTTTGCTGCTGAGTGGCAAGCGTTTTAGTGAGAGTATCAAGGTTGGCTAGCAAGCTCTGCGTTTGCTCGGCAATAGCTTTGGTCTGCTGCAGAGCGCTCGCTAAGGTCTGCAGCTCGGGTAGTGTGATGGTCGTGCTACCGCCAGATGCAGCTGCCTGCGCACTAGTCTTTTGGAGGATCGCCCCAGCCGACGCGGCTGGTGCTTGCATTGCCTGGAGCGCACCCACCACCCGCTGCGCATCTTGGACGACGGCCGCCTGTTGAGCCGCCACTGCTGGTGATGGTTGAGCCACCTGAGCGTTGAGTGTATTCATCCCTTGTTTGATCTGCTGCATACCAGCCGTTAGCTGGGCCACTTGGGCCGCCGTTGGCAGTTGGCCAGTCAGCTGCGCTGTGCCCTGCTGGACCTGCACTGCACCAGCCTGTAATCGCCCTAAGCCCGCTGTCAGCGTCTGCTGCTTACTCGCCAGTTGGCTGACGCCATTGGTATAGTGAGTAAGACCCGCTTGGAGCCGTGCTGACCCCTGGTGTAAGCGCCCAGCACCATCACCAGCCTGCGCCATACCATTACCTACTGCGCCAATACCCGCTGCCACCTCTTTGAGGTAGGTTTGGGTCACTTGCTCGGCCACTGTTTCCTTCACTTTTTGCGCGGCTTGGCGGCTAATGACTGCACCAATGTAGTTCTTGGCTGGCGTCAGCTGATACGACACCACTGCTTGCTGCGGCTTGTCCTGTCGAAGTGACGCCGCACGCTGTGAGAAATCCTCTGGCACCGTCACTACTGCATAGTAGTAGCCACGGCGTACGCCATCATCGGCTTGCTGCTTGGAGACGAATTCCCACTTAAGCGCCTTGCTCTTATGCAGAGACTCGGTCATTGTCCGGCCGATCTGCAGCTCCCTACCATTGATCTGCGCCCCCTTGTCCTCATTCACAAAGGCAATTGGCAGTCGGTCGGTATGCCCATACGGGTCCCACACCGAGCTCAGAAAAAACGCCGCATATATCACTGGCACAAAGGCTATTGCTATCACTGCCACCAATAGTGTTTTGCTCTGCAGCAAGTGCCGCCATTCAGCCTGGACCATCACACTGCGGCGACGCCGAATGGCTTGCTTCATCTTCTCACCCATTGTTAGCCAACTCCCGAATAATATCCTGCAATGTCACACTCTGCAGCGTCTCAGCCCAGCGTGCCTGAGCCCGATCGAAGGCACCGAGGATGCTCACCTCACCGCGTTTGATCTTGCTATCATCCGCCTGGCGGGCAAACATCCGCTCGGCTACTCCTTGGTACTGGACGAAGCTCTCCGTCCCCTCGACTGCCGCCACGATATCCCACAGCGTCAGCTCTGTACTAGCCCGCGCCAAGCGAAAGCCACCACCCGCACCCCTCGCCGAGGTAATCAACTGGGCCGTTACGAGCTTGCGCGTTACTTTGGTAATATACGTTGGCGACACCCCCATTTGCCTTGCCAAGCTCTGGTTCGTCACTGGTGATCGCAGGTCTGGATGTGCCAGCGAAATCACAATGCAACAGGCCTGCTCGACTGCTCCTGATAATCTCATAGTTGATATGCGAGGCACTATGCAGCACCTCACTCCTCCTTTCTTTGATTGTTGATAATGGATATCTAATATCTAGATTAGCATAGGCTACTCCCTTTTGCAAGCCTGTCATCAGAATATGCCCATCTAAAACTACGTTACATCTGTAGTCTCAATCATATATTTTGCTGGGCTGACGCATAACAGCCCAGCATTTTCTTTTTGTGCTACTTTGTGCGGCGGGTAAGCGGCTTTGTGCCTTTGTAGAGCAAGTAGCGGAACAGCCCCGCTTCATACAGCGTGCTGTAGCCATGCGATGCCATCACGGCATTGACGAAGAATGGCGCAAGCTTCGCATCTGGCT
Organism: Candidatus Saccharimonadota bacterium; assembly: GCA_013333645.2. Taxonomy (GTDB): domain Bacteria; phylum Patescibacteriota; class Saccharimonadia; order Saccharimonadales; family Saccharimonadaceae; genus Saccharimonas. The sequence goes on along the minus strand of JABCOK020000016.1, from coordinate 125,186 downwards.
GGATCCAGGCAAATGGCCGGGCGAGCGACCGCAAGCGATGGTATGTTGGCATAACGGCCGCTGTCCAATCAGCCTCGCTTATATCCGCAAAGCCAGCCTGCTGCAGGGCCTGCGATATCTCACCAGGGTTCTGCTGCCGCACACCAAAGCCACCAGCATGCTGCTCCAAAAAATCCATCATGCGCTGCTGACGAACCGACATATGGCGCGCATCGACCTCATAATCGGCAAACACTACACGCCCACCAGGCTTAAGGATGCGATAAAATTCCTGCATCGTGGCCCGCATATCCTTTGCGTGTGATAGTGTCTCATTCACATACACCACATCGAAATACTCGTTTGGGAAGTCGGTGTGCGAATAATCGCCGAGCACAAAGCGCGGCGCAGGAGTCATATGCCGCGACAACTTCTCAGATATCTTAACCTCTCGTGGAGTGATGGTAATACCTATTACCTCACCCCCCCCATTGGCCTGGACGAGATGTCGCGCCATGACGCCCTGGCCCGAGCCGGCATCGAGCACGCGGTCGGTCGGCTTGAGCTGCAGCTCCTTGGCAAACATCTGCAAGAAGTTCGCCTGAGCTTGCTGCTCATTCTTCGTCTCGCTCGTCCAATAGCCAGCGTGTTGCGATCGGCCCAGCACCATGTTGTAGCCAGCCCACGAGCCAAACCGCGAATAGTATGCTGCCACACCGTTTGTTGTTTTGTCCATCATTTTCTCCTTGTTACTGTACTTATCTTATAGTATAGCGTAGAACCGATGGATATAGCGGATTTGTGGGCCTTTCCCTGGTATGCCCTCGCTCTAGCTCCCTCCTCCTCTTTGCCACCTTTCAAATTCTCTCCACTCACTCTATTTTCCTACCTCAGATGAGCCTATTTCATCAAAGCATGAGCGATATCACAATTATGACAATGGGGCGATTTGTAGTATCATATATAAGTATAAGTGTTATACCAATGAGGTGAGGAGGAAACACAATGCCAAAACCAGAAGCAGCTGGCCTGCCATGGCCAACCCAAGCAGCCCGTAGACAAGCCACGCGCCAGTCTGACCCTGCCATTCGCGATAGCAGCGCCTACCGGCAAAAGCCTGCCGACGACACCGAGCGCACCACGTCAGCAACCGCGCAGAGTGAGCTTGATACAACCAAGAGCAAGCTTGCCACCCTGCAAAAGGCGCTGCAGCACGTGACCGCCGTCGAGATTGGTGAGGCACAGCTAGGCACCAGTGCACGCGACTACATCAGCCACGCGCTCGAGGTATCGCGTGTTTTTTCTGAGCTAGAGCATCGCCGCATGCCTGTCAATGGCTCGTACAATGGCCAGCCCTTCCAGGTATTACCCAGCTCCAGCCTCGAGCTGATCGAGCGCGACCTCGGCCGGGCGAGTTTTGGCCCTTATGGCCCAGCTGGCTTAACCCGCGTTGGTCCTCAACCCAAAGAAGAGCTTACACTCGATGACTACGTCGCCGATGCCACTGCTCAAGCCACGGCTGACTACAACACCAAGAAAAAGCAAGCCGACGAGCAAGCCAAGGTCGCCACCGAGCTCCAAACCGCTCAAGAGCTCCTCGAGCGCAAAGGCTACGGCGTGACCGCACCAGAGGCTGGCAAGACGAAAGTCGCCTAACCAGCTCCATAGATATGCACACCAAGGTAAGTATTGCGACAATGCTTACCTTTTTTCGTTGCACAGCAAAGCGCTTGCCGCTTCCTCCCCTGCTGGCTATGAGGCGCGATGTGTCTGAATATATCTCTATACTATTCATTATTTACTCTGCGTCGTCTGCCGCACATACGCCACTGCCCGCACGAAGTCGTCGATGAGCGTCTGGCGCATGGCACCGTTGTATAGCGCAGCGGCTGGGTGGTAGAGCGGAATGACAACGAACTCTCGCTCGTGCAAACGCACTTTGCGTGGCTGACCATGGTCACGGCTGATACGTAGATCGGGGATGAATCCACCACCACTGTGCCGGCCAAGAGTAAGCACCGCCTTTGGCTGGATAATATCGAGCTGCTGCATGAGATACGGCCAAAAGGCGCGCTTCTCCTCTGGCAGTGGGTCACGATTATTAGGCGGACGATATTTGACGATATTAGTAATGTATACATCGCTGCGCACGAGGCCAGCTGTGGCTAGCATTTCGTCGAGAAACTTCCCTGCCGCCCCCACAAAGGGCTTGCCCTGCAGGTCTTCATTCTTACCGGGCGCTTCCCCCACAAAAACGATGTCGGCATTGGGGTTACCATCACCCAGCACTAACTGCGTGGCCTGGGCAGCCAGCTCGGGGCAGAGCTTGGCGGCGATAATCTCCTCAGCGAGATGCGCTAGCTGAGCAGCTTGGGTTTGGTCTGGCGTGGATGGGTCAAGTGGATGGGTCATAATACATCTAGTATAACAATCGATGGGCGGGTGGAGCAAAAATCAGCTGTAATTGATCGCGCTGGTGCTGGGTGTTGATATTCTGCTTTGCAGCATTGAGGGGTGTAATAATTGCTGAGATTCTGCGGTGCAGGTTGATAGTAAGCAAACACAGCCGAGGGTGTAAAAACAAAAAAAGCAATCCTGCGTTGCTTTTATCCATCAAGAGTAGTCCGCTCCCGCGGAGGTAGAGCATCCAGATGGACGCATCAATACCTCCGCGGAGAGCGGGTGTGGTGAGGTTACCAGGCAACCTTTAGGAGGTCGACTGGATCATCTCGACGGTGCTCAAAGGTTACGTTGTAACCTGAGAGCTGAAGGTGATCTATAATTTGCTCCTGAGTATATACATGGAGCCCATAGAACCAGTCTATCTCCACTACTGATTTTCCTTTCTCAGCAGCTTCATAAACTGCCTCAAGAATGAGGTCGAGCTCAACAATACTCTCTGCCGTCATAAGAGCCATGATCGGCTCCTTTCTGCATCCATTTGGATGCGATAGTGAGCTCAACCCTGTGTCGAGCTCTCTCCATTGCTGTGCACGCTCTAGTGTGGCGTCATCAGAAGACTGGGCGCTCTATAGCGCTCGGCAGCCCCTCTGGCAGCAGCAAGTCGAGAGAGTTCGACTCCTCACCACAAAAAGTTGCTATCCACCTCTGATAAGGAGAGGATATGCTATTATGCTATTATGCTATTTTACATTTGTCAATAGCATGGGATAATTTTCTACTTTTGTAGCAAAAACACCCCCCACAAAAGGAGGTGTTTTGCTGTGCGAGGAAGCGATGCACTGAGTGTACTACTCCCTACTCTGTCTGGTTTGCCTCTGGGTCGGTGAGCTTGCGCACCATAGGTAGCACCAAGTAGATGCCAATGATGGCAGCGACGAGACCTCCACCAACGATGCCGAAGTACAGCGGCGAGAGCGTTGGCTTAAGTGAGGCAGAGAAGGTTGTGACGAAGATGGTACCAACCCACACCCCAATGGTGCACGAGAGGAGCGAGACACTCAGTAGCGGTACCAGCGACTCCGTCATGATGAGGCGTTTGAGCTGGCCAAGGCGCATGCCACCGAGGCGCAATGTGTAGAGCGAGCGACGGCGCTCAAACAATCCACCAATCGTCGAGACGATCAAGCTTGCCACTGCGACGAAGAGTGTCACACCCATACCAGCGTAGGCCATCTCGGCAAAGTTTTTGATGATAGGGTTGATCTGCGGGTGCTTCTCGAAGTCCCCACTGCGGATGTAGAGGAAGTCCTGCGGAGTCTGGCGGGCATAGACAAGGGCACGCACCTTCTCCACGTCATCATTATGGGCAACGGTGAGGAGGTAGTCTTTGGGGCCATTGGTATTGACTGGCTGCTCGGCGAGCGAGACATTCTTGACGACGGCACCATTGAAATCTAGCAAAGCATAGTGATCACCCTGTGCACCGCTGGGGCAGCTGTGCTCGGTGTAGATAGCCAGGTCGCTACAACGGATGGCACGAGCTTGGATGCGACCATTGTCACCAGCAATAGGATACATTGGGGCAACATTGGTGATGTATGGCTGCTCGCTCAGGATTTTTTGGGTATCGGGCTGCAAGGTATGATCTTGCGAGGTGATTGCTACAGCGTTGCTGCGCAGCTGTGAGTAACCATTGTTGGCCACCGATGAAGCGTTGAGGGCATCAATACCACTCACCGCTGAGAGGTAGAAGCTCCCCGCAAAGAGGGCCAGCACTACCCCACTCACACTGCGGAAGACGGTCTGCGAATGGACGGCAATTCGCTTGCCCGCGATCAAGGCCGAGCCGCTGCGTGCGTAGCGTGCCACGACGCGAGCAATCTTATTCGTCAGCCAGCCACCAGCCAGCACCAGACCAAACATCACGCTGAGGAAGGCTGCGAAGAGAATGAGGGTCGGTATAGAGCTCTCACTTGCTCGCTCAGCCATCCAGTCGTGCCCAGGCTTCGACGCCATCCAGCCAAAGATACTGAGGCCGAATGCCAGGGGGATGACGCGCCACACGCGCAGTTTCTTTGTCTTTTCGGCTGAGCGCGAGACGCCCAGTGGCGAGAGCTGTGCCTTGCGCATCCGGCGCCAGTTGACATACGTCGTCAGGCCAAGAGTCACACCAACGATGATAATATATTGATACCACTGCAGCGCAAGATCAGCTGGCCAGAAACGCATATCGCCATAGAAGAAGCCATGAAGCGAACTCTGCGTGAGTGTGAATACAACGAGACCCAGCACCACACCAGCCAGCGAGGCCAGCAGCGACTCGAGCAGCAGCACACGGGCCACTTGCCCTTTGGTTGCGCCTACTAAGCGCAGAGCGGCGTAGCGCTTCTCGCGCTGTGCCCCACCCAGCTGCGTAGCAACAGCAACGAAGGTGACAATTGGGAAGAGCAAGATCGATCCGCCCACGACCAGCATCATCAGCGAGAATGGGTCGAAGGCAACGCTCTTCGCCGCGCCATTGACATCGGTAATGTAGACGTCTGCGTAGGAGTTGGGCTGCCCATTTTTCTTAGCATATTGGTTGCTCTTCTCGACCTCCTCCGCACTCACACCCTTGACCAAGGAGAGGTCATCGGGGCTCGCAGAGTACTCGTCTGGCAGCGTGCCAAGGTTGGTGGTGAGGTTGCCAAAGCGCTCGAGAATCTTGTCCTCCGGGTGTTGGGCGATTGCCGCTGCTAAGCCCTTGGAGAGGTAGTATTCACCTGCCTTTGGCGTGTCTATCTTGGCAAATTTGGCAGACTTCTCAGTGCCCTGCAGCGAGATGACGCTAATCGTCTTGCCTCGCCACTCATCTTTGTTGCCCCGCTCGATGCCACCAGCTTTGAGTGGCTCTTGGCCGGTTGCTTGTGGCTTTTGGGGTGTACGTTGAGCTTCTGTAATGACATTCGAGATAATTGTTCGGTTTTGGCGGCCCACCAAGCCATTGAGCCCAGCAGCCATATAGCACAGCATGACGATACCAAGCGAGATAGCTGCTGCTGTGAGGCCCAGGCGCATCATTGATTGCCGGCCCGATTTTTTTAGTAATAACCAACTAACGCTCATGTTACATCCCTCCCGAGATCTGCCCATCGCGCACGATGATCTCGCGGTCGGCATAAGCAGCAATGGTTGGCTCGTGAGTCACCATAATCACCGTGGTACCATATTGCTTAGCAGTGGCGATAAATAGTTCCATCACACGCTGCGAGTTGAGGCTGTCGAGCGAGCCCGTTGGCTCGTCAGCAAACAGCACCTTCGGCTTAATGACCATCGCCCGGGCAATCGCCACCCGCTGCATCTGCCCACCAGAGAGCTCACCAAGCATGTTGCCCGCCTTGTTGCCCAGCTCTACATTGTCCAGCCAGCGTTGGGCGGCTTCGTACGCTACGGCACGCTTCTCACCATTGAGCAGTAGTGGCAGCGCGACATTATCCAGCGCCGTGAGTTCTGGCACGAGCTGCCCAAACTGGAAGACGAAGCCAAAGGCTGTGCGCCTGAGGACGCTCCGCTGGTCGTCATTGAGCTTGTCGATCCGCTTACCCGCGCAGTGAATCTCGCCACTGTCAACAGGGGTAATCGCCGCCAAGCTATGGAGCAATGTACTCTTACCCGAGCCACTCGGCCCCATAATGGCCAGCACTTCACCCGGCATTACATCCAGCGACACGCCGCGCAATGCTTCCGTCTGGCCGAAGGATTTCTTCAGGTTGCGGGCGCTAATGATTGGTTGATTGGTTGGTCTCATTGGTCAGTTCCTCCTTAAGTTTGGTTAAGCGCGACGTCGTTAGCTCAATCCAGCGCAGGTCTGCCTCCAGATGGTATAGTGCGTGGTCGATGAGCAACGTGTCGGCTAAGTTGCTTTCGCGGCGACGGCTTGTCAGGTCGCGCATCCGCTGAATGTGGGCTTGCCGCTGGTTGTCTAGGTAGGGCGCGGCATCACCTTCGCGCAGGATTGCCAGCACGGTCTTGACGTACATATTGGCCTGCGACTGATGCGATGGCAGCTCGGGCGCTTCTAGCCAGGCCTGTAGGTCTTGCTTACCCTGCTCGGTAATGGCATAGCGCACTCGGTCTGGCCCACCAGACTCACTGGTGTCGGCAACCTCCTCCACTTTGTTGTCGCGTTTTAAGCGCCCCAACGTCGAGTAGACTTGCCCAGGTAAAATTGGCTTATCTTTGCCAAAGAAGCCATCGTACTGCTTCTTCAGCTCGTAGCCATAGTTTGGCGCATTCGCCAACAATCCGAGTAATGTATATTGAACGTTCATATCTCCACTATACACCGAGTGACTAGCGAGTGCAAGCCTTATTATACACTTAGTGTATAGTTTATAGACACGTAGTGGGTAATGTAAGTATTTACCTCTGTTATCTCATTCACTCTATATCTTTCTTAGCAGTCCAGCTTGGTGTCTTGTTCTGTTGCTGCCCTGCTTCGCTGCCATCATAAGCCCCACTTACTATCGGCAAACACCACGCCAGTACGCAGCCAGACTCGTTTGCTCATGAGTAGCATACGTAGGCTATTTGCGCATGATGATATGACGGTCATATATACTGCTCTTGAGTACAAGTACTTCGTTTATTGCATTACTTACCGCCCATAAGCACAGCAAAAACACCCCAGCAGCATCTGGGGTGTTTAGCATAAGATAAGCTGCTATATTGCCTATCTCAGTATCGATGATTAGTCGCCAAGGGTATCCATCTTACCCTTGGTGCGCAAGATATCGCGCAGTTCGCGGACAGATTCTTTGCTCGATGACTGTGCATCTTTGAGCTTGTCGTAGAGCGACTTTGTCAAAGATGTGCTTGGGATCTCGGGGCGCTTTGGTGAGCTACTGCTGCTATCACGGTTCTTGTAGTAGTTTACGAGGGCTACATAGTAAGCGCGCATCTCTTTGCGATACTTGATCTGCTCGTTGGCATAGTCGCGCACGCTGGCGTACTGTGAGTCTTTCATCTTATTAAGGGCGTTAAGGCAAGATTTTTGCTGCTCATCATACTTCTGGCCAGCTTCATCACCAGATGCGCTACTGAGTGGCGAGCTGTAGCTCGTGCGGCACGAATTGCTGTATTCTTTGTACGCAGTAGCGACCGCACCCGATTCTTTGAGTAGCGGCTTGACTTTTTCGTAATCACTCTTGTACTCTTCGAAGGCTTTCTTGACCTCACCATCGCGCATGGCAGCAGCCTTGCCGAGTTTGTCGAAGTGGTCATCCGCCTTGCGAACCACCTCGTTGATTGACGTTTCTGGGTCTGACCTGTCTATATTAAGGCTGGTTGAGTCGAAGCTATTCATCATAGCGTATGCCTTGCGGTAATCCTCGGTGCTTGGCCCTGAGAATAGTACGATACACACGATTATAATGATGATCAGCACAAATATACCAATCCCGCCGCCAATCAAACTCCATAGCAAGCCCTTGCTCATGCCCTGCTTGGGTGGCATTGGGCCCATTGGCCGGCCTGGCTGTGGCTGCATTGGCTGAGGTTGGCCTGGTGCTGGCTGCTGTGAAATGGGTTGAGGTTGAGGCTGGGGCTGCGCTGCAGGTGCTGGCTCAGCGGCAGCACGCTTGCTGGCCAGAGCGGCCTTCTCTTCCTCAGTATAAGGTGGGTTATTCATATCAAAGGTTGGGACAGCCTCTGGGGGTTGCTCCTGGGGGGTTGCTGGTTGCTTACTCATGCATCTCCTTGTTGATTTGGCTATTATTTACCATAACTATTATACCGGAAAGATACTGATAGGCCAATATGTGTTTTATTTGACCTTGCTCTCGTTTCACACCCCCTCACACTCGCTCGCCTAGTGCTGCAGGCTGGCCTAGCGACTTCGCTCGCAGTAACTGGCGCAGAGCCTGGCCATCCTCATGGAATTTCTTGCGGGCGTCGTATGACAGCTGGCGGACGGCATCGCCTGGGCGAGCTGTTGGTGTACTAAAGGGTAGCTCGGGTGGCTGGGCTGCTGTGTTCATCTGACCGCTGGCGCGCTCGGTCGCACGCTGCACAAGGTAGGCACGGCGTTTTTTGAGATAGTCGTCGTACCGCGTGGCAAAACGTGCAATATAGAAGTGACGCCAGCCTTTTAGCTCACCGATAACTGCCGTGCAGCGCTTGTACGTCTCGTCAAATTTCCTGCCTACCTCCTCTGGTGAGCGCGATGGTGACTGAGCCGTTACGGTGATGGTACAGCCTTCGCGGTAGATTTTGTCTGCCTGGCCAGCAGCACGGAGCTCGGCCTCATGTGTTTTGGCTTGGTCATACGCCGCTTTGTAGTAGTTATAGGCAGCCTGCACATCACCGTCGCGCATGGCTCGAGTGCTGCGCAGTTGGCTTATGGAGCGCTCGGCTTGCTGGAGCTGCTTATGTAGGGCACGTGCTGGGTCGCCCGTCTGAGCAAGATTCCACGACTGCTCGGTATCGGCAGTATCACTGCTCTGCATCAACTCATAGGCTGCGCGGTAGTCAGCACGGCTAGGCGCTTGCCAGAGCATCATAGCACCAGCAATCACCAGCCCAAGCACCACCACTCCTGCTGCGCCAACTCCCCACCACACTTTCTTGTTCCAACGCCGCGGCGTGGAAGCAGGCTGAGCAGGCGATAGTCTACTAGCCAATGGTGCCGATTTTGGAGTTGACGTAGGCTGAGCTTTAGCTGGCGATTGCACAGCAGAAGCTCGCTTGGCAGGCTGCTTGGCCGGAGTAGTCGACGAAGACGCCTTAGTAGACGACCGCTTCTTGGTAGTTTTGGCCGCAGTGGCACGGCGCTTGGCTGGGCGCTTGGTGGTAGATTGGCTGGTAGATGTGGCTGACTGACGCGGCATCGCTGGCTCCTTCGGTTTTAGGTTATACATATATTATACAATATAATTACCTCAGTTGAGCAAGAACATCACCGTTGTGTCGTTTGCAAGGTTGCCTCTTTTTATAGTCGGTCGCTCTCCCATCACCTCACTCAAAAAGGGAAAAAATCGTTACAATAACGAGTTCTCGGCTCAAGCACAGCCCAAGAGGCAGCGAGACCTTATAATACTTTATCTTATGGAAGCGTGAAGACAAGCAGATACACCACCAACAAAAACACCCCACGCGTCCTTGCTGGGGTGTTTTTTGCTGCGTCGCTTAGCGCTCCAAGCTGCTACAATCCGATCATCGTCAGATTAATCTTGCCGCGCTCATCGATGCCGGTGATCTTCACCTGCACGGTTTGGCCTTCTTGCACGACATCTGTCACCTTACCAACTCGGCCTTTGGCGAGCTTCGAGATATGCACCATCCCATCCACGCCAGGCAGGATGTTTACAAAGGCGCCAAAGTCCTTAATCGTCACCACGGTGCCGGTGTAGGTGCGGCCAACTTCGGGCTCTTCCACCAGGCTTTTGATCCAAGCCAGCGCCTTCTCAATCGCCTCACCATTGGGGCTAGCAATGGTAATCAGGCCGTCTTCTTTAATATCCACCTCAGCACCAGTTTCGCTAGTGATTTTATTGATGGTTTCACCACCCTTACCAATGACGGCACCAATTTTTTCTGGATTAATCTTAAGCTTTTCGATACGCGGCGCGTAGGGGCTGAGCTCTTTGCGTGGGCCAGGCAGCACACTCAGCATGTGCTCTAGGATATGGGCGCGGCCAGCCTTGCTCTGCTCGAGCGCCTGGCGCAGCACCTGCACGGGCAAGCCATGCACCTTCATATCCATCTGCAGGGCGGTAATACCCTTGCTCGTACCCGTCACCTTAAAGTCCATGTCGCCAGCAAAGTCTTCAGCATCAGCAATATCACTCAGTACGTAGGGCGTGTCACCATCCATCATCAGGCCCATAGCAATACCACTGACTGGTGCCTTAAGCGGCACACCAGCGTCCATCAAGGCCAAGCAGCTACTACAGGTGGCTGCCATACTGGTAGAGCCGTTCTGGCTCATGATTTCCGTGACGCTACGGATGGCATACGGAAACTCTTCTTCGCTCGGTAGCACTGCCGTCAGGGCGCGCTCCGCCAAGTACCCGTGGCCAATCTCACGCCGACCAGGGCTACCGAGGCGCTTCACCTCACCAACTGTATAGCCCGGGGCGTTGTAATGATGCATATAGCGGCGCTCGCCTTCTGTCACCTCCATGGTATCGACTAACTGTGCGTAGCTGAGCGGTGCCAGCGTGACGATATTCATCCCCTGCGTCACCCCGCGGGTAAACAGGCTACTACCATGGGTACGTGGCAAAATACCAACCTCGCTCGAGAGCGGACGGATTTCCGTAAGGGCGCGGCCGTCGGGGCGAGTGCGCTCCTCCACAATGCCACGGCGCACATCGTTGTGTAGTGCCAGTGTAAAGGCTTCGTCGTACTCATCACGCACCGCCGCGTATTCCTCGCCGTCAAGGCCGAGCTGCTCGGCCATGGCCTCGTGGAAGGCCCAGCGAATTTCATTCACAACTTCATTGCGCTCGGGGTATGGGCGGCGGATCTTCTCACCTAGTTTGCCATCAACCCATTGGTTGGCGACGGCTTGGATGTCTTCATTTGGCAAGACCAGCTCGTACTCCTGCGGTGCTGGTGCCACCTTGCTGGCAAGCTCCCGCTGCAGCGCGATCGCTGGCTGCATGGCTTGGTGCGCCCAGGCTATGGCATCGACGATCACCTCCTCGGGCACTTCTTTAGCGCCAGCTTCTACCATGGTAATGCCGCGCTCGATCCCTGCCACCACCAGGTCAAGGTCGGACTGCTCACGCTCCTCTGGTGTTAGGAAGGCCTTAAACTCACCATTCACCCGGCCAACGCGCAGACCCGCCACTGGCCCATCAAACGGCGTGCCCGTTAGCATCAGGGCGCTGCTAGCGGCAACCATCGCCACCATATCGGGGCGGAAGCTCGGGTCCATACTAAGCACTGTGGCCACCACCTGCACTTCCTGGCGGTAGCCTTTGGGAAAGAGCGGGCGGATCGGCCGGTCGATCAGGCGGCCAATCAGCACTGCTTCGTCGCTGGGCCGGCCCTCACGCTTAATAAAGCGACTGCCGCTAATCTTGCCCGAAGCATAGAACTTCTCTTCGTAGTCGATGCTTAAGGGAAAGTAATCCAGCGTTACCGGGCGAGTGCCCACCTGGGCCGTACCCAACACCACTGTATCGCCGTAGCGCACCAACACACTGGCCGTCGAGCGAAAACCAACGCGGTTGACCTCCAGGGTGAGAGGGCGGCCGCATAACTGCGTCGTCACAGCAAAGACATCTTTGCCGCTTGGGTTAATAATACTCATACAGAGCTCCTTTCTTGCGGCAAGTAACAGGGGTGAATGCTCGCACCCATCATCTTCATGCAAGCCCTCAACGCTATCACTGCCGCGTTATTATACTCCCTTTAGTATACCGCATTTTGGGATATACTGGTAGTGCTTCGTGCCTTCGCAGCCTGGGAGTTTATACCTCACCTTGGCTATCACGGCCAATCACCAGGCGCATCGCATTATCACCTTCATAGGTGGTCTGCGCGCCCTTGATAGAGAGAATCTTTTTACTACCCTTGATCGCTACGCTGCCTATAAACCGTACGTACGTTGCGCTCAGCCATTCGACACCACGTGGCATAACCGTAATTTCTTCGCCTTGATCCCCTATGACAGCAAACGAGATGCCATTCTCCACTTTCTGTGGTTGGTCATAGATCATATACTCACTGCGTTGAGAGAGTTGTTTCTCCAAAACAGCTTTATCTTAACAAGTTATCCCAGATTCGTCAATCAACCCCTCACCACAACTACACATACCACAGCCTCATCGCCTCTATCCTTCACCCCTCTCCCCTACTATTTTATCCGAGCAACGAGTAGTGAGAAGAGGATATGTGAGAATTGGTGGCATGCGCGACACACTTGTCGTTTAGATCATCGTGTTGTCATACCGACTGCGGTTCTTCGCGTGGCGGCGCTTGCGGCCGACAAACCACCACCAGGCACCGCCGCCACCAGCTGCAGCGAGAACTACTGCTACAGCGATAAGGATGATGATCGTCCAATTAGGCCCTGCCTCTTGCTTGCGCACAGTGGGCTGCTGACGCTTTTTGCTTGACTGCGGCTTTTTCTTGTCCTTCTTTTCGTCCTTTTTCTTGTCTTTGTCGTCTTTTTTCTTCTCCTCAGGCTTGGGAGCAGGCTTTGGTGCTGGTGTAGGTGCTGGCGCGGGCTGAGCTGTTACTTTCAGGCCAAAGGTGTCGGCACAATCAGCCGTGAGCGGCGTGGCTGTACCCACCGGCACATTACCGCGTTGGATACTTCCCAGGCCGGCCAAACCACCCAGCAAGGTAGATGAATCATTATACGGGTTGATATTTGGATCTGCCTCCTCGGCTGGTGTGGTCGGGCCACGATCGGAAGTTGTATACACCCAGCCAGCATTGCGCTCGCGGGCCTTGGCTACCACCTGAGCCTGTTGCTCGTTGCTGCCCACACTGTGGATGACGTGCCACATTTTGTAGGCATTAGCTGGGTTTTTCTCGAAGTTGGTGGCAGTTGGGTGATTTAGGTCGTAGTAGCTGTCGCTCAGATAGCGCGCCGCCGAGGTCTCGGCATTCAAGAATACATCACCATAAGGCATAACAGACTCACCGAGGAAGCGTGTGCCCGCATTATGGATAACGATGGAGCCAGGGTGCTTGACCTTGACGTAGTTGTAGAGATTAGCCAGATAGCAAGTCTTTTGGCCACTACTGTGGTTGTCGGCTTCGTCGAAGAAGATCCCCTTCACGTTGGGGTAGAGCGCATACCAGTGGTCGATCTCTGCTGCCACCTCAGCAATATTGCGCGTCTGGCGGCCATGCTTGACGTAGCCAATGTATTTGACCCCAAGCGAATCGAGCCGCGCTAGAGCTTTCACATAATCACTGCTAACCGTTGTACCTGGTCCGCTCGAGGGGTTAACCACTACAAAGGGCGTCTTGCTCGAGACATTAGCCATATCATTCCAATACTGATTGTTGCCACCCTGCACGGGGTAGCTATAGGCTGGCATCATGATGGACTGCTGCGGTGCCATAGCACTCACTTGCGGTACAAGCAGCTGCCCCAGCACTGCCACAGCAGCCACAAACACCAGCACAGCGCGCTGTACTTGCTGCATACTCCACCACATCGCCACACCCGTGGACGCTTGTGCTGCGTCTGTCACATCCTGCATAGTCACTCTCTATGATAGCATCTTTGTGCACAAATGGGTATTATGTTGTGTATGTCACAATGTTTTTGCGTATGCTTCCCTGTTGTGGTGCGTTAATTGCAAACTCTGCGGCATCAGTCTATTATCTCCATTACTTCATCTAAATTGAGTATGGCGTGAAGAATCTAGGATTACGATTGCACAATACGGCGAAAGTGGTCGTGTACAGCGCGTTGGCTCGCTTCAGACACATTGGCCATATATTCAGCACCAAAGACCGTCGCAGCTGTGTCTCGGTCGAAGCAAAAGCCCGTCAGCCTGAGCGGAGCATACCCATCGCCAAACCGCCCCCATACTGTGCCCGGTGGAAATTCAACACCACAGTATCGCACTGCATCGACGGCAAGGAACGTATGCGCCCCATGTGTTTTGCTGATAAAGCGTTTGCCAGCTATGGCCGTCTCGCCCATCGCTGGTTGAGTGCTCATCATATTATATGCCTGGGCAAAGTATGCCTCGACATCTTTGCAGCCACCCTCACGGAGGCGCACTGCTTCGGTCGGCATAGGCAGATCGCTAGTGCGGTCGGCGCCACGAGTGGCAATTTGATTCAGCAAGGCAACCAAGACATCCGCCGCTGGCTCACCAGCTGACTGGAGCTCTGCATGATGTTCGTCATCCGCCACAAGGCGGCCCGTTTGGTCAGCCGCCATCTTGATAATCTCGCGCGACATCCAGGCATAGGCATTGCCATAACGGCTACCCCGCTCGGTAATGAGCTCCCGCTCAGCAGCATCCGCTAGCTGCACACCACCAGCATCACAGGCATCCAACAACGCTCGCGCTGATGCGGTGTGGAGATATAAATGTTCGTCTGTATTATTTTGCTCTTCGTAGCGGGCAAGCAGTGCCGTCCCATAGCATTGTAATGCACTATTGCCACTATCTTGCTGAACTCTACGCATCAAGACGCGGTCAATGTAGATACTTGGGTCGAATGTGCCGATGGATATCATGGGCTCACCAGTGTGCAGATGCTCAATACCACTTGTAATCTGGTGTGCCACCTCTTGCACGCGCCGCATAGCTGGCGACTGCTGGTATGCATTTGCTATAGCCTGGCAAAATTCATCATTAGTCAGCCCATCATCCCGCCTTCGGCATAATGTGACGATTCGCTGCTCGAGAATACTCCGCGTCTCATCTATTGGCTCATCCACTGCAACAAGTGCGCCATCAAGCAGCGGCACTACCTCCTCCGGTATCATATCCGCTGGGCTGCCATCCACTAGATACTCCGCAGCCTTATTCCCTGCTGCCATCGTTTCCAAATCTTGTGCAAACCGCTTTGTCTCGCGCGCTGCTTTGTCAACAACAAACTGCCGACGTTCCTGCTCAAGCCGATCAGCCGTACATAGTGGCTCTCTCGCTCTTTCGTGTGAGAAAGATGCTGGCAAAGTTGTTTCAGCTGGCGGTTGTTTTTCTTGACTCATTGTTGCATGATAGCGTATAGTGGTTAGTTTTGTAAAGCGTTGCTTGCTACAGCAATGTCACCCGCTCGCGCGCCCACTCTAATGCGGCGAGGCTGCGCTGGCGCGCTGCTGTGTGCTCGGGCGAGGGTTGGTCGCTCCCCCACCACTGGTTCCAGGCCCAGTCGATGGGGTTGAGACACTCAAGGTGATCGGTGTGGTGCAGCTTACCATTGATAAAGACATCGTTGCGCTGGGTGTAGAGATGAGTATAGCCACATCGCTGGAGGGCGCGCAGGCTGGCAACGTTACCCTGCACTACAGCGGATTTGATGCAGTGCAGCCCCAGATTCTCAAAGGCGTACCACGTGCGAGCATGGTGGCTAGCACTAGCAACACCCTTGCCCCAGTAATCTTTATCCACAATAATGATGCCGCTTATGGCAGTGTGGACGTGCTTTCTCGTAATATTCACCAGTGATGTACTGCCAATCAGCCGCCGCGTTTCACCATCCTTGGCCCAGATACCCCAGACGATACTTTCTTTGTCTGCGATTGTCTTGTCATACCATGCTTGCTCGGTCTCGAGCGTCTGCGCCCGGTGCTCGGCAAAATACTGCGTGACCGTCCCGCGCGCAAACCCCTCCACAAACGGCCTCAGCTCATCCCGCGCAAACGGCGCGAGCTCTAGCTCGAGCCCTTGCTTTGTCGTGACTGTCATCATTGGGCCAAATGCCATGGTATGCTCCTTTCGTGGTGTTTTTTCTTTTTCTAGTATAGCATCGGTGCACGATACAAATGATAGAACCAGCCGCCTAAGGGCGAGATACTAATCCTGCGACGCGCTTCACCGCACCACGGACAACATCAAGCGTCGTAGGTGCGGTATTCTTCTTGGAGCGCTCAATGAGCCTCTTGATAAGGTCCATATCCTCTGCCTGGGCATACTCGCCAAGGTTGCCGCTTGGCTTTGTTTGTGTCTGCTGTGTATAGTGCACAGCAAGTTCATCTGGATCAATCACGTACTGCGCCCCACCAAGATCCACCTGATGGACGAACTCTTCGTCGCCATAGCCACGGAAGCCAACACCGTTCATAACACACTGGACGGTCGCGCCTTTTTCTCTTCGTTGTACCTGCCCATACCGTGTTGTTATATGCTCGTACAGTTCCACCAGTACATGCGTCGAGCCATCGAAGCTATCGCGAGGTTGGAGATTATCCTTGTGCTGCTCGCGGTATTTTACCTGCTCGGCCTCTGTCGTCTTGAGTAGCTCGCGCGTCTGTGGCGAATCTGCTACGTCGGTAATCTCTACTAGATCGTCAAGCGTGAGATCGCTATACGTCACATATCGTTGCAGCTGGCCCGGATCTTCACTAGACAGCGGTACGTCTTCGAGCTGCCGATCGACAAATGCGTCAAAATTAGCCACCGCCTTCTCATACTCGGTCCGGCCCAGCATAGCTTCGAGAGTAGCAACGCCACCGCCGCCTGCCCCATGTCCTGCTTCGTACATACTACAACTCCTTTTTGTTTATGACGTAATATACTGTACGGTACATCTTGATATCGTATTTGTCAAGTGTAGTATATTTGCGCTACTACCCCACCACCAAAAAACCTCCCCAACAAATGGGGGAGGTTTGCTTCTCATAGCGGGCGCTTATTTGCGCAGACCGAGGGTTTCGAGCGTTGCTTTGTAGGCATCAAAGTTCGTCCGCTCAAGGTAGCGGAGCAGCCGCTTGCGCCGGCCGACCATTTGCTTGAGGCCACGACGAGCCATGTTGTCGTGCTTGTTGGACTTAAGGTGTTCGGTCACCTCTTTGATACGAGCCGTCAAGATAGACACCTGCGCCTGTGGGCTGCCGACGTCGTTCTTGCTGACCTGAGTCAAAGCAATCGCTTTCGCTTTGTTATCCTTAGTAATCATACTGGTGTATTGTAGCAGGAGGGCGGCGCGGTGTCAATGTCAGAGCACTTGGTTTCGAAACCTCATCAGCAGCGCTCACACCCCTTCCCTAGTTGGCGTATACCACTACCGAAGGAGCGCTTGGTGGGCCTGGGTGATGATGGTGTCATTATTCTCCTGGCCAAGCAGTGCTGCTTGCTGCTTGATGTCATCCCTGGTTACCAGTAGCCGCATCAGGTTGTAATACTGGAAGGTTGCCTGTGCAATGGCACTGTGGTTCTGACCCATCGCAAGGAGCTCACGCCGTTTACCAACCTTGTTGTCTGTCCTTGCGGGGTATCGAGCATCAAGTGCGGTATAAAATTGCTGCAATGTCTCCACAAGCTCGGGCGCGACACAATGCGCGCGGCGGCGGGCTGGCTTGCCCCGATGGGCAACCGTATAATAATCAGTATCGCTCTCTGGGTCATAGAATGGCTCGGTGAGTAAGAGACGCATATTGCCAATGTCACTATCGATAAATTCGCTGATGTCGAGCGCAGCAAAGAATGTCTCTGCGTCGGGGAATGGCGACTGGTAGTCAACCCCTTGGGTATTCTCTGCTGTTGGCCACACGAGATCAGGCGCAGCTTCGCGGTGCGTTATTGGTATATCGATCAGCGGCTTGCCTCTATCGATGAGTGCTTGGAGCTGCTGATTCTCAGGCCTCCGCAAACACTGCTCGAGCTGTGTTGCATAGCATTCCATGTCCATAAAGCTTGGGGTATTCTCGTAGGGGTAGCGCACCTTATCACGTGGGCCGCTGTTTTCTGCGAGCTTTGGCACTATATCAAGCACATCCTCAAGGCGGCGGACATCGTCGTCTGTTATTGGGGTGTCGAGTGCTCGACGGTCATCAAGCAATTTCTGTACATCCTCTACCGTCAAAGTTCCTTCTGTGTGTGGCTGGAGATTAGTCGGGCTAATCCGCTTATGACCAATCGAATACTCTACTTCTTGTGTGCCAGTTGCGCCTCTCTCTCCGTCGCCCTTACGGACGACGTATGTGCGAGCAATAGTGAGCGCCTCATCGGAGTTCCGGATAGGAACCTGGGTTTTTATATCAAGAAAGAGCTCATCACCAGTCGGCTGATTATTACGCATACACGAGGAGCGGAAGGCAATTTGCTGCGGATATTGGAGGCGTCGCCCCGTATCGCTCTGCTCGTAGTCATCTGGTACAGCAATCGTCTCGTCACTACCTTGACCAATAAATATCTTCCGGACGACATCATCTGGCAGCTCCACACGATATCCTTGGTGCCACGTATCACCATATGATGGGGCTACTGGCGGCTCTTCATATGGCTCACCATAGCAATAAAGCGTATACCACCCCTCTGCTAGTAGCCTATTAAGACTCTCCGGCGAAGCCTGGAACTCCCCATTGGTATAGTGTTCGGATGGTCCTGATGGTGGTGTGTTATGATTCATCCTCCCACTATAACCATCGTTGGGTAGTGATGTCAACTTGAGGTTGCCGAAATCTCAGAGCTCTCACCGCTTCTCTCAACAGACTCACCACCCCACCCGCACGCCATACCGCGCCGTCTGCTCCGGCACTAGCGCTGCGGCATGAGCTGGGCTGTCGGCGAAGGAGTTGCCGCTGTGCGTTGGCTCAACACAGAGGTACGAACCCAGCCCATCTGTCCAGACCGCCCAGCGAGGTAACCCCTCACTTTGCAGCGTGATGGTGCGCAGGCCCGTCACGAGCTGGCGCGTAGGCCCATCAACAAAGATCGTCTCCGCGAGTGGCGCGAGGTCGGATAGTGGTTGGCCATCCAGCACTGGCACACCATCATACGCAAAATATGGGTGGAAGGCTGGTGCCACGAGCAGTTCGTCCTCGCCAATATTCACCAGCGTGAGCTGCATTGCAAGCTGGTGCTCCGCCACTGTATACACCAAGCGAGACTCCAGCCCAGCATAAGCACTATTTCCCTTCAGCATGAGCTCCACTCGGTCGCTGGTGTGCTCCACCACTTGCCACTGGCTCGTCCGGCCAAAGCCATGCTGCGCCAGACCACTCGCTCCGCCCGGGCCAAAGTTGGGCAAACAGACATGGCAGCCACCGCGCGTTTTACGCCCGCCATCAGAGGTCGTGAGCTGCTGCAGTGGGTAGAATACATCCCCACGCTCATCGGCCAGGCTGGTGATATACGCGCCATCTGTCGTGATAGTTGCGGTGGTCATACCAGTGTGTAGCGTGATATTCATCGGTTACTCCTCGCTTCTTCATTTATTGTGTATGGCTAATCAACAATCCCAAAATCTTGCAGCTGCTGCGCCTCTGCTACCGACCAATCGGCAATCGCTGTGCGCCGCAGCGCAGCGCAGTACGCCCCTGTTCCAAGCTGCGTGCCAATATCTACCGCCAGGCTGCGAATGTATGTACCGCTACTCACCCACGTGCGAATGACGAGCCGCGGATACTGATACTCCAGCACCTCCAGCGAGTGGATCGTAATGGTGCGTTCTGGCAACTCCACTTCCTTACCATCACGCGCGAGCTTATAAGCCCGCTGACCGTTGATCTTGATGGCACTAAAGATCGGTGGCCGCTGGCGAATCTCACCAATGAAGTGCTGCAGCACCGTATCGAGCTGCTGACGTGATGGCGGCGTGATAGACACCTTGGTATCTTCTGGCAAATAGAGAGTAATCTCCCCTTCTGGGTCACCCGTGGTGCTGGTTTGGCCCAGGATAATCGTCGCTTCGTACGTCTTGTCGAGCTTGGTGTAGCGCATGGCATTGCGGCACTCCGTGCCCGTCACCAGCAGCAAAAGGCCCGTTGCAAAGGGGTCAAGCGTACCGCAGTGCCCCACCTTCACCTTCTTGCCAGCCTGCTGGCTCAGCACCCGCCGCACCCGCGCCACCGCCCCAAAGCTCGTCATACCAGCTGGCTTGTCGATGTGGAGAATACGATCGTATGATGAATCAGATGTTTGGTGCGTCATGTGGTTAGTATAGCATGACGGAGCAAAAAACCAGCCGTGGTAGCTGGTTCTCTGGGTGTTTTTACATTGCTAGAGTGGTGACCCCTACTTCTCCGGTACGTGGAATTGCGATGGGTTGGCTTGGTCTTTCTTGGCCTTAGCCTCAGATTGGAGCGCAGCATCAAGCTGGGCCATGGGGTTATCGGCATCGGGGCCAGGCAGCGGTGGCACACCTGGTGGCAATGGTGGCAAGCTAGAGAAATCTGGCATTGGTGGCAATGGTGGCAAAGCCGGCCCTTCGGCGTCGTCGACTGGTGCGGCACGGTGCTTGGCGTCGAGATCGGCCAAGGTTTCTTTGCCGGTTGGCGGCGGAAGGATGTCGTCGTTGTGAGCCATCGGCACACGCGGCATGTCATTCACATTCGGGACGGTTGGCTCATGGTCGAGCGCTGCCGTCGCGGCATTGAGCGGCGCTTGGCTACCTGGTGTGTCGTCACTGTCGAGGTAGCGCCCACCCTTATGCGAGAGGATGGTCTTGTTGCGGCCATTCTCGCGCTCGCGGCGCTTGTCATCGGCTGCTTGCTTGGTGGTAGCATTAAGCGTACCACCCAGGCTCGGCTCGCTCAGCGGCGTCTCAATGGGCTGGCGCCATGGCTCGGCGCTACTATTGCGCCCCGATGAGCGCCGTGGGGCTGGCACGGGCTCGGGTTGTGGATTATTCTTGGCTAGTTGCTGGGCTAGCTCAGCTTCGTCGGCGTCGGTCTGGCTTAACTTTTTTTTTCCAGCCTCAGCGTTGTGTGAGATAACGAGTGACTTGTCTTTGTTATTTGCCTGAGCAGGCTTCTTGCTGGCAGGCTTAGCAGGCATTGGGCCTGCAGCCAGCTGCTTGGCCTCGGCGAGCTTGGCCGCAATCAGCTGCTGGTCACCGCCAGCACTCATCAGTTGTGCGGCGAGGGTCATAACGCGCGAAGTGGTCTTTTCGTTGCTAAAGCGCTCGGTGGCCGCTACAATGCCGGTCAAAAAGGCCGTAGCAATATGCTTGTCGAGGAGCGGCTGTTCATCATCGGTATTATCAAAGCCCTGAGCAAGGCTTGCCGCGAGCTCACTATAGCTGCTGGCCTGAGGATCCGTCCAGACGATATTGCCCAGCGTACCTGGCGCATCAATATGCAGCGCTGCCACTGGTGACTCGCGCAGAATACGGCCATGCCCTTTGAGCGCTGGGTCGAGGTCATCCTCGCTGCGCACACCGATCGTCACAACAAACTGCACATTGTAATCGCCCTGGCTAAATTCCAAATCACTCTGGCTAATCGTCGCGCGATACGGCGTGATGAAAATCTTAACAAGGTCGCCATCGAGCTTGTAGCGCAAATGGTCGGCCTTTTCCTTATCAAGGGCAATGATGAAATCTCGCAGACTATCCACCGTGCTCTCAAAGGTACGCTCTGGCTCAAGGAAGCCCACTGCCGTTGGCACATCCCCACTAAAGACGGCTGTGGCGTGCTTGTCGAGTTTATTAAGCAAAAGCGTCAACCCCAATGCCGCACTCAGCTCATCTACCGTGGGGTGGGCGTTGACCGCCACCAAAATATTATTACTCTCACCTAGTTTGTCGATGATTTGTTGCCGCACCTTTATCTCGTCCATAACTCCTACTTTTGCCTTACCCAAAACTCCATCTATCCTACCATAAGTAATTTCGTTTCGTCAATGGCAAGTCACAATTAACAGAGGTAGCCATGCGAAGTATAGCACCTTTCTTTGTGCAAGAATCCCCAAAATGTGTGATCCTTATATCTCACACTATTTCATAATAGTTACTCTAGCCTACATACAAAAAAACACCTCTCCCTCGAGGTGTTTTGGTATATGCTCGTGCCTATTGCTTTACGCAAGCTTGACGCCAGCAGCCTTGGCAGCCTTGGCGAGCGATGCCTTGCGACGGCTTGCGGTGTTTTTCTTGAGCAAACCCTTCTTGACGGCTTTGTCAAGTTCGCTCTGGGCCTGGCTCAGGGCAGCAGCGCTTGGCTCAGCAGCGAAGGCCTTGGTGCTAGCCTTGATGGCGCGCTTGGTAGCAATGTTGCGCTGGCGGCGAGTAGCCGTTTGCTTCATGCGTTTGACAGCTGATTTGATGATGGGCATTAATTTCCTCTATCGCTTGTTATTATGGGTTAGTACTACAATCAAGCGCTCATTATAAGGCATGGCGCAGGATTTGTAAAGAGCCGGGCCACCTCAGGGTTACTGGCGCTCGCTCTTTTGCGACATAAAGCTACCGCCCCGCCACCGCAAATAAGAAGCTCTCCACCGCATCCCACGGTGGTATGCCCGTTGTCTTCATGTCGGCATCAAGCTGGGCAGCGCGCTGGGTGAGGGTGCGAATATCAGCTGGCGCAACCTGCCTGGTGAGCGGCTTGGTTTTTTTGACGACGTAGGGGTGGAGTGAGAGCTCGCGCGCAATCTCTGCCTCCCCTGCCTCGCCATAGCATGCAATCGCCGCCAGCTGAGTCCACTGCGCCCAGATGAGCGCCGCAGTTTGGTATGGATCATGGCTCAGGCGCAGCTCATCCAGGGCAGCGCGCAAAGCTGGACCTCGACGCTCTACTGCGAGGGTTACGACATCAAAGACTGAGAACTCACGGGCTGGTGGCAACACGGTGGCAATTGCATCATCGGTAACGGTGTCGAGCTGAGCCAACGCGTTGATGGCGTGCGCCAACTGCAGCTGGTCGATCGTCCCACCATATCCCTTTTCGTCCGGCACCAGAGCACGCTCTACCATGCTGCGCACATGCGCTGAGCTCAGCGACACGCCGCGTGCATTGGCGAGCTGGCGCAGCCACCGCTCGGCGGCAGGACGCTGGCGGTCGGTCAGTGGGTCTGCAGTGATGATGGTAGCGGCTTTGTGCAGTGCTTTGTACGTTTTAGTGCGCTTATCTAGCCCTGGCTCTACTAGCACAAGCGTCGTCTCATCAGGAATATCATGG
The DNA here is from genome assembly GCA_013333645.2 of Candidatus Saccharimonadota bacterium. Lineage (GTDB taxonomy): Bacteria > Patescibacteriota > Saccharimonadia > Saccharimonadales > Saccharimonadaceae > Saccharimonas. The sequence goes on along the minus strand of JABCOK020000016.1, from coordinate 102,274 downwards.
GCCCACTGGCCAAGCTGCTCCCAGAGGTCTGAGCGCTCAGACAGACGTCGCAATACAATAAGCCGCTGCGCCGCAAAGAGCGACACACCGCGCACCAACTCCGCCAAACCCGCGGCATCAAGCTGCTGAGTATCGATGTGCTCTGCTGGTACTGGCACGTGCTGAATAATCTTCGCCAGCTCTTGTTCTGCTACATAGCTATTCTTCCCCACGATGAGATAAAGCATCGGCTACTCCCCCACTTTCACCTGGCACACTGGGCAAATGTGCGTCCCGCGGCCTGCCACGCGAATCTTCATAATCTCTACGTCGGGGTGGCGCGGGCAGGGCTGCCCCTCACGCCGAAACACCTGCGCAAAGGCTAGGTAGCTCCCCTTCTTACCTTCAGCATCGACGTAATTGCGGTCGGTGCTACCGCCCTTGTCGATGCTGAGCTGTAACACCTGCCGAATATGGGCAAAGAGCACGGCAAGCTGTTCATCATCCACCATACGCACCCGCGTGGCGGGGTGGAGCTGCGTCATCCATAACGATTCATCGGCATAGATATTTCCCACGCCAGCGATGGTCGTTTGGTCAAGGATGGCCGCCTTTATGGTTGTGCCGTTCCGCCGACGGATGCGCGTAATGAACTGCGCCGCCGTAGTATGCGGATCAAGCGGCTCGGGCCCGACTTTTTGCATAAAGGGCAGCTGCGCCACCTCTGGTGTAGGATAGAGCTTCATCCAGCCAAATTTGCGCAGGTCATTAAAGTATAAATGCGCGCCACCCGCAAAGGTCAGCGCTACCCGCGTCAAGCGGTCGGGCAGCTCGTGGAGAAAGCTATCGTTTGGGTGGCCGCCGCCCCAGCGCTCCTCACCAACAAAGAGCAGCTGGCCCGTCATCTTGAGGTGCACCACCAGCGTGTAGCTGGTGCTCAGGCGAATCAGCAGCACCTTAGCGCGGCGCTCTACCGCCGTGATGGTTGCACCGTGCAGGAAGTGCGCCACCGCTGTGGGGTCGTTGGGAAAGCTCTTGGGCGAGTCGTACACCGTACTTGCCACAATCTGCTTCCCCACCACCAAGCGAGCTAAGCTCGCACGAATCGTCTCAACTTCAGGGAGCTCAGGCATGGGCTATCACTCCCCCAGTAGCTCCTCAAGCTCGGCCATTGTGCGGCTATTGGCTGTGTGGAGGATGGCACGCATGCCAGCAGCTTCAGCCCCAGAGCAGTTGTCCAGCCGGTCGTCGATCATCACACACTGACTAGGCAGCACGCCGAGCCGATCTGCTGCTAACTCGAAGGCTTCGCGGCTTGGCTTGGCAACATGCTCGGCATATGAGAGCACCACGGCATCAAAGAGTTCGCGCAGCTCATTAGGAGTGAACAGCCGCTCGATCGTATCGCTCCCCACATTGCTCAGCAGCCCCACCTTAATGGCTGGGTGACGCTGGCGCAGCGCGTGAATCATGGCGATCAGCTCGCTATTGCGCACATGTGCCTGCTCAAGCAACGCATTTATCTGAGCTGGCGTCTGCTCCGAGAGTCTCGCAACCTCTGTAATAAATTCCTGCCGCGAGATGTAGCCATAGTCCGACTGCTTATTAATATCCTCTAGCTCGGCCCGGCGATCTGGCGGGCTACTCGCCATCAGCACCTCAATGCTCCCGCCATAGAGCACGCCAAAACAATCAAAAATTATTGCACGAATCATACGCTCGATTATATCATTGGCAATAGAGTGTGGCTAGCATGAGCTCTTCTTCCCTATTTCTTATCCAATAAATTGTACAAGCAAATCATCATCATTGCTTTTAAGCCCAGCACATAAAGCCGACACAAGAGCAGAATGTCGACCCATATAATGTCCCACTCAATGGGATCGTAGCGAGACGTGGTACAAAATCGTGGAGGTTATTTAGAACTTGAGTCTCAGATGTCAGCCATGCAGCGCCTTTTTATTGCGTCTTATCAAACATCGGTGCAAAGCCAGGGATCTGGTTGGCAAAGAGTGCATGAATCTTGGGTACATCGGCCTTCATCGAGCCGGGCGAGCCTTGGCAGCTCGATGTCCAGATGCGCGTCTTCGTCGTGCCGCTCTCCATCGTCTCGAAGGTGTAGAGCCGCCCAGCAGTGGCACACACACCACGCACGTCGTCATCATCCACCGTGCGCGTATCTTGGATCTGTGCCTTGCTCAGGGCATACACGAGTTGCTCGTAGGCCTGCTGGTTGTTCTCAAACTCTTTGCGGTCGAGCTGCTTGTCTAAGTAGCCCTGATACACCGTATACGTCCGCTTATTGGGCGAAATCTCGATCTGGTACGAGCGGAAGGTCTCGTCTGCCACAATTGGCCCACGTACTGTCCAGCGCACACTGTTGGTCGCATTATGCGCCACCACTTGGTCATAGAAGCTCTCGGTCGATTGCTGCGTATTGGTGTTATTCGACTCCTGGCGAGTCGCCACCATACGGATGACCGACGCCACCGCTGCTACCACCAACGAAATCACCAAGATAGTGACAATAATCGGAAAAACTTTTGGCCGCTCGCCTTTATACATGAGAGTACAATACCACAAAGCCTACAAAAACTCAATAGATCCGAGAGTATAATGCGGAAAAATCCCTGTGATTATGCCGCGAGATCGAAGCCAAAGTGCTCGGCAATAGATTGCTGTTGTTTGGTGTTTTGCGCGTTCTCGGGAGATGGTGCTGCAGCGAGCTTTTGCTCTTGCATCTGCTGCATCAACTGCATAGCAGGCTCCGACTGCTCAAGACGGCGACCCAGCTCCGCAAGGTTCTTATTCGTCTCGCTCTCAATATTGCGATCAGAGAAAAAGCTCCCATAGCCGCTGACAAAACGTGCGAGTGATGGGTCAGCTGCTGCAAGCGCATTATATGCAATATCATCATTTTTGATGCACAGCAAGAACTCCTCTGCTGCAACAGCTCGCACTGTTTCATGCGCTTTTTCGGTATTGAGAATATCACCATGTGTCCCAGTATACATCTGGTCTTTACCCATCACGTACTCACCAGTGTCACCCACGCCAGCTTCCAGCACTTCTGTGGTAACGCGGGTTTCTATGCGCTGCGTGAAGTCACCGTCGCGCGTATCAAGATGCTCGTCAATGCCAAGCTTTTCAAACTGCTGCTGCACCTTGGTCTCGGTCTTGTGCGTTTGCTTGTCGAATTTCCCTTTCTGGTTGACATGGATCGAGTCGCCCAGGCCATCAATCACATCAAGCGCCGCAAGCCGCGAGTCACCCTCCCCAGCCAAACGATCGGCTGTTGATGCATCAAGCTGATTATACACCTTGCGTGCACTCGTCCGGCGGCCATTCAATAGGTGATCGCCTTCGTCCTCAGGAGTAAGTGGCTCATACTGCTCATCCGGCAAAGCACTATCCTCCTCTGCCTTGTCAGGTTCGCCAGTCTTGCTCACGTCCCAGTAGAAGCGATTTGTCGCCATCTCATCAGGATTCTCTCGGTTATGGGCTTGGGGAGTGCCATACAGCGCATCCACCTGCGCGGCAAGGTCATCCATCCGCGGGTCGGGATTGCTATTCTCTCGCGTAGCAGTATCTGTTGTGTCGAAGGTACTGCTGGGCGCGCTGTTGCCACCAAGACCAGCGTAGAGACTCTCTGCCGCGGCTTTATTATTCTCAAACTGCGCAGAATCTGCCGCTTGAGTGACACCAAGCCGCTCACGAATCTCCCTTTGTGTGATTGGGTCAAGCTCGTAATAATTATCAGGGAATTTGTTTGTTGTCTGGGGGTACATCTGGTTTTTCTCCGCTTGTAGGGCTGTTGTTATTAGTTTGTTACACAATAGAACCTCCCGCAAGAAAAGTCAAGCCAGTGCGGCCTAGCGTATTCTCATACCGAGCCACTGTGCGTATGCAGAGTGGGAGAATAGATGTGTGGTCTAGTATACTAGGCCACGCGGACAAGCGTGTCTTTGTCATCATGGCTAGCAGGATCATGCTGAGATTTACTCGCACCCGCTTGGGCAGCAGCTTTACTGCCCCACTCATTCAAGTACACTGTTGGCTCGCCGTTTGCTGCGTGAGGGCTGAGTATTTTGCCCGTTACAATTCGTGATTCACCACCGTAGCAATCGATATGATACACTACTTCACCACCCTGCTCTAGCTCTGTAGTGACGACGATGCGTGCATCGGCCGCTGCGGGCAAGATGCCCATTTCAGCCAGCTTCTTATATGTCCCTGTCGTATATTGGTATGCATCGATCACTCGCACCTCATACGGCTCACCACCCACATCACAGCAGACCACTCGCCAATCGGCCAGATCCATCGAGCCAAATAGACGGTGTTCAAATGTAACCCAACCCCCCTGTGGGTTATGCAAAAAGCCAAAGGTCGGCACTGTTCTTTCCTCTAACTCTTGTAGTGCAGCGCAGGTCTCTTCTACAGACAGGTTTTGTGCATAAATCTCAGCCTGCCTTGCTTCTCGAAAGAGATGCTCAATCCTTGCCTCCTGCTGCGCCCGCCGCTCCATCTCCGCCTCAGTCAGGGGCTGCAATTCGCCACTCGCCTGGGCTGCTTCGATGATAGCACTGCGCATGGCGTAGTAGCCAGTGGGATATTGCTCAGGGGCGTAGCGGTCTGCGCTATCAACATACGCTAATGATGTATCTACTGCTTCGCGCTGTGCCATGCCAACCTCTATTCTGCTTTTCTTTTGATGGCCCAGATTATACACCACTCCAAGTGATTTGTCTATAGTCTGACCTCTGTTCGGTCGGTGTTCTTAGACCTGTCCCCAATTATCACCAATCGAGACGTCGACCTTGAGCTTAACGCCAAGCTGAGGGTAGATATGCTCCATTGTCTCGCGCAGGATATGGCTCACCTGCTCGGCATGGGCGCGCGGGCACTCAACCATAATGCTATCGTGGATCTGCACCACCTGCCAACCGATCGGCTGGCCATCGCCATCAGCCAGCTGCTCTCCAGCCTGGGCCAGCTTATCTTCCACCGCCAGCATGGCAAGCTTCATGAGGTCGGCCTCGGTACCTTGGATCGGCATATTGGCAGCTGCTCGCTCGGCAGCGCTGCGCACCGCAAAGTTACGCGACGCAACATCCGGCGTCCAGCGGCGGCGACCAAACAGCGTCTGGACAAAGCCCGCATCATGCGCCTGCTGGATAGTCTGCGCCATATAGGCTTTGAGCTTCGGCCGAAGGCGATAATACTCATCAATAAAGCGCTGCGCCTCGGCATAACTCATATGGGCTGCAGCAGCTAGGCCATGCTGGCTCATCCCATAGAGCACCCCAAAATTCACCACCTTGGCTCGGCGGCGCTGCTCCTTCGTCACGACGTCTAGCGGCACCCCATACACCTGGGCAGCCGTGTTCGCGTGGATGTCGATATCGGTATTAAAATCGCGAATCATTGCCTCCTCCCCCGACAGCACGGCCGCTAGGCGCAGCTCAAACTGCGAATAGTCAGCATTGACAAACACATTGCCCGGCGCTGGCACAAAGGCGTCGCGAACGTGCCGCCCCAGCTCGCTGCGAATCGGGATGTTTTGCAAATTTGGGTCGGTACTACTGAGCCGGCCCGTCGCCACCACATCTTGGTTGAAGGTGGTGTGGATATAGCCCGCGTCGTCGGTCAGCTGCGGCAGCGCCTCAACATACGTGTTTTGCAGCTTCGTCAGCTCGCGGTAGCGCTCTATGAGCCCAATAATCGGGTGATGCGGCCGGAGTTTATCCAGCTCCTTCTGGCTCGTCGAGTAACCCGTCTTACCCTTCTTAATGCCCGCCGTTGGCAGCTGGAGTTTCACAAAGAGCGCCTCGGCCAGCTGGGCTGGGCTGCCAATATTAAGCTCATACCCCACCATGCCATAGATCTGCTGCTGCAACTCGGCGATCTCGCTACTCAAGGTGCGCTGCATCGCCGCAAGCGTGCGGCTATCGAGCCGAATACCGCGCCACTCCATCCGCGCCAGCACAGGGATGAGCGGAAAGTCCATCGTCCGGGCAACTCGGGCAAGCTCGGGCAGCGCATCGAGTGCCTGAGCTTGCTCGTCGTACACTGCCCACAGCGCACTAATGGCCAGGCGTGGGTCGTCGAGCGACTCCAGCCCTGCGAGATCAGCCAGCGCCCGCGACGTACGCAGGGGATTAAGCAAAAACGACCCCTGGGCAGTATCGTGCTTCACGACTGGCAACTGCCGCACGCCACGAGCCAGTAAGCGGCGTAATAATTCCTTCGTGCGGTGCCCAACAATCGGCACATGCGGGATAACATCAATCGCATCACGCCAGCTCAGGCGGGCCGCCTTACCTCGCTCGTGACTCACCCAGACGCCGCCCTCAACTGGCCAGACCAGCAGCTCTTTGGCCATCAAAAAGAGCGCCTTAGCCTGGTGAGCAGGCAGCTCAGTCGCATGCTGCACCACTGGCGCATCGGGCAGTTGGGCGTTCTCTGCCGCCTGCATCTGCGGCGGCAATTGGCGCAGCAAACTACGAAACTCCAGCCGCTGCAACATCGCCCGCACCGCCGCTGGGTCACAGTTATCCATTGCCATCGCTGCTCGGTCAAGCGTCACTGGTGCATCAGTATATAGCTGGGCTAGCTCGCGGCTCATATAAGCCGAGTCTTTACCCTGCTCCAGCTTACGCCGCAGCGTATCCTTGACCTGCCAGAGGTTGTCGTAGAGGTTGTCGAGCGTGTCGAATTGCTGCAGCAGCTTGACCGCCGTCTTCTCTCCCACGCCTGGCACGCCCGGGATATTATCCGACGCATCGCCCTTGAGGCTCTTAAAGTCGAGGAACTGGCCAATCCGAATACCATAGCGCTGCTCAAAGGCAGCGATGTCGAATTTGTCGATATTAGTCAAGCCTTTTTTGAGGGCATAGAGGTAGGTATTTTGGTCGAGTATTTGCAAGGCGTCAAGGTCGCTCGTAATGAGATATGTCTCGATATCCCCCTCCTGCTCAGCCTGGGCGTCGAGCGTCGCCATAATATCGTCTGCCTCATAATCATCAAACTCATACAGCGGCCAACCAAACGCCTGCAAAAGCTCGTGGAGTAGTGGTATCTGGGCGTAAAAATCTGGCGGAGCCGGCTTGCGACCAGCCTTGTATTGGTCGTAAATAGCAAGACGGCGGCGGATATTCGTCTTCGGCTTATCCCACGCCACGCACACATAGTCTGGCTGGAGGCGCTTGATCAGCTCTAGGCTCAGCGCCGCAAAGCCATACACCCCACCAGTTGGCGTCCCATCGGCCGTCGAAAGATTGGGCATGGCATAGTACCCACGGTAGAACACACTTTTGCCATCGATAATCACTAGGCGCTTCATCATAGTTCTAGTATAGCATTGGTGCCGTGCCAAAGCGTATCACAAACACCCCTTGCTCCCTGCTCTCCAGCTATAGCGTAGGCTGAGCGCGCTGGCGCCGGCGCCGCCACCACCATACTAGCCAGCCAGCTAGTGCGATGAGCAGCAAGCACAGGCTTATCAGCAGTGCCGGCACAAAGTTGCTCATCAGCTCAGCCAGTGGACCCTGCGCAGTAAACGCACCCTTTTTCTTCTTCACCGTCATCCGTTTAGTGCCAGGCTTTTTATCTTTCTTGTCGTCCTTTTTTTCTGGTGTGGTCGCTGATGGTTTTTCGCCAGTAGCTGGAGTGCCGCTTTGGTATATCTTGACATAGTCGATAAGGAAGGTTTGGTTGGCAAACTTCTTCGATGAATCGGGCGGGTGCTCCTCACTCTTCCACTCCACATAATCGTTGAGGATAACATACCACGTATCGTCAAAGACCTGCTTGAATTGATTCGCATCCATGCCCATTTTTGCTGGTTTTTCTGCCGGAACCCGAGCGGTTGGATGACTTTTCTCATCGCCTGCTCGATAGTTATACACCAGCACCGGCTGGTTATCAACGAAGAATTTGACCGCCTCACCATCATATTCCGTCGCCCAGACATGCCAGTTGTTCGCCAACGTCACTGGGGACGGTATGAGGTTCTCTCGGCTATGTCCTAACCCCTTCGTCTTCCATATCTGTGATGACGGGCTGTGGTAGCAGCGAATATGCGTCGTCGACCATGTATAGGTCGGCGTCCATGAATACCACTCCAGTATGTCGAGCTCACCATAGGGGTCATTCGCTTGCTTGTTGTTGCTACAGTTGGCAAGCGTCACACTATTGCGCAGCCAAATAGCTGGGCGCGTCCCATTCTCGCCATTCCAATTAATCTTCGCCCGCACCTCCACGCGGAATGGTTTATGCCCATCGAGCACCCGACCCGACTCCACTCGCCCACTCTGGTAGCGTGTCATCTTGCCAGATGGGCACGGGTCTTGGCTCGCATTACTATCGCCCAGTGGCTCAGCCACACTCGACACACAGTGACGCCGGGTGGTAATCTGCAAAGCGCCGTTAGTCACCGCAACGTTATTGGCGCTATATGCCAAATGTTCCTTGCCATAATTATCCTTATTTTGCTGGAGAACCTTCCAATTCGACAGTGGCGCCGTAAACTCCTCGTTATACACCATCTGCCACTGCTGCGCCTGGGCAACCCCACCAAACATCACCGACAGAGCGCCCGCAACAAGGATGCTCACTACTCCATACACCAGCCCACCTCGTCGCTGCACTATTATCTCCTCAGCCTGCACACATGTGTGCTTATATACTCATACGTTATGTATAAGTGTACACGTTTTGTCGGATTTTTCAATTATTATAGCATAAGTATTACTACACTGAAACGCTACGCTAACACCTCTCCACCGCTTTGGCTGCTCTGTGCCCTTCGTGCTAACTCTTGCGCAACCTGCCGCCGGGCACGCGCTCGCTCAACATTGTCTGTTCCACCAACAACAACCTTTGTATCTGGCTGATGTTTTGTGATGTCCACCATATGCGCCGCAAGGCATTCAGCCTGCACTGGGCAACTGCCGCATTTTGTTTTCCCTTTTTTAATATTTTCCCAATGCTCCCGCTTTCTCCCATCGAGGCCAATAAAGTACGGTTCATCCTCGAGGCTACAAGCAGCTTGTCCAATCCATGCTGATCGAGGGGCTGGCTTATATCCGCCGCGAATCAGCCGCTCAGTATATACCGCAGGGCTTACGCCATTCTTTATCTGTTCTCGCATTGCCAGCGTGGCAGGGGTCGGCTTTCTTGGTTGTTCACGCGTCATAAGTTTTTTCTCTTTTGCTATACAAAACGTTGGCTTCTGCATTATTCCACACCACTGTTGTTTTACCAAGCATAAGCAGTGTGTTCCGCCGCTTGTCGCTCTACCACTGCATCACCTAGCGTCGCCGAGCCCGCCGCTGCTTAGGTTTGGGTGTGCCCCACTGCCGGCGGTCGGCTTGAGTTGTGCCACCACGGACATCACCGGCAGCAATAATACGTTGGTACCCCCGCAGCGCAAAGAGTAAGCATTCAGCCGCCACCGGGCACCCAGCACAATCCTCACGCTGCTCGGGCTCTATTTGCTGCTTCGTCTCGGCATCAATACACAGCGCCAAGCGAGCAAAAGCCTGCGGCCCAATGTGCCGCCGCTCGGCCATACACTGCTCCGCCCAGGCAATCCGCGCCCGAGGCGTATCATTGGCATGAACAGCGTGGTGCATAGCGCTTGTGAGCGTGGTGGACTGGCTGGGGAGATCGGCTGGCGTAGGACCATCCGTCAGTTGTCTGCGCTGCTGTGCCGTTAAACCAGCACAGATCCCCGACACACCTTCTCTCACCGCATATGCCGCGCAGACGTCAATCACCGCACAACCAATGCAGCACCGCAACGCCAGTGCCGTGTCTTCTGGTTTGCCGCTAAAATATTCTTCGCTTGTGGCCGGGCTACAGGCAGCATCGCGCATCCAGTCCTTTGGCAGTGGTGCGTCTCCCCGTTGCCGCGTCAATATACCAAGCCAAAACAACCGCGATGCAGGATCGCTTGGCACATAGCGTCGTAGTTGCTCTGGTCGTGATGGCTGTGCAGCTGGCTGCTCTTCCATACTATCTTTATTGTACCATTCCCCACGCTGCCAACCATAAACGTCATCATCTGCTATACTAGAGATATGAATCATCCATCTCACCCGACGACAATCCTTGCCTTCGTTGGCCTCTCAGGCGCAGGCAAGAGCGAGGCAGTTAACCACGTGGCACGCCTTGACATCCCCAAGGTTTACGCTGGTGGCATCCTCTACGACGAAATGCGCCGCCGCGGCATCGCTATCACCCCGCAATCTCAAGCCAAATTTCGCAAAGCCTGGCGCGAAGAAGCTGGCAAAGATATAATCATCCGCACCGCTGCCGAGCAAATGCAGCGCCTCGCCGCCGCTGGGCAGCGCCACATCCTCTTCGACGGCCTCTACTCCTGGACGGAGTACAAATATCTCACCCACCACTTCCCGGGTGAGCTCGTTGTCGCGGCCATCGTCGCACCCAAACAACTCCGTCACCGCCGCCTCGCCCAGCGACCTGAGCGGCCCTTTACCGCGCAGGAAGCAATCGCCCGCGATTGGTCAGAAATTGAAGATATTGAGAAGGGCGGCCCCATCGCCATTGCCGACCACTTCATCTCCAACAGTCACGACCTCACCGAACTCCACCAGCAAGTCGACGCTCTCTGCCGCGAAATTGGTTGGGTGTAAAATACCCCAGTGGGGTATGTAAATCATCAGATAATTGACACATCGCCCTTCCCCTGCTATAATTCTCCCACAGATTATTTGTGCGTTACATATATGCACAATACGATAATAGCCTAATACGAGGAGTCTATGAACAACCAGCCAACACCCCAGCAACCTGCTGCGCCACAGCCGCAGCCAGCCGTGCAACCACAACCGGTAGCCCAACCACAACCGCAGCCGCAGCAGACATACCAATACCAGCAGCCAGCCGCACCAGTACCCCAGCCACAGCCAACATATCAATACCAGCAACCTGCTGCGCCAGCGCCACAGCCAACACCATATGCCTATCCCGTTCGTTATGATAACCCTGGTGAGACACTGGGTGTTATTGGATGCGTCTTGAGCTTCTTTGGTATCTCTATCGGTGGTATTCTCCTTGGCATTATTTCGCGCAATAAGTCTAAGGAAGCCGGTATGTCTACAACATGGGGTAACGTTAGTCTGGGCTGGGGCATCTTTGGGTCAGTCTGCTGGTGTCTTATCTGGCTTTTCTGGATACTTGTGTTTGTTGGTGTATTGTCCAAGCCATCTTGGTGGTACTATTATTACTACTAAGCCACTTACTTCGATATAAAAATACCCAGCATACTACTGGGTATTTTTATGTAAAGTATTTTGGGAATACTTTCTGCATTTTTAGGGCTTTCGTATTCACCCCTCTACAATCATGATCTCTATTTCTCGGTAGCGATAGTAGGAGTGGGTATTCGAGAGGTTTGTGCCCTCACAGCAAAGCAAATAGCCATTATTATACAGAAGCTTCACCAAAAAACCATACAGCAACGACTTTTGCGAGCAATTTATCCAAATAATCGACATACATACTGTATGCCGATTATTCTCGTGCACTACCCCCCCTACTGCTGCAAATACTCGTACAGCTTCTTGGCGTCCTTGTGCTTGCGCAGCTTTGCCAGAGCCTTGGCCTCAATCTGACGAATACGCTCACGCGTCACGGCAAACTCCTGCCCAACTTCCTCCAGCGTATGGCTCTTACCATTTTCCAGGCCAAAGCGCATTTTAATAATCTTCTGCTCGCGATCACTCAAGGTCGAGAGAATATCTTGCACCTGCTCCTTGAGAAGCTGGTTGGAGGCCGACTCTTCAGGGCTGACCGTATCTTCGTCCTCAATAAAGTCCCCGAGCACCGACTCCTCCGAGTCATCGCCATCGCGCCCCACACCAGCGTCGAGGCTGCTGATGTCTTGCTTGATCTTCATCACATATTCGACCTTATCCGGCTCCATATCGAGCTCTTTGGCAAGCTCGGTAATGGTTGGCTCGCGGTTGAGGTCCTGGGTCAGGCGGCGCTGGGTGCGCAGCAGCTTGTTAATCGTCTCCACCATATGGACAGGAATACGAATAGTGCGCGCTTGGTCGGCAATCGCCCGGGTAATCGCCTGGCGAATCCACCAGGTGGCATAGGTGCTAAACTTAAAGCCTTTATCTGGGTCAAACTTCTCCACCGCCCGCAGTAGCCCGGTGTGCCCTTCTTGGATAAGATCGAGAAAATCAAGGCCACGACCACTATACCGCTTGGCAATGCTTACCACCAAGCGCATATTAGCCTCGGCCATTTTGTCTTTCGCCCGCTTATCGCCCTGCTTAATCCGGTAAGCTAGGTCTACCTCTTCGTCAGCGCTGAGTAGCGGAATTTTGCCAATCTCGCGCAGGTGTAGCCGGACTGAGTCGTCGCTAATATCATCAAAGTATTGGTTGCTGTTGAGAATCTCCTCTGGCGTGTCTTCTTCCTCAAGCGCCGCGAGGTCGGGCTCCATATCGTCGACGGCTAGATCCATGATCGGTGGCTGGGCATCGGGCGGTGCTGCCTGAGCTGTGGTTGCTGGTTTTTTTTGCTTGGTATCCTTATCGTCGGTTGCCACGCGCTATCTCCTTGATTAATTGGTTCAGTTGCTCGCGCAAAGCGGCGGCGGCAGTCGTATCGCCGCTCTCTTCTGCTTGGCGCAGGTGGGTGATGAGATCTTGTTTGTGTTGCTGCTTGTGTTCGGTTTCGATTTGCCGCAAAAGCCGGGCGGTCTCGTAGTAGCGATCGGTCTCGCTCCACGCACCATACCGAGCGTCGGCACGTACCCGTACCATTGTAATATACTCGTCAAAATTTTGCAATGGCGGCGGCGTAGTGGTAAGAGGTTGCCCGTGGTGCGCCGCATAGTACTGAGCCAAGGCCTGACGTGCCTCCCCTGCAAAGAGCTGTGGGTCAATCCGCCCAAACAATTCCTGGCTCGGCCCATCGAGCATCGCCAGCGCAAGCGCATCATCTTGTACGAGGTAGCGGTTGCGTGGTGCAGCCGCAGCCGCCTTGACAGCCTTACGGATGGGAGCGGCTGGTGCTGTTTGCTGCGCCTTGGCCTGAACGGCCTGGACACTCGAGCCCACCGTCTGAGCAATCTGCCGCTGGTAGTGCTCGCGCTCGACTGGGTCACCCAAACGATTAACAAGTGCCAACCCAACTGTCGTAAATTGCCGCTTACCCGCTGCTGTGGTGAGATCAAGCTGCTGCCGATACTGCGCCAGGAGCCAATCCACTGCTGGCTGAGCCGCCGCTATCGCCTGCTGCCAGGCTGCTACCCCCTGCTGCTGAATAAGTTCATCAGGGTCTTTTACCCCTGCCGGCAGCGACACCACCTTTAGCTCCACCCCCGCCTGAGCGGCCAAACCAATCGCTCGCTCTGTGGCGGCCCGCCCAGCGTTATCACCATCAAAACTCAGCCGGATATCGCCCGCCAGCCGCTTGAGCGCCCGAATATGCTGCTCCGTCATAGCAGTGCCCGCCGTCGCCACCACCGCTGCTTCGCCCGCCTGATGACTGCTGATCACATCCATATTACCCTCGACAATCACCGCATAGCCCTGGGCCCGAATCGCCTGCTTGGCCTGCATCAAGCCAAAGACATGCCGGCCTTTATCATAGAGCAGTGTCTGGGGCGTATTGAGGTATTTTGGTGCATTGGGCACATCAGCAATCAAGCGCGCCGTAAAACCAATCACCTGCCCACTCGCATCCATCAACGGCACCATCATCCGCTCGCGAAAGAGGTCACCATCGTAGCGGTTCACCAGGCCCGCCTCGCGCAGCTCTGCCAGCGAAAAGCCTTTTTTCTTAAGATACGTTACCAGAGCATGACCATCGCGCGGCGCATAGCCAATCTGAAACTGCTGGACAATCACCTTGCTCAGCCGCCGCGTCCGAAACACATACGCCAGTGCATCCTGGCTCCGCACCAAGCAATGCTGATAAAAATTCACCGCTAGTCGATGCGCCTCAAGCAGCCGCTGCTTGCGCCGCGCCAGGTCGCGGTTACCCTTCTGCTCATACAGCGAGAGGTCTACCCCCGCCTTGCGCGCGAGTAGCTCCAGCGCCTGGCGAAAGTCCAGCCCCTCTACTTCCATAATGAAGCTAAAGACATCGCCGCCCCGCCCGCTACTAAAGTCATGCCAAATATTCTTCTCGGGGCTCACAAAAAAACTCGGCGTCCGCTCGCTGGTAAAGGGGCTCAAACCTTTGTAACTCCGCCCCGCTCGCTTAAGCTGCACATACTCGCCCACCACATCCTCTATATTTAAGCGTGCCCGCACCTCTTCTTTGGCATCCATAGGTATAGTATACCGCATTGAGCATGAGCCAATCGAACCGTGCTTGTCGCCTATCTGATCATTCTCACCTCCCCCGAAAACTATTCAACCCACACGACCGATCATATACAGCAACAAACCAAAACATAATTAATTTTATATAGTAGATAGGGGTATAGAGTATATAGGATATAGGGGTATATACTATGTATAATTTATCTATCTGACCTCTGTTAAATATTATCCTCTTTACCCCTGTTAGTGGTTGTGTTTAAATGGTATTATAGTAACTATGAATCCACAGCAACCATACACTCCCCAACCGAATGGTTCGGCACCGCAGCCCGAGCAACAGCCCCCGCAGCCCAATGCGCCGGCGGCTGCTCCGTATGTCCCCTACTATGCTACCCAAGCGGCGTCACACGGTGCGCAGGATTATGGCTATGGTGCATATAATCCGGCAACACAGAGCCAACCAACTCAGCCACCGTATCAAGAGCAGCCCGCCCCTTCATCACCACAGCCTCAGGCTGCGCCCTACCAGCCGTATCAGCCGTCACACGACCAACCAGCTAGCCAACCAGCCGCCAGCTACGGTACAGGCCAGTCATACCACTACGTGCCGCAGTCCGAACAGCAGCCAGCCGCAACGGCTCACCCAACCAACCCCCAAACCACCGCAGACACACCGCATGGCTACGCCAATGCTGATGCCTACCCAGGTGCCAACCAACCCACTGCACAGCCCTACCAACCACAAGCAGGCGGCTACACTGGCCAGGCGTATGCCAACCCACAGCAACCACTCGGCGCCACTGCCATGGCTGCTACCGGCGCAGACCTTGGCGCAGCAAGCGAGCCAGACACCTCTTTCCCGGTAGATTACCTCAACGAGATTGCACCCAAGCAACAGCCAGTGCAGATGAACCGCTTTGCGGTGTTTGGACTGATTGGCGGTGTGCTTTTGCTTGCCTTTGCCATTGTCATGATGATGGTCAACAGCCAGCCCAACTACACCAAGCAAGCCCAAAGCACGCTAGCCCGCATCGAGACCTTGCAAGCAGCCACCAAGGAGCAGCAATCACGCCTGACGGAGAATGAGCTCTCAAGCATGAACACCACACTCACCACCTCGCTCGGTAGTATGGGGACAGAGCTCAAGTCGTCGCTCAAGGATGCGAAGATCAAGACTGAGCTAGTCGGTGATGCCAAAAAGACCGAAAAAGCCTACTCCGACAAACTCTCCAAAACGCTCGAAGATGCTTACCTCACCGGCTCACTCGACCGCGTCTATGCACGCGAAATGAGCTACCAGCTGTCCATCCTCAAGAGCTACCTCCAGAAGCTCAAAACAGCCAGTGGCAACCGCAAAGCCATCGCCGACTACGTTGCCACCAACAGCAAGACGCTCGACGCCGCTACCAAGTCGTTTAGCAACTTTACCTCAACGAAATAGCAACGCACCTGCCCTGCTGACGAAGCCCGCCTCTGTGGCGGGCTTTTGTTAATGCGCTGCACTATAAAACAAACATTTGCTTACATATGGCTGTATGGCGTAGCCCCAGGGGTTTTCCTCCGCGTGAGATGGTAAACATAAGGTGCCCAGATGTTTATCACACAACAAAAAGAAAACGCTCACACAGCGTGAGCGCTTCTATCCTGACGATTCTCCCCAAAAACGAGCATTCTACTCCGTCACCAGCCGGTAGCTGAGCCGCGCCAGGTCAATCACCTCGTCATCACTCAGCTGGCCACTGCAAATAACAGTGATCCAATGTTTTTTGTTGAGGTGGTAGCCTGGCTGAACCGACTCATACCGTTCACGCAGGGTGAGGGCCAGCTGCGGGTCGCACTTGAGACTCACCCTTAGTGGCTGCGACCCTTCGGCAATAAGCGCAAACATCTTCTCCTGCTGGCCAGGCACATCCTTGCGCCCTACCTTGTACACCGCGATATCGCCCCCAAAGGGATAGTCGAGCCACGCCCCAGGCAGGCTGAGCAAAAATTCTTCGAGCTGCTTGTGTGTCATAGCACTATGATACTACAACCACTTATGCCGCACAAAATACCCCACCATCGCTAGCGGTATGAGAACGATCAGGCCAATCATCAGCCAGAAGGCGACATCACTGCGAAATGGCAACTGCACGAAGTTCATCCCGCCTAGGCCCGTCAAGAACGAGACCGGCATAAAGACAGTGGCAACCAAGGTCAGGCGCTTCATCACATCGTTCATGCGGTTAGATACCACCGAGAGATACATATCGAGTGCGCTGGTGAGAAGATCACGCATCGTATCGATAAGCTCGTGGACGCGCCAGGCGTAGTCGTAACTATCGCGCACATACACCGCGCATTTTTTATCAAACAAGGCATAGCGGCCGTTACTGAGACCATTGAGCACATTCATCAAGGGGAGCACCACCTTGCGCAGGTCGGCTAACTGACGCTTGTACACAAAGAGCTGCTGGAGCTGCCGATTATCTGGGGTGCGAATCATCGTATCTTCCAGTTGGTCGGTCACATCGTCGATATGGTTGAGCAGCGGCATAAATTGCTCAATAGAAAACTGCGCAATAGTCGCCAGAATAAGCGATGGCGTCTTGCTACTAGGCCGTAGCGCAGTAATGCGCTGAACGAGCTCATCGTCTAGCTTGCCCTGGTGCAGCGTAATAATCTCGGTTTTGTTGAGCAAAATAGTAATGGTATGGTACTTCACATTGTGCCGACTGACGTATGGTATATCCAGCGTCAGCAGCAGCCACGCCTCCCCTTCTATCGCCTGTGGCAACCAGCGATGCTCGCGCACCATGCGGGCCTGCAACTCAGGTAGGCGCAGTTCGCTTAGCAGCGCCCGCCGCTGCTCGATTGTGTCGATCGTAATATCGCGCCACAGCTCGGGCATTACAGAGCGACCTTTTGCAAATAATAGCGCAGCTCCATAATACTACCACGAATATCCTCCAGCGCGCGGTGATCTTCTGGCTTGGCAAATTTCTTACCGTATTTGCCCTCCATCACCACCTTCCAGGCGCTCACATCGAGCATGCGGTAGTGCAAACGCTGCGCCAGCTGCGGCCACCAGTGGTCGACAAAGCGGCGATCTTGGTGGATGGAGTTCCCCGCCAGCAATATCTGCCCCTCGCCAGCACACTGTTCATCGCAAAACGCCAGCAGCTCTTGCTCAATTATTGCCAGCGGTTTACCCTGAGCATTCTGCTCCTCGAGCCCGCGCCGCGCCGCCGGGTGCTGGTCCCAAAAGCTCGCGTTGCCGTCAAGGAGGCGCTTAAGCTTAGCTGCATCATGGCGCACCACCCCTTCGTACGTTGCAATCTCGGCAAAGGTCCAGTCCGTCACAATCGCCGCCACTTCTAGTATTTCATCCGTAGTAGGGTCTAGCCCCGTCATCTCAAGGTCTACCCACAAAATCCGTTTTGGTTTGAAGCTTGGTTTCATGCTTCTAGTATACTACATGTCCACCGCATAGCGCTCATCCTTAGCTATTACCGTTATAAGCATAAGCTTTACTGGTGTGCAAGTTGGTGTACTACTTTTTTGTTCAGGTGTCTTTGCCTCCCTTCTTGCTCCGTATTCCAGGACGTAATTATGCGGTAAATCATCTCTCCTACCCCTGTTATTTCCGAATGGTTCATTATTGTGTTCAGGCTACGTAGATGTTTGGGTAGTGCGCAAATTTATTATTCACCATAGAAAAACCACACCCGAGGTGGGTGTGGTTGATCGCTCTAAGGCTTCTCGCCTCTTTAGTCTTTTTTCTTGTCCAAGCGGTCGAGCTTGAGAAAGTGGATGATCAGGTAGATGACGAATGCTGTGGCAATCAAGGTGATCAGCGAGCTCACGAAAGCTCCCCACGCGAAGTCGGCGCTGCGCCCAGCAATCTCAATATGCGTGCTGGCAGCCTCGAGGCCCTTCTGCGATCCCACGATGAACTGCACCACTGGGCTAATGAACCCCTGAACTAATTTTTTGACCGTGTCACCGGCAGCGGTACCAATCGCCAAACCGACGGCCAGGCCAACCACGCCCTGCTCACGGATGAAGTCCGCAAAACCGCCGAGGTGGCTGTTCTTCATCTTCTGCTCCATTGCTTGGGCGGCAGCTGCAGCCTCTTGAGCAGCCTTGCGTGGGGTGCGGCGTGCAGCAGGCTTCTTTGTAGCAGCTGCTTTGGTTTTGGTTGTTGTTCGTTCTGCCATAGGTTCTCCTTATTAACCATTGTTTATTCAAATTATAGCATATTCTGCATTAATTGCTAGCGGTCTTGTGTTGGTGGTGTTCTATGGTCGTTGTTTCATTATTGCTTCATTCGCTTAGCTTGTTTGCGTGCTTTATTGACTTTATTACGTTGTAGCTCTTTAAAGCCTCGCGACAGGCGTTGTGATGGAGTCGCGATATTATCTGCATTATCATCAAAAATAACAAATGGGTGCTCGTACGTCTGTATCGCTTGCTCGACAAGTTTGGCATTACCTGTGGCAGTCGCTACTTTACGTAGTATATCACCAAGGAAAAAGCGATTAACTGTCGTGTCACCCGGCGAAAGGCTCGCATGAACAGTCTGCGCTAATTCAATCGCTTGCTCACCCATACCCTGGGCGATAAGCTTCTTGCACAGCTGGCTGGCCTCTTTCAGGTCATTACGTCGGTCAACATCTGGATAGATGCCTGGTAGCTGGCTCAAACTTTCGTATGCAGCACCAAATTCGTCATGACGATTATGGATGATTGCATCATAATGAACGCGCAATAGCTCACGCCCAGGGATGGATGGCAGTGTGATAAGTTGTAGCAAACTGTTTCGCGTGTCACCATCACGATACTGCTGACTAGTAACATCAGCAAAGTTTAACCATGGGCGAGATGAAACAAAGGCATCACGATTGATTGACGGCGGGAGATTCTTCACTAGTTCGCTTGTCTGTAGCCAATTCACTGCGCGAAGCTCACCACTCATCAACT
Source organism: Candidatus Saccharimonadota bacterium (assembly GCA_013333645.2). Classification (GTDB taxonomy): domain Bacteria; phylum Patescibacteriota; class Saccharimonadia; order Saccharimonadales; family Saccharimonadaceae; genus Saccharimonas. The sequence continues at coordinate 83,018 of JABCOK020000016.1, read as the reverse complement.
GATCTTGCGGTTTTTTCCACTTATCGCTTCTGTTGTCTCTTTGCATAGCTCATTCGTAGGTACATCAAGCAAAAACGAGCGCTGGCTTGGCCGGTCAAACAACATAATTACGGCATGTTGGTTAACATACCCAATATAGTGCTCTAACCCCTTAATCTGATCGAGGCACTCCGATGCCACAATAGTATAACCATAGCAATTAGCTGTCTCACGCTCGGCAATACTTTCAGCGGTAAGAAGCGGTGTACCATCTGTGGTCGGTGCAAATTCAAGCGTCTGGCGCACCAAGTGCCCCACCAAAACTGCTGCATTAGTGGCGTCTTCAAAGGCCAGTGGCGACTGCTCGTAGGCTGCGCCGATAATCTTGAGCTGCTTTGAGTCAAGCAAGCGCTCGCGGCCAATCTCGATATTTTGTGCTGCAATACGATGCTTTGGCGTCATAAGCTCTGCTGCCAGTGGCTCATGCAAAGCAGATGGGTCGGTACGTGGCGTACGCTCACCCACTACAGCCGCTCCGGCGCTTCGATACCGAGCAGAGCAAGACCAGCAGCCAGGGTGTCACGGTAGCGCTGCACTAGGGCGAGGCGCTCGGCCTGGCGCGGGCTGCCAACGACACGGTTTTTCTCGTAGAAGCGGTTAAATTCTTGGGCAAGCTCATAGAGGTAGTGGCAGATGCCATGCACAAGATACTCGCGAGCGGCCTTCTCGACGACCTCTGGATATTCGCTCAGCTTGCGCAGGAGGAGGCGCTCGTCATCAGTGCAATCGGTTGGCTCGGCAGGCTCGGCATCGGCCTTGGCCAGGATACTGCAGGCCCGAGCATGAGCGTATTGAATGTAGGGGCCAGAGTTGCCCTGCAGGCTCACCGTCTCATCCATATCAAAGGCGATATCGTTGCCCATGCGATACTTCGCAAAGGCGTACTTGATCGCCCCCAGGGCCACCTGGCGCTGCACCACTGGGTTTGTGGTGAGGTTTGCCACACGCTCTTGAACGATGGTGAGCACATCAGCCGCTCGCGCCACATTACCCAGGCGCGAACTCATCTTGCTACCATCGCCAAAGCGCACCGTACCATTGGTCAGGTGGGTCATCCGCCCAGCTAGCTCAGGCCGGAATAGCTCTGCCGCAGCATACACCACGCGCATATACTCCTTTTGGTCGTTGCCAGTAATAAGAATCCGGTGGTCGAAGTGGTAGTCTGCTACCTCCTTCCAGATAACGCCAATGTCCTTCGTCTCATACGTTGGCAGGCCGTTGGACGTGACGAAGACGCGGGTGTGCAGGTGCTTAGCAGGGTCACCGACGAAGACCACTGCCCCCTCAGAACGCTGCAAATTCCCCCGCTCCAGCTGCTCGTGCACCACAGCGAGGCCAATCGGTGCAGTGCTACTCTCGGGGATATAGTCAAGATGATCAACCTGAATCATCGCATAAAAGGCATCAAAGTAATCCAAACTCCACTGGCGCGTCGTCCAATAGATCTGAGCCAGCGGCGTATTGTGCTCATCATGCTCGTGATAGCTGTAGACTAGCTTGTTAAACTCAATAATCTCTTGCTTCGCCGTCTCGTTCTCTTCGTACGCTTTAGCACCGATCACATAGGCCTGGCTAATCCACCGCGCCCGAGCAAAGACATCGCTCTCTACCTCTGGTAACTTCTCTGGTAGCTCACCACCTAGCGTGTGGCGCATCCCCCATAAACACTTAGCAACGTGCAGGCCGACATCACCACCAAAGCTGGCTCGGTCTACCGCTGCGCCAACCGACTCAATAATCCGCGCCAATATATCGCCATACACCGTCTGATACAAGTGGCCAGTGTGCAGCTCCTTGAAGGCGTTGGGGCAGCTATATTCCAGCGTGTAGCGCATGCCACCATAGATCTGCTGCGGTGTGGTGTTGGCCGCCTGCCACAGCGCTGCGTCGCTCAGGCGGAGATTGATAAAGCCTGGGCCCGCCACACTCACGTCAGAAAACTGGCCAGTCTGGCGCAGCACCGCCGCCACCTCCTCGGCAATCTCGCGGGGGTTCTTGCCCAGTGGCTTGGCAAGCTTGAGGGCAACGTTGGTCGCAAAATCGCCAAATTTCGGCTCTGGCCGCGTCAGCTCCACTGGTGGTGTTTGTTGATAAAGAGTGTGTACTGCATCACGAATCGTCTGTTCCATGATTATAGTATACAACAGATGCGGCGCAAGAATAGCGTAAGCGTAGCGAGAAGGTTTACGCCTTACCCTTCTGCATCCGTTTCTGCCGCTTGAGTGCCGCTTGCACTAGGCCAGCAAAGAGCGGGTGAGCCCGAAATGGCCGCGAGGTAAACTCTGGATGAGCCTGGGTCGCAACGAAGTAGTCGCAGGTCGGTGCCTCGACGAACTCCACCAGCCTGCCATCGGGTGACGTACCCGACACCACAATCCCACCCGCGTTGATGGCAGCGAGATGCGCTTGATTCACCTCATAGCGATGGCGATGACGCTCCACAACTTCTGTTGTCCCATATACCTTAGCGGTACGCGAGCCAGCCCGCAGCACCGCTGGGTAATTGCCCAGGCGCATCGTCCCACCGGTCGATTGCTTGCCCTGCTGGTCAGGCATGAGGTAGATGACGGCGTCATCCGGCGCAGCGCCACACTCCGCACTGCCAGCCTGCGCCATACCACCGCGGCGGGCAGCGGCAATCACTGCGACCTGCATCCCCAGGCATATGCCAAGATACGGCACGTTGTGCTGCAAGCAGTAACTCGCCGCCGCAATCTTCCCTTCTACCCCGCGCTTGCCAAAGCCGCCGGGCACCACCACCGCATCCACAGCGCTGAGCGCTGCGTCGGTCACTGTCTCGGCATTGATCCACTGGATGGTCAACTCACTGCGGTGCGCCCAGGCAGCTGCTTTGAGCGCCTCAGTGATAGAGAGATAAGTATCGGCATTATCAATATATTTCGCCACGAGGCCAATCGTCAGTCGCTGGCGGTAGGTCTGGCTATCATGCCGGACGAGCTGCTGCCAACGCGTCATATCCGGTACCGTCATATTGCCGGTAAAGCTCGCCAGCACCGGGCCCAATTCACGCGCTACCATCAGGGGTACCTTGTAGACCGTATCGACATTTGGCATCATAATGATCCCCTCTGGCCGCACTCCACTGGCAATGGCAATCTTATCCGCCACACCACGCGGCGGCGCGATGCTGCCCTCGGTGCGAACCGCCACGACATCGGGCATAATGCCAAAGCCACGCAGGTCGGCCATGGCATTCTGGGCTGGCTTGGTCTTGTACTCCTGGCTCGTCACAAGAAACGGCACATACACCACATGGACGAAGAGACAGTGCTCGCGCCCCACCTCGAGCGAGAATTCGCGGATCGCCTCGACGAAGCTTAGCCCCTCATAATCTCCCACCGTACCACCAATCTCCACAATGTGCACCTGTCCCGCTGCTGCTTGGTGGATGGCTCGCTTGATCGCTTGGGTGAGGTGCGGCACCAGCTGCACCGTCTGGCCGCCAAATTTCCCAGCCCTCTCATCGGCGATCAAATCACGCAGCAGCCGCCCCGCCAGCGTAGCATTGCGCTGGGTGAGCTCGAGGTCTAAGAAGCGCTCGTAGTGGCCAAGGTCGAGATCGGTCTCCGCTCCATCTTTGGTCACGAAGCACTCGCCATGCTCCTTGGGGTTGAGCAGCCCAGCATCGACGTTAAGGTACGGGTCGCACTTTTGCACTGAGACGGTTAAGCCCTTGGCCTGCAGCACCGCGCCAATACTGGCCGCCGTGATGCCCTTACCCACCCCAGAGAGTACCCCACCGGTGACAAAAATATACTTTGGTTGGTGTGTCTGTGTCATACAATCTCCCTCTCGCGTTCTATTGTAGCATGTATCCATAAGCAATATACCAGCAAAAAACCAGCCTAGTAGCTGGCTTCTGCTGGTTATTGATACGAGCCACCTATTGGCAGCCCTCGCACATGGTTAGCTCCGCTGGATCTGGCATAATAACAGGAGTGCCACTCGCCGCTGCTTGGTCGACGGCAACCTGCTGAGCGGCCAGCAGTGCTTGCTCGATGGCGTCAAGTTTTTCCTCGAGCGTCATGTCGTCCGTCAGCTGGGGCTTGGTGGTCTGCGCCTGCGTGGTGGTTGTCGTTGTTGTATCTGTGATTGGTGCTATTGTTGCTGTAGTTTGTGTCATAATAATTTCTCCCGACCCGTTGTGGTTATAGTGTCTATTCTACGCTATATATAGCGTTTTATGCAAGGTAATGCACCCAATTTTCTGTTGTGGAATTATCATCCAGCTGGCCAATCGGTGCGACATACCACTGCGGCTGAGCACACTGCGGGCGAAAATTTCCCAGCTTAGCCGTATATGCCTCGGTCATAGCCGCGACCTCGTCCTCGCGGGCTTCGCGCACCGTAGTATGGAGGTAAACAGCCTGCTTCGCGTCATTCCACACCACAAACTCTGCCCGCCCAGTGCGAAAGGCGTTGTGTGAGTGGCGCGCCTCACGATCAGACAGCCAGGCAATCGCATTGCCCACCCGGACAAAGTGCAGCGGCGTCACCAGCGGCGTGCGGTCGCGATTCACGGTAGCTAGCGCGCCAACCGGCACGGTGTCGAGGATGGTTTGCGTGAGGGTATTCATGATGGCTATATTCCTTTCGTATCTGCGAATATTGTTTATTGTATTAGCGAGCCGCTCTCACTCCATTGCCAGACAAGAAAATATCTGGAGGCCAGCTACTCACCAAGCGGAAGATTGCTGTAGCATAATCTGGCCGGAACATTTTCGGTCTGGTGATGGAGCGAGAGCTCTGGTAAGACCGGTAGACTGGTAAGATTGTTCTGCCTACTACTTCGTCGTATTCACCTCATAACTCGTATTGGTGCTCTCGAAGAAGTTCACCAGCTCCAGCGTGTCGTTGGCGGCGGCCATCCACTTGGCTGGGTTGGTGACGTTGTATTCCGGTTCAAAGCCCAGCTCTTCCAGCCGCCGGTCGGTCATATACATCACGTATTGGTTGACGTAGTCGGCGTTTAGGCCCAGAATGCCACGCGGCAGCATGTCTTTGTTATACGCTTTCTCGAGCTCAACAGCTTCCAGGATCAGGCTGCGGATTTCCTCAGCAAACTCCTCGGTTTGTAGATCCGGGTTTTCGTGCAGAATCGTCAGCAGCAGGTTAATGCCAAACTCCAGGTGCAGGTTCTCATCCTTCGTCACCCAGTCGAGCAGCGTGCCAACATTGCGCAGCAGATTGCGGCGGCGGAAGCTCATCCCCACCATAAAGCCACTATAGAACCAAATCCCTTCCAGCACGATGTTATACGCCACCAGGTTACGCACAAAGTCCTTCTTGCCCTCCAGCGTCGTCACATCTGGGCGCTCTTCCATCATGCGCGTGACGTATTTGGTCTGGAAGGCAGCTTTATCTGCTAGGGATTTTTTACCCCAGCCGGCCGCATAAATTTCTTCACGGTCAAACGGGAAGGTCTCGATAATATACTCGAACGTCATAAAGTGGTTCGCCTCTTCCCACATCTGCTTCGAAAGATACAGGTGGCACTCGGCGGCGTTCACGCAGGGGTAAATACCAAAAGCCAGCGATTTATTAATCAGCAGCTCGTTAGGATTAAGATAGCTAATCACCGTCTTGAGGGCGTGCTTTTCGTCCTCACTCAATTTCTCAAAATCCGCCAAATTCTGGCTCAGCTGCACCTCATTAGGGAACCACGTGTTGGCCACCGCTTGGTTGTATAGGCGATACGCCCAGTCATAGCGCACCGGCTTGAGCTGCAAGCCATCGCGTACGCCTGATCCTAAAATGCCCATTATTACCTCCTTGTTGTATTACTTAATGATTTCGTATCTGATAATTTTACCAGTCGTATTCTACTCGTCATCTCCCCCGAGACGTTCTCCATCTTCTGGACTAGCCTCTGGATACCAGATAATCCTACGATTCTGGATCAATCGATGGCGTCCCGTCGGATATTTGACCATCCTGCTCTTCAGCACTCGCATCAGTGCCAAAAATATCGAGCTCCGGCTGCGTCCACCTTTGAGGCTTATCGGGATGGTATATATTTCCCATACCTCGGCTATTCCACGACGGGTCACTTGCCGTTACATCGCCAGGCACAGCGTGGACATCGCTCTCTGTACCCTCTGTATATATACCAATCTCTCCTTTGAGCGCTGCAGTGCCAACACCATAGCTCACACTCATGGTGGCCAATTCTGCCCGCTCTGGGAGTGGCAAATCAGCAAAGAAGTCTATCATGTCTTGCTTGCCCTTGATCCCTGCTACTGAGGTTTTTCCTTCGTACATAATCTACTCCTCCTTCCCTTCCTCTTGTTTCTTGCGTGCGCGGTAGAAGCCACCAAAACCCACGCGCTTGGCGTCTTGGTGGAGTTTTTGCTCGGTTTTGTTAGCGCGAATGGAGACCTGTTCGGACTGGTGGCGTGGCTTCACGTGCAAATAATACGTCGTTTTCAGGCCGCGACGCCAGGCTTCACTGTAGATCGTAATATACTCCTCGATATTACGCGATTCTAAGTACATATTGCGGCTAATCGCTTGGTCAACCCACTTCTGAGCGCGGGCCGCCACCTCAATGAAGGCATACGGGCTCAGCTGAAAGCTCGTCTTATACACATCGCGCACCGCCTGGGGGATCTGCTCCATGTTCTGGATGTCGCCTTGGTTAGTAAGCAGCTCATCCTTAAGCTCCTCCCACAGGCCGAGTGCTTTGAGTTTGCGCACCAGGTTAGCATTGACCTCAAGGAATTTACCGTTGAGCGTGCTCCGGCTAAAGATCTGGCTAAATTGCGGGTCGATCCCTGGAGTGGTGCCCGTCACGTGCGAGATATTGGCGGTGGGCGCAATAGCCATCAGCGTGGCATTGCGCATGCCGCGTTTCACCTTGGGGCGCAGCGCCTCCCAGTCGAGGCGGCGAGTCGTGTTAATTGCTACTGCCTCACCCCGCTGCGCGCCAAGTCGATTGATCGTGTCGATAGGCAATTCCCCCTTACTCCAGCCACTGCCAGCAAAGTTAGGATAGCTACCGCGCGTCACCGCTAGCTCAGCTGACTCATCGATAGCATAGTAGCTAATAAACTCCGCCAGCTGGTCGATCAGCTCATACGCCGCCTCAGATTCATAGCTCAGCTCGAGCTTCTCCAGCACATCGGCCAGGCCCATAAAGCCCAGGCCAATTGCGCGGTTTTGCAAATTGCTATTCATCGCCTCCGGGATAGGTGTTGTGGTAATGTCTACAAGGTTATCAAGCTGCCGCGTGGCTGAGCGCGTCGCCTGCTCGAGCCGTGGCCAATCCCACTCCCCAGTTGCATCATCGAGGAAGGCGCTGAGGTTAATACTCACCAGATTGCACACCGCAATATTGTGCTCGTCTTGCGGCAAGGTGATCTCTGTACAGAGGTTACTAAGATGAATAGTACCAGTATTATTGTTAAGCGCGCGGAGGTTGATGGCATCCTTCCAGGTGAGCCATGGGTGGCCGGTGGCCTGCAAACTACTCAGAATTCTGTGGAATTGCTGGCGCGCAGGCAGCTTGTCGTAGGCGCGCAGTTTGCCTGCTTCGGCCTGGGTAATGTAATACGCATACCGCTCGGCAAAGGCCGCGCCATACAGCTCGCTCAGGTCGCTCACCTCAGCTGGGTCGAAGAGATACCAATCTTCATCCGCCTGCACCCGGCGCATAAATTCATCGCTAATAAACACCGCTGTATCGAGGTAGCGCGTCCGCAAATACGGATCGCCGGAGTTAGAACGCAGATCTATAAATTCCTTGAAATCGATGTGCCAGTTCTCCATATACACCGCTGCCGCGCCCATCTTTTTGCCTTTGCGCGACACCGCAAACAGTGCCGTGTCGACCATCTTCATAAATGGAATTGGCCCGGTGCTTGTTGTGTTGGTTGTCTTGACGGGGCTACCTGCCGCCCGCAGCTTGGTAAAGCTAATACCAATGCCGCCCGTCCCTTTGGCAATCCACATTGTATCGCGCACACTCTTAGCAATCGACTCCATATCATCCTGCACTTCCATGACGAAGCAATTGCTCAGCTGCGGGAACAACCCACCAGCATTAACGCGGGTGCTACCGCCCGGGCTGTACTCGAGGTTGGCCATGTGCTGGTAAAACTCAATAGCCGCCTCAGTAGGGTGTTCCTCATTGTAGCTCAGACCCATGGCGATACGCATAGTAGTAAACTGCGGCACTTCGAGCGGTTCACCGTTTTGCTTGCGCAGGGCGTAGCGATTGCGGTTGGTCACCACGCCAAGATATTTGCTGAGTTTATCTTTACTCGGGTCAAGCGCAGCAGCCAGGCGCTCGAGGTCAAAGATCGTCTCATCTTGCATGCGGGGGTCAAGCAAGCCATCGGCCACTGCCTGACGAATATAGCGCGGGAAAGCCTCCCTATGACGCTGGCGCAGTTCTTCATCAGTGGTATATACGCCCAGCAAATCGCGGTAGATCGTGCCCAGCAGCAGGCGCGCCGCAATCGTGTCGTAGTCTGGGTCATCCTTAATATTCTGCACCGTCGTCTGGATGAGCGTCTCCTCCAGCTGCTTGGTCGTCATCCCATCAAAGAGCGTCAACTGCAGCTCGCGAGCAATCTGCACGATCTTCTGCAACGGATCGGCCAGCCCCTGGCTTGCTGCCAGCAACGTGGCATTTATCTTGGTTGTGTCGAATGGCTCGGTCGTACCATCACGCTTAGTAATATGAATCGTCATCATCCCTCCCCTTAGGCTCCTTATCATACGGTGCACAAAACCAGCCACCAGGGCACGCCTGGAGCCAAGCTGTATTGTTGTCTCTCCCGTGTTTATGTGTGCTCGCTATATATGTAGCGTCTGGGTTCTACTATAGGCGCCAGATATGGTGCTTGGCAAGAGGTTTTGTGAAAACTACAACCGATTTTGCGAGTGACCTCTGTGGGTGATGGCACACAAAAACTCAACACCTTGGCATTATCTCACGCTCCACCACCCCACACTCCCTCCTCCGGAACGCTATAAGGGTCGATATTTCCCAAATATCGACCTCTTGCGCTGGGCTGGAAACTCGTTATTACAACGAGTTTCCACACTCCATCGGATGAAGTGATGGGGGTGGAGCGAGCGCAAAGAATATCTAGCTTCATTATATTTATACATAACAACAAAGCATTATGTACGGCTCTTCCCATTGTTATCGGAGAGCTAGCTATCTCTTACTCTCATACACCTCCCGGCACTCCTGCCGCAATCGCTCGAGAGGAGCATAATCATCATGGTACGGCGGCTGGCTGGCGAAGGGAGCTGGCTGGTGAGTGGTGTCGCCACCATACGTCGCCACGACATTAGTGTAATCCCAGCCATCTGCCCGCTCATAGCGGAAACTCCCCTGCCCCAATAGAGCAGCATACGGCGCATCCTGAGCAGCAAACAGTGGCTGACAGGCCAGCTGGCGACTGGCAATCATATTAACCACCACGCGAGCCTGAGGACGGAGATGCCGCTTGAGTGCGGTAGCATACTCGTGTGTCGCCAGTGAGGCAGGTACGTCGCCGTCGTTATACACATCAACAAGGACGATATCGTACTGCTCGGTGCTGCGCTCGAGGAAGACGCGCGCATCTTGGAAGATCGGCCGCACATTGGCTGGATCGCGATAATAAAAATACTGGCGAGCAATCGGCAAGAGCCCCGGATCAATCTCTACCACATCAATCTGGCTCTGCGGATAGCGCTGAGCAAGGAGGCGCGGCACTGTGAAGGTCCCACCACCCAGCACCAAAATGCGCTGGCGCTGCGGCGCGCGCTCCACCGCGTGCATCATCTGGCGCGTATACCAAAATGGCAGCTGCTGCGGCTGCCCTACCACCACACCAGACTGCACACCGGCCGGGCCACTGGCAATCCCGCGGATAACCGCGCCATCCTGCCGACGCCATTGCTGGAGTGTGTAGTGCGCCGCGGCGGTATCGATCGTCTGCGCGGCCTGGGCTTTCACCACTGGTGCCACGCGATAACCCAGCGCCAAGCCCACACACAGCACACTCACCACCACGCGCCACTGCCAGCGCTGGCCTGGCACCACCAGCCAGCTGGCCAGCACAAGCAGACTAATAAGCACCACTACTACATCATGAATTCCCAACCAGCCAAACAAGAAAAACCCCGCCGCAAAGGTGCCAACGATCCCACCAATCGAATTCACCGCACTGAGTGACGCCACCGACCGCCCCGTTCGCGCTAGCGTGTCTGTCTGCCGCTCCACCAGGTAGGGGCTCAGCGCCCCGAGCACCAAGCTGGTCGGCGCAAAGAGCAGGCTTGCCGCCACTGTGGCTTGCAGGCGAATATCGATCGGCAGCTGGGCCACCCACCGCAGTATATCGTGGTATTGGCACAGCATTGTCAGTACCAGCAGCGCCGCCCCAAGCAGCAGCCACGCCACATCGCCATCGCGCGAGCGTGCATCGGCCAGCACACCACCCAGCCAGTAGCCCAGGCTCATTGCCGCAATAATAACACCAATAATGCTCGCCCACACATAGGTCGATGCCCCTACCACTGGCGACATCACTCGTGCTGCCACCAGCTCAAACACCATCACACAAAACCCCGCCACAAATGCAATCACCAAACGCCGATACGGCAGCGGCATTATCAGTCGTTTCAGTTTCATAGGAGTATTGTAGCATGGCTGGCAAGCTATGTTTTTTGGATATTATATCGCTCCTCTTTACATCGTACCTCGATATGATATGATATTGTTATGGAAGTAACAGATTCTATCATCACCGTCAGCCATTTTTCGATGAAATTTGGCAAGACCAGCGTCATCGACGACCTCAGTTTTGAGGTGAAACGCGGCGAGACGTTTGGGTTTTTGGGGAGCAATGGCTCGGGCAAGACCACCACGATCCGCTCACTCCTCGGCATCTATCAACCAACTGGTGGCAAGCTATTCATCGATGGCAAGCCATACTCTGTCTCGGGCGACGTCAAGCTTGGCTACCTGCCAGAGGAGCGCGGCCTCTACAAGAAGGAGAGCGTCATCGACACGATGGTCTACTTTGGCCAGCTTAAGGGCCTGAGCCGCAGCGAGGCACGCAGCAAGTCACTCGCCTTCCTCGAGCGGGTTGGCCTGGCGGACAAAGCCAAGACCCGCCTGGATAAGCTCAGTGGTGGCCAGCAGCAAAAGGTTCAGCTCGGTATCACCATCATCAACGACCCAGAGCTTATCATTCTCGACGAACCCACCAAAGGTTTCGACCCGGTCAACCGGCGCTTGCTCATGGAGATCATTGAGGAGCACCAGGCCAAGGGCGCTACAGTGGTGATGATCACCCACCAAATGGACGAAGTTGAGCGCCTGTGCGACCGCATCTTGCTGCTCAAAGATGGCGTGGCTCATGCCTATGGCACAGTAGACGAGGTACGCGCGCAGTTTGGCGGCAAATCGCTCGACGATATCTTCATCCAGGTCTATAGCCAGCCCAGCAAGGAGGACAACTAATATGCATAATTTATCTACCGTCATCCGGTTCGAGATTACCCGCTCGCTCAAGAAGAAGTCGTTTTGGCTTGCGGCAATCAGCTTCCCGCTGGTGTTTGCCGTGCTTTTTGGGGTTATCTTCCTCTCCAATAAAGCCTCGGAGGATGCTGCTAAGAATCTCGAGAAGCAGGCCTTTAGCTTTGCCGTGACGGATGAGTCCAAGCTCATCAAGCCAGAGCTGCTCGCCGCCACCAAAGCCCAGCCCGTCGCTGCCACGGACAAAGATGCTACCATCAAGCGGGTCCAAGAAGGCAAGCTTGATGCCTACATCTACTACCCCAAAGATATCGCTAAGGAACGGGTGGAAGTCTATGGCAAAGACGTTGGGCTCTTCGACAACGGCCGCTATGGCAGCATTGCCACCAGCCTGCTCTCGAACTCTGTCCAATCAGAGGTCAGCCCAGCAGTACGTATGGTCATCCAAGACAAGGTCAATACCAAAAACACCGTCTACAAAAACGGCAAAGAATACAACGCGATCAACGAGATGATCTTGCCTGGGCTTTTCTTGGTGCTGTTCTACTTCCTCATTAGCTTCTTTGGCAACCAAATGCTCACCAGCACAACGGAGGAGAAGGAAAACCGCGTCATCGAGATGATCCTCACCACGGTGCACGCTCGCACGCTCATCATCGGCAAGATTATCTCGCTCATCGTCCTGGCATTTATTCAAGGGCTGCTCGTTATTTTGCCAGTGCTCATTGCCTATATCTTCTTCAAAGACCAGCTGCAGCTGCCCGATGTCGACCTCTCGCACATTGCAGTCGACCCCGTGCGGATTGGGATAGGCTTCCTTGCCTTTGCCGCAAGCTTCCTCTTCTTCACCGGTATGCTGGTGGCAATCGGCGCTGCTGTGCCAACCGCTAAGGAGGCCGGTAGCTTCTTTGCCACCATCATGATCCTGCTCTTTGCGCCACTCTATGCCGCCGCTATGCTCGTCTCCACACCAGACGCGCTGCCAAGCAAGATCATCACCTATTTCCCGCTCACCTCACCCATCCCACTCATGCTGCGCAATGCGATTGGCAACCTCAGTGCGACAGACGCCGCCATTAGCATTAGCATCCTGACTGTCTGTGCCGCCATCGCCATCATGATGGGCGTGCGCCTCTTCCGCTTTGGTGCGCTCGAGTACAGCCGCAAGCTCAGCCTGCGCGAGATCTTTACCCGCAAGTAGCAGCCTACTACCTATAACCCACTATGGCAAGAAACCAGCACATCAGCTCTGTTTCCTGCCTCATAGCCCACCGCTTGGTCGGTGGGTTTTGGGTGTGGAGGATAAGAGTATTAGATTCTGTATTGGGCCACCACACCTCATCTAGGTAATAATGATAGGGGGTAATGGTTAGAGGCCGCAGATTATATTACCTTGACAAACTATGTCATTAGCTCGTAATATATGGGCATAGCACACAATAACTTCTAGTAATCACAAGGAGAAAACAATGCCTGGCATAAGAGCGAATGCAGCACCATATGAGGCCTACCTAGCTGATCTCGCAACCGAGCTGCCCACATCAACCCTCGCCGACACCAAACATACCAAAGGTGATGATAGCCCAACCGCTATCTTCCCTACCACCCGGACGACAAGCTACCCATATACTCCACCAACCGCCCGCTTCGAGACACCAGCGAGCCCAGAAGTTGTAGTAGAGAAGGAATATGATGATGAATCAGATCCTTCAGTCCAGAAAATAATCAAGCAAGCCTATGCCGAATCACTCTTTAGGAGAGGCAAGGAACTATCGCGGCTTGGGCGACTCGCAAGGCGTGTTGGTGTTGGGTTAACTTGTGCCGGTGTTGGTATATCTGCTTTGGCGGCAATAGAAGCTACTACTGGCTATGATCTTAGATGGGAATCTGATGAATCATCAAACTTCCCTACAGTTGTTATTGAAGCACCAAACACCACAGAAGTAACCGACCCTGCAGATGTTGCAAATCTGAAGCGCCAAAAAGCCCAAGAAGCAAGGCTACAATCGATAGAAGGAACCGGTATCGCACTTATCGGTAATGGCTTAGGACTTGCTGCATGCTATGCAGGGAAAAAAGCACTCGCTCGCTTTAAAGAAACTGAGGCAGTTCTGAAAGAAGCTAAGGCAATACAAGAAGGTTGATTCTCCCCTTATATCACTCACGCTCCGCGCATCACGCGGAGCATTTTTTGTGTGCTCTACCCCTGTGGCCGCTCCGCATATCGCTCATACACAGCACGGTTGGCGGCGTTGGTGTTGCGGCGGAGCTCTGGAGTGTTGAGAATGCGGTAAGCATCGTGGCGAAGGGCTTGGTGACGCTCAGCATAAGCTTGATCGAAAGTCGGCTCAATGGCAGCCCGCTTTTCGGGCGAGAGAGTGCGAAGATACGAGTCTTTGATCTGCTGGTAGTCGGGCAAGTCGGGGATACTATAGATCAGCTCTAGTGCGCCATCATTTGCCCCTGCGAAGTTCTCGGCCTTGAGCCGCCCCTCAAAGACCTGACGCAGCGAGTGCATCTTCTCAGCAGCTGCGCCGTTGTATTCGCCGCGCAAGATCGCATCATATGTCACGTCATTAACAAACGGCACCGCACCCGCCACCCCAGAGGCCACCGTCTCAGCCGAGACAGTCGCGCGAGCATCGTAGTTGTACCCCTGACGCACCTGCACTGTGCCGTCGTCTGCCACGTATTCAATCTCGCGGCCAGTCTCGCGGATAATCTCACGCTTTTGGCCAGCCGAGCCAGCTCGGAACTGGTGCTCGATGGCTGCCTCCTTGACGTACTCATTATCTGCCCGGAACGTGTGCTGGTTGCCACTGGCATCAGTGAGGGTAATGGCAGTATCGCCCGTAGCAGCCATAGCTTGCCATTGGCTGCTATTGAGTTTAAAGTGGCGCATCAGCTGGTCTTCGGCCGCAACATGCTCACCAAACTCCTTGCGCAGCCGCGCCGTCTGGCCTGCCACCATCAAATTCTTATGCCCTACCCCCGTGGCGTAGTCTTGCAGCGTCTGGCCATCGACCATCCGGCGGCGCAGTGCAATGCCATCGCCATCGCGCAGCACCACACCCTCGGCATTGGCCACTGCCCCATCGGCGAGGAGTTCACGGTCGATCTTCGCCCGTACTTCGCGCTGCGCCATTGCACTGCGGATCTCCGTCAGCGCACCCACTTCGGCCGCAGCATAGGCACGCCGCCCCAGACCATGGTTCAGGCCAGCTGGCACCTCACCGCCAAGCTTCAGCTCATCATAGAGTGCATCCAGCTTGTGGGCAGCATTCTTGGCTTCATCGGTGGTGAGCTGGGTGTTGAGTGCTCGCTGCTTAAGCTCATCATCGTGCAAGAGACGTGCGTTCCAGGCTCGGTCGCGCCGCGCCGCTCCCTCCTTGCCACGCAGGTCGGTGTAGCGGTTATATTCATCGTTACTCCGCCCCACCGCCGATAAGTCGGCCATTGTTTCAAAGCGTTTGGTATAAGCATCGGTTCGCTGCTGAATAGCGCGCTTCTTCAGAGCCCGCCGCCGCGCCGCATTACCCAGCCAGTTGCGCTGCGCATCGCCAGCAAGCACGCGCGACTTGCGCAGGTCTGCCCGCTGCTGCGCCCAAGTCCGTGTCCGGTCGACAATGCCACGCCGCGGATCATTCATAATCGCGCCCAGCCGCCCTAGCAGCGAGCCGCTCATCCGCACCACAAAGGGCGTCAGCACCAGTGGCACCACCTGCACTGCCAGGCCGAGAATGATGAGGTTAAGGTTATTCGCATCCTTGCCATTGGTCAAGATTGCCACCCCCGCCAGGCGCGACCCACCAAACAATATCGACATGAGTGGAAACATCAGCATCATCGTCATAAAGAGATCCTTCCACTTATCAAAATACTTCTCTGTACTGGGCAGTACATGCAACAAGAAGGCAAAGGGCGAGACAATGACAAGAATGGTGATGAGCGCCTGACGCGCCGCAATAATCACCGCAGCGATGATAACCGCCAGCAGGACACCCACCAGCAGCGGGATGGCCATCGCCAGCGCCCCATCGGTCGCACCCACCAGTGCACTCACTCCCACCACCGCGCCCACTGCGCTAGCGCTACCCGTCAGCAAAGCGCTCATGACATTAGGCCAGGTGATTTTGTTAAGCGTGTTATAATCCGCCCCATTGACCGTCGAGGCAATATTGACAAACAGCTGCTGCAGCTGAAAACCCAGTATGTTCGAAATATCGATCGCTGCCGCACACAGCCAAAACGACATATTGACGACGATAATCGACACGACGAGGCGCGGAAACATCTTCTTGATGCCATAATTGCTAATACCAACACTAGTAACTTGCGAATAAATCACGATGAGCGAGACGATAATAAAGGCGATGTTGGCCAAGTCGCGCATGATCGCCCAAAAGCGAAAGAGTGTGCCATCACTACCAGATTGGAGTGGCTGCACCGCCAAGTACTGCGCCACCTGCTGGTAAAGCTGGTCGGTAATCCACGCCATGAAGTTACTCACCGGGCAGACAATCCAGCCAATGCTTCCCAGCGCTGTGCCGCTACAGCTGGTCGTGACACCACCATCTTTATCTGCTTGCTCGGCGGATTTGTCTTGGGGTTGGTTATTGTTTTGGTTATTATTGTTGTTATTTGCCGCTTGGCCGTTTTGATTATTACCGTTGTTTTGAGCGTTTTGGCCAGCTTGACCGCCGTTATTCTGATTATTTTGGTTGTTCTGGCCACCGTTATTTTGCGGCGTGGCCTCCTGCTGCCCCGAGACAGAGATAGCGATGGCATCATCCATCTTGTTGTACGTATCTGGCTCAACAAAGATATATTCCACATACGTCGCTTCCTTGGCGCGTAGTGGGTCGCTACCAGCCGGGAATATGATGGTCTGGCGCCGATTGGTCGTTGGTGTATATTCGTAGAGATGCACACCCGCGGGCAAGCCGCGATCTGCCACCCCTTTGTCGCTCCCTCGGTATGGTTTGAAGGTATTATGACGAAAGATAAGGTTCTCGCCCTGGCGCTGCGCTGTCTCAGCAGCATACACCGGCACAGGGGTAGCGAGCGTGAGCCCTAAGAGTGCCGTCACTAATAGTGCCAGCCACCCCGTATATTGCCGCAGACAACCCCTCGCCCGCGCAATCACTCGCCACGCTCTGTTCATGTCTTGTTCGACATTAGCATAATATCGCACAGTGGTCAAGTTTTTGCTGCCTACAGCTCAAAGCTCGACCGGCTCTCCTGCCTCTACCCCAGTCTTTACAACACCGCTCGTATCGTATACACTACAGCGTAGGAATAGTATGATGAAATATAAGCGATTAGTCTTGGGCTTTGGTGCAGTGCTGGCAATTTTTGCCGGCAGCGTTGTCGTGCCAGCAAGAGTAATGGCGACAGACAATAATAAGGTTGATTGTACTGTTGAGGCTAACAAAAACAAAGCAGAGTGTCAAACTGGCGATAATGGTTGTGGTGTACTGAAATTTCACAACGTGAGCTGCAACACAGCAGACAACGACGGCGCAGGTGAGATGAACATTGCAAATTTACTCATCGCTATTCTTCGCATTCTCAATGTCGGCGTCGGTATTGCAGCAGTTGGCACACTTATTTATGCTGGTATTCTTTATTCAACAGCCAGTGGTGATGCGAATAAGACCGCTAAGGCAAAGACGATCATAACAAATGTCGTTATTGGTGTGCTTGCTTATGCCGTTATGAGTATTGCTCTCAACTTCCTTGTGCCGGGAGGTATTATCAAATGATTCGTCGTTTGCTCGTCTATGGTATTAGTGTCATTGCTGTCCTTTCTATTCTGGTGCCAGCTACACCTGTTCATGCCGATGCACCCTGTTCACCGCCAAATTTCCTTGGTATGCCCGCGTGGTATCGTGGGCTACAAAAACAAGATGATTGTGCAACAATTCGGAGTGATTTAGAAACACAAACCATCCTACTAACAATCGGTCTTAATATTCTCCAAGCGGCAATGGTTGTTGTTGCATATGTTGCTATTGGATTTATTATCAAGGGTGGCTACATGTATATGGTCAGCACTGGCAGCCCCGATGCGATGGCTCGCGCCAAAAATACAGTTCGGGATGCTCTTATTGGCCTTGTCATTGCAATAACGGCAGCGATGGTTGTTAATACAATAGCGGGGATCTTATAATGTGGCGCTTTCTTTCAGCCATAGAAATTCATGCAAACGAGATAGGCTATCATAGTACTGCTCATAACACTGACATCGTTAAAAACCTCCTTAACACTGCCTACCTTTGGGCTGGTGTTATCGCTGTCATCGTCATAGTTGTAGCGGGCTTTATGTACACCATGTCTCAAGATGACCCGGGCCAGGTTACCCGTGCAAAAAACACATTGCTAGGTGCAATTGTCGGTCTTGCTATTGTGTTATTTGCGTTTGTCATTACAAACACTGTTATGAATGGAGTGCTTCCCTCATGAAGTTTTTCTTATCACGCTGTATTAGCTCAATTGGTATCGGCATCATCTTATTGCTTCCTATCATCGCGACTACATCCACTGCCTATGCAAAAGTAGAACTCAATAGCGGCCTCGAAAAAGACAGCGCATGCCAAAAAGCAAGCGACTATGGCGAGAGCGGTTGTGCGTCAGTTACCTCAAGCGGCACCGGTATTCCCAATCCAGAGTCAGTTATTAAAAGTGGCATTAATACTGCACTCATGATTCTTGGTGGTGTCTCTGTCATCATGATTGTCTATGCTGGCTTTCGCTTTACATTAGCTGGCGGCGACCCGCAAGCAGTCAAAGCTGCTCGTAATACCATTCTTTACGCAGTAGCAGGTATCGTTATCGCCATTCTTTCGTATACCATCGTCAACTGGGTTACTGATAATCTATCAATAAAATAAAGGAGATATAAGATGAACATTATTAAAAAACTAGCGCTTAGCACAGGTGTTTGCTCTGTCGTTATTGCTGGTATGGTGGCCCCTTCTGCTAGTGCTTTGTCTTCTAGCCAGCCACTACAAACTCTTGCAGTAGGTGTTAGCGCACAAGACCAAGTAAAAAAAGGTATTGATAATGCTGGTGGCACTGTTAATAATTTTAATATCGGTACTGCTATCACGAATATCGTTAATATTATGCTCTATGCGCTTGGTGCTATTGCTGTCATTATGATCGTCGTTGGTGGTATTCGCTACACCACGTCAAATGGTGACTCAAATGGTATACAAAGCGCAAAAAACACTATTCTCTATGCAGTTGCTGGCTTAGTTGTGGCTATCCTTGCCTATGCGATTGTTAACTTTGTTGTCTCAAATCTTCTTGGTAGTGGCGGCGGCCAATCCACCCCAACCGCTCAATATAATTACGTTTAACCACCACTATTGCCTACCTCCCTTGCATTCTGCAATAAAATAGGCTCTTTTTCAGTAATTTTCTCCGTTAACTCTTAACATTTTGGCAAATTTTTGGTATATATAGATAGTATAGGTAGTACAGTAGAGTACTAACGCCAATAGAAAGGACATGACAATGAAAATCAATATCAAAAAAGCTATGCTTACACTCCTCGCCGTGCCAGTGCTGGCTGCAGGTGTTGCTGGGCTGGTAGCACCACACGTTGGCGCAGCAGCTGCATCCGACAACGGTCTCGGGCTTAAGAAAGGGGTTACCTCTGCTAAAGGGAGTGACCAAGTAAGTTGTCTCTTTGGTAGCGAAAAAGAAGGTTGTACTGAAGGTACTGGTATTTTCCAAACAATCGTCAATGTGATTCTCTTCATCGTTGGTGCGGTCGCCGTTATCATGATTGTGATCGGTGGTGTGCGCTACACCGTGTCAAACGGTGACTCAAATGCCGTCACTGGCGCCAAGAACACCATCATGTACGCTATTGTTGGCCTTGTCGTCGCGATCATCGCCTACGCGCTCGTCAACTTCGTCGTCGTCAATATCGGTGCCAACCAAGGGCAATAACACAACCACCTTTCTTCATTGGCTCTCTTATACCACTCTCTCGCAGGGTGGTATCTTTTGTTGAGGATATATTCGACGACACTTACGCAAGAAAGTCTGTCTATTGCTAATGGCGTCTGATACTGACTGTTTTTGCGTAGCACTAGCCATGCTATTCCATTTCACTCTGGCTGGAGAATCATCACACTGCGCTCATTATACTTTACACTCAGAAACCTCATAATAAGCCATCGCACCATTCAGGAGGTGTTTTGGGAAGTTTCTAGTATTCTTTAGCTTCTTCAATTATATACCCTAACAGAGCCGTTTTACAAAATCATTACACCCCACTACCTTCGTCACCTCTCGCATGAGCTATATCTAGCCCAAACACCTTACCCTTCTCCTCGCTACCATTTCTCCTACAGTTATTGCAAAAACTTTCTCTAGAACACCAGTCTCTCAGTACTAATACTAAATGATAACCTTCTGCTGCCAATATTCACGCTCTGCTAAATGAGATAGAGAACATATAACTAGATACCATAAGAGGCCTCAAGGCTCGCACTACCCACTTCCCATAGCACAAAACAACCCCGCACCAGCGGGGTCATCATCTCAAAGCTCGTTTCTCGTTTCCCTTTCCTATCTACAGGATTGGGATTTTCTTGGCCTGCTCTTGCTTGACCTTCTCAAAGGTGATAGTTAACACGCCATCCTTCAACACAGCAGTCGTCTCATCTTCACGTACCGTTACAGGTAGCTCTAGTGTGCGGCTAAACTCACCCCAGTAGCACTCTTGGTTGTGCCATTTTGTCGCTACGGTGTCGTCACCACTACTCAACGTACCAACGATTGTCAAGAGCCCGTCATTGATCTT
Organism: Candidatus Saccharimonadota bacterium; assembly: GCA_013333645.2. Classification (GTDB taxonomy): domain Bacteria; phylum Patescibacteriota; class Saccharimonadia; order Saccharimonadales; family Saccharimonadaceae; genus Saccharimonas. Next base: position 62,658 of record JABCOK020000016.1, on the reverse strand, counting down.
CACATCCAGCTCCTCGCGATTCACACCAGCGGTGCGAGCCTTTACCACGAGCTGTGTCTCGGTCTCGTACACATCGACTGCCAGTTGACCAGTGTAGTCTTCCTCGCTCTGGGCAGGCTCTTCGCCCCACGGCGAAGTTTGGCTCTGCTGACTCTGGGCAGGCATTGGGTTTGCTTGGGCGTGATTCATCGGCTGGTGAGTTGGCGCAGCCGGTGCGAGCGAGTCATCACCCTCCAAAAATGCTGCCGCAAGTTCATCACCGATCAAAAGATCATCATCTTGACTCCGGGCCATAATTTCCTCCACATACTTTCTTTTGCTAATTCACAATTACCATTTCGACAACAGTCTGGATTTATTATAGCTAATCGATGGCGTATAATCAACCGGAGAGGCCTCATGAGTGTAAAAATCACAATACCGACCTACCTTGCCAACCTCCTCGCTCCGCATACCTGTTGTGGTTGCAGCATCGTTGGGACACTGCTTTGTGATAATTGTAAAAACGACATCATTCGCAACCCGCTCTACCGTTGCCTCGAATGTGGCCATCCCACCCTGTCTGGCCAGTGCCAAACCTGCTCACTGCCCTATGCGGCTGCCTGGTGTGCTCTGCAGCGTGAGGGTGCGCTAGAGCGATTGATCGACCGCTATAAGTTTGAGCGTGCCCAGGCGGCTCAACATACCCTGGCAGACTTGCTCGATGCCGTCACACCACCACTGCCAGCCAATACCATCATCGTACCCATCCCAACTATTCCGGCTCACCAGCGCCAGCGAGGCTATGACCACTGCCGGTTGCTGGCCCAAGCATTTGCGCGGCTGCGCGGTCTGCCCTGCCAGCCAGTCCTCACGCGTGCTCAGCACAGTGTGCAGCTGGGGAGTAGCCGCGCCCAGCGCCAGCGGCAAGCCCGCCAAGCATTCGCCTGCTCTCGCGCGCTTTCTTCAGAAGTCACCTATTGCCTTATTGATGATATTTCTACAACGGGAGCGACGATTCGCTATGCCGCACGCTGCCTCCGCACTGCCGGTGCACGGCAGGTTATTGCTGTGGTAGTGGCTCATCAACCGTTTGGATAACAGGCCATTTTGGCGGTAGCCTTTCCGTAGTATATCGATGAAAACAACCCTCATCTTTTGCCCTGCCTCATCTCATGCTATAATAAACGAGACTGGAGAGATGACCGAGTGGTTGAAGGTACCGGTCTTGAAAACCGGCGTAGGCACCCCCTACCGTGGGTTCGAATCCCACTCTCTCCGCCATCTCATGCTTACTCGAACCCTCGGTAGCAGGTGTGTTGACGAGGGTGTTTTTATTTTTCTATTTAATCAAGTCACTACATAGCCCAGACTCACAAGCTTATCTTCATCTTTTTTATTTTCCTTTTCTACTATTCTTATCCGATGGAGTATGCCCTGAGTTCTACTCTATGCTATACTAAACATATGCAGCCATCGCAGTTCGATCAGTCATCATCCTCAGATGCCACCGACCCATCGCGCACCGCTCGTGCCGATACGCAGGCCACTGATGAGCCCAACCCACCGCTCGAGATTCGCCGTGAGCCGAGTGAAGCCAATAGCAATTCGTCGCAGGTTTCGCCCTTCCCCGACCCCACCGAGCCGCTCCTCATCTGGCAAGAGCGTGAGGTAAATGATACCACTCGCCCCCGTGGCTGGTATGTGATCTTTGGTGTGGTTGTGGTGGTACTCTTCGCGATTTCAATCTTTTTGTTTAAGTCGTACACCTTCGCGCTACTTATTCCTATTATGGCTGTGGCATTGATCGTCTCGCTGCAGCGGCCAGCTGCCTTAGTAAACTACAGCGCCAGCCACGCCGAGGTGGTGGTAGGCCAGCGTACCTACTCGTACGACACCTTTCGCTCCTTTAGCGTTACTGCCAAGCCCACGCAGAATTGGATCACACTCATCCCACGCAAGCGCTTCGCCATGCCCATCGTCATGTACTTCCCCGAGGATGTGGGCGAACAGCTGGTTGATCTCATCGCCTCTCACCTACCAATGAGCGAGCGCAAGCCTGATTTGCTTGAGCGGTTGATTATTTACCTGCGGCTGCAGTAGTAGTTTTGGCCGCGGCGTCTTGCCCTCGGCGCACCTCTGTGCTACAATAATAAGCGATCTGGTATTATCCAGTGCACCTTATAGTTTGGTCTGGGCAACATTTGTTTCCCAGGTATGCACTCGTAGCTCAGCTGGATAGAGCGTTGGCTTGCGGAGCCAAAGGTCGTGCGTTCGAATCGCGCCGAGTGTACCATAGAGAATACTAACTCAGTATGTTGTTGCATGCTGAGTTTTTTTATTACACAAGAATAGAATACATATTTGGCAAATACCTAGAGATACTAGACCCACGTCTCATTTTAATTCTTGCCCTTGCAGTATACGGATCCACCATACCTATGGCTCAAAATCTCAGCCATTCTCATATCGCTTCTCTCGCATTTGCTTCTGTAGAATAACTAGAGACACTTCCTCATAGCATGATTTATAGCAGCCATGGGTATAAAATATTGCCTACGATAGAGCGCGCCAGCAGCTCGACGTGCACTCTTTTTCACACCAAAAAAGCCGAGCGATTCTGCTCGGCTTTTTGTGTACGCTACCAGACTTGGCTGATGGGGAGGAACCTAGTCTATGCGGCGCTTTTCGAGTTTGAGTGAGCCAATTGCAGCGCTGTCGGCAGCACTTAGCTTGACGCCAGTGAGGCGAAGCTTCTTGAGGCTGCCAAATGTCGCTAGTTGGCTGCCGTTGGCCAGCGTGGTCTTGCGGCTGTAGTCGTAGAGTGAGAGCGACTCCAGGCTACCCTTGCTGGCTGCAACGTCGGCAACGTCTAGCACGAAGCCATCTTTGCCCGAGAGCGAGACCCGCTTGAGGTGCGCAAGCTTAGCAAGTGGCTTGGTCGAGGCAATTGGGTTGCCCGAGACCATCACAAGCTTGAGGTTTGCCAGGCCAGCAATTGGATCGAGCGACTCAATCTGGTTGGAATGAGCGGTCAACGAAGTCAGCTTGGTTAGCTTGGCGAGCGGTGCAAGGCTCTTCACCTTGTTGCCATCAATTGCTAGCCAGTCGAGGTTGGTTGCTGTCTCGAGGCCGGTGAGGTCGGCAACCTTGCGGTCATCCGCTGCGTCACCCGGCAAGATGAGCGACAAGCCAGTTAGCTTTTGCATCTCACCCGCTGTTACGTCCTGCGAGGCACTGCGGCGTGCGCCAAGGGTTTCAGACAGGCGCTTGTTGATTGCCTCCTTGAGGCGGGCGTCTGGGACCGCTACAGTGCTGTTGTCGCTCTTGGTGTCGGCCTCAGCGGTTTGGGCTGCATGAGCAGTGTCAGCTTTACTGGCGCTGCCCATGCCCGGCGCTTTTGGGTTTGCTTGCCCGTTGGTGGTTGCGCCGTTGGCGTTATTTTGTTGTGGAGTACTACTACTCTTGCTGCTGACGTTTGGCTCGCCACCTGTCATGTTGGCATTGACCAATGCACCGCGGTTTACCTTGGTGCCAGCCTTCACAGTTGCGCCACTTGGGTCGATTGCCTTCGCAACATCGGCAGGCAATTCCTTACCACTGTTGGCAGCTGGGCTTCCAGCCTTGATGGTGTAGTTACTCTTGTTGTAGTCGTTGTTGTTCGCAGCTTCGCTGGTGAAGAATGGGTTGGCGCTGCGTGAGCCAGTTTGGTCGAGCGAGTTGCGCTCCAGGCCGTCAATCGCCTTGCTGACCCGGCCATCCTTGGCAATGTCGGATGTCTTGCTAAAGAGGACGTCGATCGGTGTGTCGGTCTGAGCCAAGTCCCAGGTAAAGACGGTCTTGTCGACATTGGTATCGTTGCGGTAGTAGACGTTGTAGTCTAGGCCAGCAAACATCTCGTTTGTACCAACCTTTGGCCCGCCAATGTTGGCACCACCCTTGGTACGAACACCGTATGCCCAGTATGGGCTGTCGCCATCCTTAGCAGTTGCGGCACGCGATGAGATGATGTTGTTGTACATCTCTGTGCCCGTTGTGTCCCAGCTCAGGCCCTTAGCTTGCGACCAGCTCTCTGGTGCAGTACAGGTGCTGCCTTGGTAGGCATTGCAACCCCTGCTGCGGGTGTCCTCACGGACGCGGATTGGGTAGGCGGTGCGTGAGATAGAGTTGTTGTAGATCTTCGTCTTGCTACTACCCGACACGAGGATACCAGAGCCCGAACCCTCGATGATGTTCGAGGCGATGATACCAGTGTGCGACACCTCGTAGAAGATCGCCATCTGCACGTTGGTAAAGTAGTTGTTGACGATATTGGTGTTGATACACCCTTCGTCACACCAGAAGCCTGGCAACTGGTGGCGCTTAGCCACAGCGATATCGGAGTTGGTCGAGCCAGACTTCGAGTAATCCACCACGTTGTTGCGGAAGGTGAAGTTCTCGGCGTGAGTCACCTTCACGTCGGCCATGCCGCACCACGACGTACAGTAGCTACCATTGGTCTCAAAGCCGGCGGCGTTATTGTTGCTAAAGGTGTTGTTTTCAAACACGGCATTCTCAATGCGGTTGGCACCAGCACCATTACCCCCGTTATCGAGGAATTGGCTGTTCTTCACCACACTGCCCGACGCTTTGTCGAGGAATAGCCCCGAGTTCGAGTTCTGCGCCACGATCACATCTTGCACTAGCGAGTTCTTTCCGTTAATAGAGATAGCGATTGGCCCAGCCTTGTCGTCTAGCTGAGGGTCTTTAAAGCCCCAGGTTTGGTTTGGCGCGTATTGTGCAATATTAATACCCTGCAGCTTGAAGTTCTCACCTGTTGTGGTAAAGGCGCGGGTGCGCTGCGAGATCTCTGTCGTACCAGCCGTAGGATCTGAGCCTAGGTAGTAACTCACGGTGTCTTGCCGGCCTGGGTTGAAGTGCCCACCGCTACGCGTCGTCTGAGTGGCGTCTTCCACATAGAACTTGCCTGGGCCGACCTCAGCCTTGCTCCCCACCTGCGTCAGTGGCTTGTCATTAATAAAGACCTGCTCTGGGTAGGCAGCCATACCTTCGACTTCTGGCTTGATGTTGGTCGTACAGACGTGGCAGAAGTTCTGGAAGTTGCCAGTAGCCTTCCACATATTACCTTCGCGCGACCAGTTAGTCACGACATCACTACCCTTCAGCCACACCTCGGCGTTGGGTGCTGCCTGCATGGTGACATTCTTCTTCGTCACAAAGAAGTGTGGCTCACGGTAGATACCACTCTTTGCTACCACTGTTCCGCCGTCGCCGATCTTCGTGACGGCGCGACCAAAGCTCTTGTATGGTGCTGACTCACTTCCGTTACCCTTGTTGTCATCCCCGTTGGGCGACACCCAGGCTACGTTGGCGTTCGGCACAGCGTAATTTGCCTTGATATAATTATAGTTTTTATTCAGACCGGCTGCGTTCACCGAATTGAGGCCATAAAAAAGCCCGCCTATAGCGAGCCCACTCACAGCCACAACCGATGCGATGCGCATGACGATCCCACGTTTTTGACGTCTAATCTTCACTGCTCTTTCCTCCCCTTGTCGGTTGGCGTTAGATTTACGTTACAAAGACTATTCTATCATAATGGCCGCACTGGTCAATTAACCATAACCCGCATAACTGCGCAATCCTGTGGTGTACGCCTCGCGCAACACTCATACTTCGCCTTTCTCGTCAGTCGTACGCTTGCACAGTACATATATAGATCATACCCCAGATAGAGCTCTTGACATATTCGATACTTCGCATGTATTGCATACATCACTTATTTCACCAAGATCCACACAAATAAAAATATCATTGTAATATCTACAATGATTCGTTCATCTAGCCTTTGCGCTGCTTTTATGCTAAAACTATAGATTGCTAAGCAACCTCAGCATTCATCTCATTTAGCTTGTCATTATTGAGTTATATATCACTCGGTTGTTTTCGTCATACATACCGAGCCAATAGCCATAGCCCAAACAATCCTGGCGGAGGAGGGGAGATTCGAACTCCCGCTGCAGGTCTCCCCACACTAACGATTTAGCAAACCGTCCCCTTCAGCCACTTGGGTACTCCTCCAGCGTGTCGGATTGTGCACCAACGTGCACTGGCTATTGTAGCATAGGTCAGGCAATTGCGCTAGACATTTGTGAGATACAATTTTATCCCTACTTCGCCGCAGTGTCGTTAGCCATATATTTCCTGCACTCCCCTCCCCTTTATCAAGCAATATAAATAAGTAGACTGCCAAGCACGTCTCGCTACCATACCAATTCCTCACGTTGAGCTTCAAGATATCGTCATAACAGCAAGTTTTCAAGACGTCACCAGCAAAAAGAGATGAAGGAAGCAAGTCACCGCAGTACCGCAAGCTGAGAAATTTCACCGCTTTCCTCTCGACAAAAAAAACGCCATATCGTATAATTACAAGATAAAAGGAGCTAAGTTTATTATGCTAAAAAAATGTCTACTATCTATCAGTGCTCTTGCCCTCATCGGGGGTGGGATAATTGCTGCTGCACCGCCCAGCGCTGCAATTGGTGGCGTGTCAGATGGTGCCAGCCGCTCGCGAGGCAAAGATCAGCCAGCCGATCTCTTTGGTGACGCCGGTATCTTCACACGAGTAAGCAACATTATGCTGTTTCTCGTTGGTGCTATCGCGGTCATTATGATCATCTTCGGTGGTATTCGTTATGTTGTCTCTGGTGGTAATTCATCACAGGTACAAGGCGCGAAGAATACTATCATGTACGCTCTGGTCGGTGTCGTGGTGGCGCTGCTAGCCTATGCGGCGGTGAACTTTGTCATCAACACTATCATCCCTGGTGGTAACATCAACACTACTACCAACAGCAGCAACACTGGTGCTTCGACCACCTAGCCAATAATACTTGGCTCTCTTCTCACACAAACATATGCGCACACCATCGCGGTGTGCGCTTTTTATTGCGTCTTGCCTGAGTTTGCAAAAACAGAAAGAGAGCAATCATGGCGCACAAAAGTAATCACGTGTTTTTCGTAATAAAAAACCTGCAAGCATCCTCAGCCTGCAGATTACCAGTATCAGAAATATGGCGGAGAGAGAGGGATTCGAACCCTCGAAGCCTTGCGGCTTACCGCTTTTCGAGAGCGGCCAGTTCAACCACTCCTGCACCTCTCCACGTGGTCTGCTCTCATTATAACAGATGTGATGCCGAACGAAAATATCGCGCAGCGGATATCCTTGAGCTCTTGCCCCACCTTCACGTATACTAAAGTCATGCAGGATTCTATTTTTACTAAGATTATCAAAGGTGAGATACCAAGCCACACGGTGTATGAAGACGAGCACACGATAGCCTTCCTCGATATCAACCCACTGAGTGATGGCCATGTGCTGGTCGTGCCGAAGCAGCAGATTGACTCGCTGTGGGCGCTCCCGACTGAGGTATATCAACACCTCTGGACGGTGGCACAGCGGATTGCTCACGCAATGGAGGTGGCATTCCAGCCTGAGCGGGTCGGCGTTGTAGTAGAGGGCTTTGATGTGCCACACGCTCACATTCATCTCGTACCGCTATATGACCGCAAGGTGCTGCAGCTCCATCATGGCTATCCAACCGACACCAGCGATACTCACCTATCTACCACCGCCCAGCGTCTTGCTGCAGTAGTATCTAACAGCAATGAAGACGCCAACGCATGATCACCATCATCGCTGTTGGCAAGCGGCACGAGCCCTGGCTAGTCGATGGCATAGCACGCTATGAGCAGCGTATGACCCGTGCTTGGCAGCTGCAGTGGAAGCTCCTTCCAGCCAGCCAGCGTAGTAGCGATGCGGCACGCCGTGAGGAGTCGCAGCAGATTCTTCGAGCACTTTCGCCCCACGCATATGTTGTACTACTAGACGAGCGTGGCACAATGCTTGACTCGCCTACCCTCTCACGCAGCCTACATCAGCCAATGGCGCAGGGCAAATCACTCGTACTTATCATTGGTGGAGCATATGGTGTGACAGAGGCAGTGATGGAGCGCGCCAACCTGGTGTGGTCGCTGTCTCGCCTGGTGTTTCCACATCAGCTGGTGCGACTCATCTTAGCCGAGCAACTCTACCGGGCGCAGCAGATTGCCGCTGGTCATCCGTATCACCATCAATAGTTAACCAACAATCGGCAAGAACTGATTATCAAAGGCATGGCGCGCTCCCCGCTGTTTATGTGCCAGGTATCTATATTCATCATCGCGCGGTGGCACACTCGGTGTGTGGTGTTGCCCGTGATGCGCCGTCTTATGCCCAAGCGACGCATGATGCGGATGGACGTGCGGGTCGGTTGTTAGCTTATCGTGCTCCGCCGAACCTTGCAATCCTCGGTTTCGCAGTGCGGCAGGCTCGAGCGTAAGAAGCGCAGTAGCCATCTTATCAAATTGCCCATCGTGCAAGAACACCCCCAGTGCAGTCGCCAGGCTAAAGACCGCCACAGCCGCCTGCGCGAGAATGGTTTTGTATGAGGTAGTGTGGTGTTTGTGTTTCATTGTGTATTGGTAAATATCGTTAGTTCTATTTTTGTTCATATTCATGGTAGCAGGATGTTTCTATTCTGTCAAGTATGTTTTGTGTAGATATAGGAGTACCCTTCTTTTCTTCATTAACTCTCTCCCCTATCATCTCGCTTAAATGAGGTATGAAAGCTATTTGTCGCAGCATATGTATGCTTATAAATCCATGTGATGAACATCTTCGTAAGCCTCACTCACCACAAGCCTCAGAAAAAAATGGTACGAATAGAAGAGTGATGCAGTGAGATTTTTTCAACTTCAGGTCATTATCGTTTGTCATCACAATAATCCCTTTATCTGTGTTCGCGCTTCCCTTCTTACCACTAAGTGCCCTTTTGTTATTGAGAACGCAAGAGGTTAAATCAACATTCTTCATTATCTCTACCCATCAAAAAAGGCTACCATCTCACATCGATGGTAGCCTTCTCTATTAGCAAAAATCCTCAAATCTGCAGTACTGCTATTCGATCACCTGCAATTCCTTCACCAGCCGCTCGATCAACGCCTGCTTGTTTGCTAGCTGCTGGCGCGATTCTTCCACCAAATGAGTGGGTGCTTGGCTGGTGTAACGTTCGTTTGCTAGGCGTGCCTCCAGCTTGGCAGCGTCATTGCGTGCTGCAACTAAACGCTTCTCGAGGTTCGTCTGGTGATCATAGAGTGTCTCGTCGCTTACGTCGAGCCAAGCATCGCGGCCGCTAGCAGCCAGACGCAGCCCACGTGCTACATCAGTATGTTTCACCGCCGCCAGGCCAGCCAAACGCCGCACCAGCTCGGCATTATCCGCTACGAGCGCGTCATCCATATAGAGCAGTGTGTAGCGCTCATTGCCCGGCAACTCACTCGTTACGTAGCGCGCTTCAGTTACAAGCCGCTTGAGCCGGCCAAACTCAGCCGCTTGCAGCTCATTGTGTTTCTCAGCCTGCGGATATCGCGCTGCCGCCAGCAGGTCGTTATGCCAGCTTAGGCTTTGCCAAATTGTCTCCGTTACAAACGGTGCAAATGGGTGAGCCAAGCGCAGGCACGTGTCGAGCACCCACACCAGCATGTCAGCGTGCTGCTCCACCTTAGCTGCCTCAATATACCAATCGGCTACATCATCCCACACCGTATGGTAGAGCGTTTCTGCCGCCTCGGCAAAACGATACTGCGCTAGCTGCTGCTCCATCGTCTCCCCTGCCTGGCTTAGCTGGCGGATGATCCAATGATCAGCCATCGATTGCGGCACTGGCACATGCACCGGTTGCGTATCTCCCACTTGCGCCTCGATGAAGCGAGCAATGTTCCATAATTTATTGCAGAAATTGCGCGCTGCCACGACCTTGCCAGTATTAAAGGCTTGTGGCTGAGCGGCTGAGCGGCTGGCAATAATCCCCATGCGCAGTGCGTCTGAGCCATACTGGCTGATTGCCTCCATTGGGTTGATCACATTGCCCTTACTTTTGCTCATCTTCTGCCCATGCTCATCCAGCACCAGCCCATGGAGATACACATGACGGAACGGCACCTGTCCCGTGCAGTACAGCCCAAGCATCATCATCCGCGCCACCCAGAAGAAGAGGATATCTCCCGCCGTCTCCATTACTGCGTTGGGGTAGAATTTCGCCAGCGGCCCATCTTGCAAATAGTCGGTGGTGATGAATGGCCACTGCCCACTGCTAAACCAGGTATCAAGTGTATCTTCTTCCCGGCGGTATGTTGTGCTATTCGCAACTATTTCTTTTTCGTTGACATTTGTGTTGAAGACCCAGTCGCTTGGGTCGGTCGTACTCTGGAAGGCCGGAATGGGTATACCCCACGGGATCTGCCGACTAACGTTCCAATCTTTGATCTCGCGCAGGTATTTGATGACCACCTCGCCTTTATTGGCGGGAGTGAAGGTCACATCACCGCGCTCAATAGCAGCAATCGCTGCATCCGCCAATGGCCGCATTGAGATAAACCATTGCTCTTTCACCATCGGCTCGATGACGGTGTCGCACTTGTAGCAGTGCCCCACCGAGTGCTCCAATTCTTCCTCGCCACGGCGCAGCTCTTCGCGCTCCAGCGCCTCTAGTACACGCTGGCGTGCCTCCGTCGTGGTGAGACCATCAAATGGTGCGGGAACATTCGTCATTCGCCCGTCAAAACCAATCACCTGCTCCACTGGCAGCCCATGTCGCTGCCCCATCTCGAAATCATTTGGGTCGTGAGCCGGCGTAATCTTGACTGCACCAGTACCATATGACGCATCGACATATTCGTCAGCAATAATCGGGATCTCGCGCCCCACTAGTGGGAGCAGCGCCTTAGTGCCAATCAATTTCTTGTAGCGTTCATCTGCCGGGTTGACAGCGATGGCGGTATCACCCAGTAGCGTCTCGGGCCGCGTCGTAGCAACGATAATTTCACCAATATGATCGAGTAGTGGATACGCAATACGCCACAGATTAGACTTCTCCGTCTTGTGCACCACCTCGATGTCAGCAAAACTGGTTTGGTGCTTGGTACAGTAGTTGACGATCCGCTCACCGCGGTAGATCAGCCCGTCCTGCCACAGCTTGTTGAAGGTACCGTAGACCGTCTCCACCACCTTAGGGTCAAGCGTAAAGACCATATCTTCCCAGTCAGCCCCAACGCCAAGGGCGCGCAGCTGGAGTTCCATATCGCCCCGCTTCTGGTCGACAAAGTTCCACACCTGTGTATATAGCTCATCACGAGAGTAATCGAAGCGCGTCTTACCCTGTTTTTCTAGCTCGCGCTCATACACCACCCACGTTTCGAAGCCAGCATGGTCTGCCCCAGGGATAAACACCGCGTCGTCGCCCTTCATCCGGTGGTAGCGCACCAAAATATCTTGCAAAGCCGAGCCTAGCGCATGCCCGACGTGCAGGTTGCCATTGGCATTGGGCGGCGGCATCACGATGCTATACGGTGTGCCCTCTCCTCTCGGTCGAAACACGCCAGCACTCTCCCACATAGCGTAGATATTTGGCTCGTATTCGTTAGGGTTGTAGGTCTTGGCAAGTTTCATGGCGGTGGCTTCCTTACAGATTATTGATACTTTTCACACGAAAACGGCGCGGTCGATACTTCACATGAAAAATATGGGTGCAATATCTGCCAGGCCGATTTTTTGGTGCAACTTCAGCACCTAGTATAGCACGTTTGATGGTTCAATGGCAGAGGTGACAGGGGTTAGGATAAGGCTAAGACGCAGCTGATTAAAATCATATGATTTGTTTTTCGCTTTGCAGATTAGTCACTATCAAGTGGTCACTTGTTCTGATAGTTTCCCATTGTGTAGTTTTCACGTGGAAGGTGTGATGCGTGACGACTTGTGACTAAAGCAATTACGATTTTACTATCTCATCCAGTAGAGCATGGGGAATGGGCAGACTACCAGAAAAGCAGCAGAAGTCTCTGCATTGCAAATGTCTGCCCACATACCATCATGCTGCATTCATCAACGCGCTTCACATAATACAAAAGGGAAGTATGAATAATAAATTAGAGATGAAGATAAATTGTGTTTATTATAGTGACAACCAAAATTGAATTACAGTAGGGAAGAGGTAGCCCAATTTTTCATCTATACATATCTCTATTTCACGTGAATAATGCGCAATTTCATCAAGCTCTATAGCCCCACATCAGCATATGGATCTCATATTGTTTTCCATCTAAAGTCACATCAGTAGAGTAGGGAAGGGGAAAGATAATATAAAAAGACGCCCCGCTAGAGCGTCTTTCTCTGAGTGACCCCACCAGCTACTACTTATGCGAGCGACGATACGACGCCTGACGCAGGCTACGCACGTGCTGATACAGCGCTTGGTAGAGGTGATACAGCCGGTAGCGCAGTGGGTGGAGAGGTTTTTCCCAGGTGCCGATATAATCCACCGGCGTACCCCCAAACGACTTCTTAAAGTGCGTGAAGCCCGCCCAGGGGTGATCCTTCGGCACATCGTCTGGCGCAATGCCGTAAAAGTCAAAAAATTTGTGCCCAGTATCGTGCGCATAGAAGAGGGCAGACACCACTAGTGCTGTAGCTGGGCTGAGGTTGCGCTGAGCGGTGTAGGATGCCGCATGGGCATAGGCCATCGTCGTGCCGTCACTAAAGAATATCAGGCTAGCAACTGGCTTGTCCTCTAACGTGGCATACATCAGGCCAGCTGCCTTGCGTGGGAAGAGCACCTCTGCCATTTGGCGAAAGTACCCATCACTATGCGGCTGCATGCCAGTACGCTTGGCAACATCGTGAATCATATCAAGAAAGATCTCTATATCTGCTGGTTCATAACTGTTATGGAACCGCACACCTGCCTTCTGATTTTTGCGCCACGTGTAACGTACTGCTTGCTTGGCATTAGCCAGGATCGCATCGTGATCCATCGTTACATCATTAATAATCGTTCGATCTGGTTGGAGGCTCTTCGCCTTGCGAAAGCCAAGATTTTGCAACTGCTCAAGTCGCGTCGTCCGGGGGTCAACCCGCACAAAGTCTGCACCATATTGCCGCCCAGTGGCAATGATATCCTTGAGCGCCGCTTCCTGGGCTGCATCATTATCTGCTTCAGGCCCATAGGGTACATACAACCGATGGTTGAGCCGACCGTGCTCAATAATGCCATAATACTGCCACCCTTTGTCTGCCCGCCGCACCGTATGGCGCTGCTGCGCTTGTTGAAAGGCCTCCCATGCCTCAGTCTGTAAAAAATGTTTCATAACATTAGTATAGCAACTTTGTAGCGGATTTTCACTGATGATTATTGCAAAAACACATTCATGTATGCTCTGACGAAATGATGGGCCTGGTGTAAAGTATTATCTCTCTAAACTCCTTCGTTTAGCCAAGCGTGTGTTGCTCATCACCATCGCTCTCTTCCTCTCACCACTCAAAAATGCTATACTAGCGCTATTAGTATGCAGCTCAAACCTATTAAACCATCCACACTCGAGCAATTTGTGGCGCAGCATCCGCTAGGGAGCTTCGTCCAGTCGGCCGCCAACGCCAAGCGGGTGGCGCAGCTGGGCTGGCAGCCACATTGTCTGGGGCTGTTTGCTGAGGGTGAGCGCTTGGTGGCTACCGCCGTGTTATATGAGTGGCGCACCTTGGGCTATAGCGAGTTTGAATGTTTGCAAGGGCCGCTCGTGGATTATCACAACCCAGCAGTGCTCAGTACATTATTGACAGAACTTAAGAAATATGTCAAAGCACACAAAGGTATTCTGCTCCGGCTTCAGCCGCCACTCATCCTGCGGCAGGGAAGTGACCCTACTCAGCTTCTCGAAGTAGCAGGCACGGCCAAGGCGCTGCAACAATTAGAAAAGACAGGTTTCCGCGCCACCCCCCCACAGCAGACCGACCGCAACGCGCGCTATGTGCGCTGGTTCTTTGCCAAAGATCTCTCGTCCTACCACCACGACGACGCAGCACTACTCAAGAGCTTCGACGCCAAGACGCGCAGCTGCGTCAAGGCGGCCACCAAGTATGGTGTGGCGGTACGCGAGATTACTGCGGTGGACGACCTTGCGCCATTTGCGAAATTGCTAATCGATACCGGCACGCGGCGTGGCTTCTCGGGGCGCAACGAAGAATTTTATCAGCAATTGTTCCGCGCCTTCCACCGCACGCAGGCGTGGTTTCTGATTGCCGAGCTCGACCTTGCTGGCTACCAAGCCCGCCTCAGCGCTCAGCAGGATGCACTGCAAACCGAGCGCGATGCGCTAGCGACTGAGCCAGACAAGCAAGGGCAGGTGAAGGAGCTCGACAATCAGCTCACTGCGGTATCCAAACGCTTGGCAGATTACGAAACGTTGCGCCAGGCAGCTAGCGGCGACGTCCTGCCACTTGCCGCCGCCATCTTCATGCACACAAGCGATAACGAAGTGGTGTATTTTCTTAGTGGGTCGGACGATCAGCATGCCAAGTTCTCTGGCTCATACGCCTTGCAATACGCAGCAATGCGCCGTGCCATCAGCCTTGGCACTCAGCGCTACAACTTCTACGGCACAAGCGGAAACTTCAACGGTTTCCCCGAGCAAGAGGGAGTGTATCACTTCAAGAAAGGTTTTGGTGGCCAACTGGAGGAACGCGCTGGTTGCTATGAATATATTGCTCGACCATTCATGCATCAGGTGATTCGCTGTGTGCGTGCAGCGCGAAAGATTATAGCGCGGTAGAGCACTGCCTTCGTAACAATATCTACACTATTAGGCACCGTGGTAGATGACATCACCTTACGGTGAGATGAAAAATCCGCGACTTGCAGATCTTCAGCTTATTTTTCGTGTCTATGATATTTGATCTTTGCAGTAGTCCATGATACTATTTTGCCATGCTCGTCAAACGCCCAACATCAGCGTTATCTATGCAAGAATTACGGCCAGACATCTTCGTTGCAGGCCCTATTTCTGGTGCAGAAGATTGGCAAAAGCAAGCAGAAAAATTATTAGAAAATATTGAGCGCGGCGAAGAGCTCATTATTGCCAACCCACGACGCCCAGAAGGAATACCACGCGTTGGTGATATTGCGAAGGAGCAGATCACGTGGGAGCACCGGAATTTGCAGCTCGCACGCGTGGTCATGTTTTACTTCGTCAAGGGGCCGGGCATCATTACACCACTAGAGCTTGGTAAGGAACTCGGACGCGGCTCGTCCATCGTGCTTGGCATTGACAAAAGCTTCGACCGACCATTTGATATCGAAACACAAGCACACCTCGAGCGGCCAAAGCTCCCGATCTATCACACACTCGACGAAACTGTTGTAGCTGCTGCAGCGCTGGCCAGGCAGATTCGCGCAAAAGAAGGCTAATTATCAGCCCACACCGCTTCGCGCATCGACAAACTCGGTTGCACTTCGAGCAGGTATGGGTCGACTGTGTGGCCAGCCTGGGCGTAGTAGTAGCCAAGGGTAGCAATCATCACTGCGTTGTCCGTACAAAAGGCCATCGGTGCGTAGCTAATGGAGCAGGGCAGGGCGGTGCGCAGCTGGCGCCGGAGTTCTTGGTTGGCCGCCACACCGCCAGCAATCACGACGGAGCGCGGCGCATAGTGCTCGTAGGCCAGCACCGTCTTATCGACTAACGTCTCTACCGCTATACGTTGGAAGCTCGCCGCCATATCATAGCGCTGCTGCGGCGTAACAAGTGCTGGAAGCTCGTGCGAAGGAAAAGAGGCATCTTTGCCTACCTCAGCTTGCATTCGGCGCAGCACGGCCGTTTTAAGGCCCGAAAAAGAGAAATCATACTGGCCATGCATCCGCGCCTTAGGTAACGCGTAATGCTGCGGGTCACCGTGCGTAGCGGCAGCAGCAATAGCCGGGCCGCCAGGGTAGGGCAGACCAATGATCTTCGCTACCTTATCGAAGGCTTCGCCCACAGCATCATCCTGTGTTTGACCAAGTAGTGTATAGTCACCATGCGCGCGAAACAGCACCAGCTGACTATGCCCACCAGAGACGATGAGCGCCAGCATAGGGAAGCTCGGCTGCGCAGTAGGGAGCGCTAGGGCTGGCTCGGGCTTCGATCGGCCGTCCTCCACCACGAAGTTGGCATAGACGTGTGCCTCCACATGATGAATTGCGTAGAGCGGCTTCTTGTGCACAATTGCGAGCGTCCTCGCTGCCAGTGTCCCAATCAGCAGCGACCCTACCAGCCCAGGCGCATACGTCACAGCAATGCCATCAATATCATCCCAGCTGCATGCCGCCTCAACCAATGCGCGGTCAATCACTGGGGTAATCATCTCAATATGGCTCCGCGCTGCTACTTCTGGCACCACGCCGCCATACTGGGCATGAATATCTATCTGCGAGTGCACGACGCTACTCAGCAAGCGCCGCCCATCGGCCACCACCGCAGCCGCCGTCTCATCGCAGCTGCTCTCAATCCCAAGAATCTTCATAGGGTTATTATAGCAGAGCAGGGAAGATGAGAGAGTAGTGTGATAATAAAAAATCAAATTGCATGAGTTTGAGCCTCAATGGTAGGCTTACTCTCAACTTCTCCTTTTCCGTTCGATGCGATACTCAGGTCAACATTCTACGAGAATATTAATATTAACACAATGACAAATTTCGCCACTTCATCAGATAAAACTGAGAAGATAATAAAGCTAATGGCAAGAGAGATTTTGCACTTTTTCTCCCACATGTGCTCTACCCAAAAAACATGCCTCTCATGGTTTTAAATACTATCAAAAGTGGTATAATATGTGCCATGGCATTTTCTCTAAAACAAACACTCAAGAATACGCTTCCACCCAGCGTGCTGGCGGCGCTGGAGCCAGGTTATCGGCTGCTCGAAGCCACTGCGGCAGCGGCCAACCAAGGCTTCCCAGCCCAGGGCATGCACGTCATTGGCGTAACGGGGACAAATGGCAAGACCACGACGTGCTTTATGATCCACCGCATGCTGGTCGAAGCAGGCTACAATGTCGGCCTGATGACGACGGTGGCGTATGGAGTGAACGACGACATCACATCGCAAACCGAGCACATGACTACTGTATCTGCACCCCTGTTGCAGCAGCGTTTGGCAGAGTTTCGACGGCGTAATGTGCAGTGGGTGGTGCTAGAGGTGACGAGCCATGCATTGGCGCAGCATCGCATCTTTGGCGTCCCGATCGACATTGCCGTCATGACCAACGTCACGCACGAGCATCTGGATTATCACAAGACATTCGAGCGCTACCGCGCCGCCAAGATACGTCTCTTCAAGCTCGCGCGGCGGGTTGGCATTATCAATGCGGATGACCCATCAGCAGCAGTCTTCGAGCAAGCCGTGCCCCGTAGCCTATGCTACGGCATCGCTGACGGCAACATCCGGGCGACTAACATCACCCAAACCGCCTCGGGCAGCCGCTACGATGTGTGGCTAATGGGGGAGATGCACCACATCGCCATCAATATGCCGGGTGAGTTCAACATTGCCAACAGCCTAGCCGCAGTAGCCGTGGGGCACGAGGTGGGCTTAAGCCGGGTACAGATCGAACACGGCCTGGCTGCACTCACAGGGGTGGATGGCCGCATGACAGTCGTGGATGCTGGGCAGCCATTCTCCGCTATTGTCGATTTTGCCCACACACCCGACGCTTTCGAGCGGCTCCTCGGTAGTGTGCGAGCGAGCACGAAAGGCAAGCTGATCGTCCTGTTTGGCGCAGCTGGCCGGCGCGATGAGTCCAAGCGAGCCATCCAAGGCAAGATCGCAGGACGAATCGCCGACGAGCTTATTATCACCGAAGAAGACGATCGTGACATCGATGGGCAACACATCCTCACCCAAATCGCCAAAGGCGCAGAAGCCGCTGGCAAAACCCAAGACACCGACCTCTTCCTCATCCACGACCGCGCTGAGGCCATCCGCTTTGCCGTCCGCCGTGCCCGCACCGCCCGCGACACCGTCGTCTTCCTCGGCAAAGGCCACGAAAAAACCATCGAGCGCGCCGATGGTACCCACCCCTGGGACGAAATAACAGAGGTGCGAAACGCTATCCGCGAGCGGCAAGCATCGAAGAAGAAGACAGCGAAAGGCAAGAGCAAGCGCACAAAAGACGCCAGCAAACCTCGGCCCAAAGCCAAAGACAAAGCCAAGCGCAAGAAAAAGCCAACTTCGCGTCACAGCAAGCGTGCGTCGGCAAGCTAGTGTTTTTACCCTACGGATACTCGCTCTAACTACCCTGTGAGGTATCTGTCTCTCCGTCAGCTTGTTTGGGTTCTACTTTGAACATCACATCGTCTGTATCATCGCTACTACCCACTCTTACATAGCGCCCATCAGTGGTCAGACCAATTGCTACCCAGCCATCCTCAGCACACTGTAGCGACATCCACTGGATAGAAAGCAGCCTCGTCTCATTCTCAGCCCCACTATAGGGCCATGGCCTTCTTTCAAAAATCGATCGAGAAATTGACTCTTTGAGTACTGAGTGCCTCTCGTAGTCTTCATTTGACGGCTGCCGTGGTATTTCGTGTGACATATGGCAATGCACCTCCTTTACCTCTATTATGGTCGCGTGTCTGTTGTGAGATCTACCTCTGTTGTGTTGGCTTATCTAGGATACCATGGCTATACATACGGGCTACCACCCGTGGCATAACCCGGATAATTTTTTCCTTCGTCAGCATTAGTTTATTGCGATATTCATACCCCTCCACACCAGGGAAGAAAAAGATCCGTCTGTGATCGCCATGCTCAGCAGCATCTTCCTGGGCCTCATACACGTAGTATTCAGACGACTTGAGGTCAATCAGCTTACCATTCACCATTATGTCTATCCCGCGCATATCCTGGTTGGCCGTGCCTGGCTCATAGGCAATGCCCGCTTCATCCAGCACCCGCATGAAGAGCACTTCATTGCGAACGCCCGCTACTGTCGCATACAGCATATCTTTTCGATCTTGCTTGTTTTGAGCATGCTTATTGCCTGGACACACTGCTTCTAAGCCGTTAACTATATCCGATACAGACGGTATCGACTTCCATGTCTCACAGGCGTGTGTGGCGTTGTCTATCACATCGCGCAGGGCATGGTTAAAGTGTGTGAGCTTCTTGATCCGCTGCTTCTTTTCTTGCCGAGTTAGCGTCGTATCATCTTGTTCAGTCGCCTCCACCCAGCCAGGATATGCCGCAAGCAGCCGCGCCATATCGACATGCGACCACTGTTCTTTGCTCGCATAGTGCTGCACAAGCGTCACAGCACTTTCTCCCAGGGCAGCCGAGCGCCGCTGGCGGTGTTTCTCCTTACTCCAGTTACGGCCTGCTTGCTCGACGAGGTAGGTGAGATGTGGCTTTTGGCTCTTCAGCGCTGCATCAACAGTAACAAGCTGCTTTTTGATGTTCGAAGAAGACGTCGACCACTGGCTCGGCGATATAGGCGATGGCATTGTATCAACATAATAGCGTTTATGTGTATGGTGTGTCTTATAGTGGCGTGTTTTTGTCATGGTTGTGTTTGTAGTATATATCATTTTTAGCGCTATAACAAAATCACCACATCAGTGGTGATAATGCTTGTTCTTATTGCAGTATCCGCTACCGCTGCGACAAATAGTCGATCTCCTTGATGATGTCGAGCAGCGCTTGAGCGCGGCGGGTTTCGTCGCGGATGGATTTGGCAATTTGGTATGCTGGGTCGATCAAACTCTTGTCGTCTGTCGAGCGGATCAAAAGCAAATAGGTGTCGAACTTCTCATCTGGGCTGACGTTGAGCTTATCCACCAGTGGGCGCAGCTCTTTGATGGCCGACTGCTTCACGCCATTAAGCGCCTCACCACTAGGCGCAGGCTGCGACGATTGCTGCTGCGAGGACATCACTGGCACTGATGAGCCCATATTGCCCGACATACCCGAGAGTGATGAACGGCCAGCACCTTGCCCCGACATCATTGCCTGCGACCGTTGCGACGCTGCTGTGCCTACCTGTGGGCCGATCCCAGCAAGCACCTTGGCAAGCTCTTGATCGTCGGTAATTGATTGTGATGTAGTGCTGATATTCATGGTTCCCACCTGTCTCCAAATATGCTTATGATTCTCTGCTAATTAATGTATCATGGGAGGGTATACTCTTGCAAGCAGAAGGAGACGATTATGCTTGATGACCAGACCATATTGCGTCAACGTGGTGCCGAAGCAACTCTGCATCACGTTGCAACATTATGGAAACAAACGACGCTACCAACAGAGGTAGCAAATCAGCTCTCACACTTATCATCCCAGCATGATATTCATAATGTTGTTATTATAGCAACAGATGGTGATGCGGTGTTGGCTCTCGTCGCTCAGCAGCTCATGCAGCCTTATATGGCTGTGCCTGTACTGTGCTGCGAGGCAGCAGCAGTACCAGCATTTGTGGATGCACATAGCCTGGTGATTATTATCGAGGCTGGCATCTCACCTTACCAGGTGGAGAATATTCTGCGCTATACACAGCAGCATGCCGCTCCAGCTATTCTGCTTATTCATGATACTGCCGCGGCTGAGTACGCTGTAGCATATCCTGCAGCCACTATTATGCCAATTACTCATAGGGAAGGGCAGGTGGAACAGCAGCGCATACTCACAACGCTTGGTAGGTTACTGGTAGCTTACCACCTGCTGGATAGTGATGTGGTGGATGCTATAGCCCATAGCGCAGCCTATGTGAGCGACACGCTGCAGCAGTGGGGTGCCACCGTGCCGACCGCTCGCAACCTCGCCAAGCAGCTTGCACGCCAAGCGGCGGGCAAGACAGCGGTGTTTTGCGCCAGTGGGGCACTCGCGCCAGTGGCCCAGTGGTGGCAATGGTGTTGGCAGGAGCGGGCGTACAATGTGGCATTCTCTACTACCCTTACTGAGGCAGAGCAGGCTGGTGCTCATGGCTGGCTAAGCCATCCGGTGGATAAGCCATTCGCGCTTTTCGATCTCGCGAGTGAGAATGACGCCGCTACCCAGCAGCGCATGGCAGCGCTCGATCGCCACCTCAGTGGCCGCAGACCCCACGCGAAGTCTATCTTGTTTGCTGGCGAGACAGAGGTAGAGCAGGTGCTGCACGGCATGATACTAGCAGAATTTGCTAGCTGCTACCTTGGTGTGTTGAATGGCGTGAAGCAGGGGAAGGGCGACAAATCTTAAAGCTCTAACCTAGCGTGTTTTAGTTTTTGAGAATCGTAGTGTTTTGTTTTTTCTATTCTAATTCTTAAGCCCTTGTCATGATCTTGTATGGTAACTCGCTATCGCAAAATGTTACATAAACAACAAGCTGCTACAATAAATTCACCAACGAAATCGCTCATCATCTCAAATATTACGTATGACGATTAATCTGGAATAATACGCGCAAAAATTCTATCATCTTACTCTGTAAATGAGCAGAGTGTGGGCCAGAAATACCACAACTCATACAAAAAACCCGCCACATTTCAGGCGGGTTCTGTATCAAAATAACTATCTTGTTTAGTGGTACTGCCGTAGCGACTCGATCGTGTTCTTGCGCGCGGCCCGAATAGCTGGGTAGAGACCGAAGGTGAGGCCAACCGCCAGTGCGAGGCCAATTGCCATCACCGCCGTCTGCCACTCCAGTGCTGGCGGGAAGGACAGCCAGACGCTAAAGCTCAGCGCTACTATGTAACCCAGAATGTAGCCCAGGATACCACCAAGCAAGCTAATCGCCAGTGCCTCAATAACGAACTGCGTGATGATATTCCCATCAGTTGCGCCAACCGCTTTGCGGATACCCACCTCGCGCGTGCGCTCTACCACACTCACCAGCATGATGTTCATGATACCAATACCACCAACCACCAGCGAGATTGCTGCAATCAGCGTCAACACCTGGGTTAGTGCTGTGAAGAGTCGGTTGGTTGGTTGACTGATCGCATCGCCCGTTGCCACAGTAAAGTCTTCTTCCCCTTGGTGATTTTGCGTAATCTTGTCCTTAACTTGCTGAGCAATCTGCCCGACCTGCTGCGATGCATCAGCCTGGATGTTGATCTGCTGGATCTGCGTATGGCCATTATGGATCTTCTTACCTGCCTCAGTGGTGATGATAGCTGCGTTGTCGAAATCAACGTTGTTATAATTCAGTGGCTTTTCTACACCGCGCATCACGCCCACCACAATGAACTCCTTGCCGCGGATTTTGAACGTCTGGCCAATCGACTGCTCTGTACCAAACAGCTGCACCGACAGCTTTGGCCCAAGCACCGCTGGCTTGGCATCGTGCGTCCCTCCCTCGAGGAAGTCGCCATCGCGCAGTGCAAGCTGGCTGGTAATAGCAAGTTCTGGCGAGGTCGCCACAACAGTCGCATTAGCCTCTCGGCCATCTCCCTTGAGCTTATTCTCAGAAGTCATCATTGGTGCTACGGCGCGGATATGTGGCATCTTGCGCACCGCCTCAACGTCGGACTCGGTGATAGTACTGGTGTTGTAATTATACTGCGCCACCGAGCTCGCCAGTGACGAGAAACTCTTGTCTTGTACACCAGGGCGCACGACAATGAGGTTATTATTAAGCTCAGACACCTGTTGAGAAATAATGTTATGCAGGCCACCGCTCAGTGCCAAGATCGCCACAATACTACCCACACCAATTGCCACACCCAGCGTTGCCAGCAAATTACGGCCGCGATTGCGACGGAAGCTGCTACTTGCATTTTCGAAATGGTCGATGATTATCATGCCTGGGGCTCCTTTGTACTAGATTGGTGAGCAGACGATGGTAGAGTGGGCTGCTGAGCTGGTGTCGCCACAGCTGGCTGAGCGGTCGATACAGCAGACGGTGTGGATGATGACTGGGCTGCAGTATGAGCCACTGGTGCTGCAGGTTGGTTGGTTGGTTGCGGCGCGGCTAGTTGAGGTTGCATTGCTGCAGACTGAGACTGAGCTGGGGTAGCCGAAGTCGTTTGCTGTGCGGCGGGCAAGGCTGGCGGCACTTCTGGTGGAGCAACTGGCATAGGCTCAATAGTCGGGCCATCTTGGGTATGCGGATCTTCGTAATCGACCACTGTTGGTGCTGTCGTTGCTGGTGCAGGGGCCTTTGCTGGACGACCGCGAGCAATTGCCTTGACTGGCGCAGCTGGCTGAGCGGCCGCTGCCGTGCCCTGCGCAATCGTCGGCGCAGCCTTGCCAGCAGGTGCTGCCCGGCGAACTCGTGGCTTGCGGGCCACTGGTGTTGGCGTAGCGGCAGTGGTGCGCATCTGCTCATCACTGGCAATCTGCCCATCAAGCATCTTAATCACACGGCTGGCGTAGCTCGTGAGGTTCGGGTTGTGCGTCACCATAATGATGGTATTACCCCGGCGGTGTAGTTGAGCCAGTTCTTCCATAATAATATGACTCGAACGGCTATCGAGGTTACCTGTTGGCTCATCAGC
The DNA here is from genome assembly GCA_013333645.2 of Candidatus Saccharimonadota bacterium. Lineage (GTDB taxonomy): Bacteria > Patescibacteriota > Saccharimonadia > Saccharimonadales > Saccharimonadaceae > Saccharimonas. The sequence goes on along the minus strand of JABCOK020000016.1, from coordinate 39,307 downwards.
TAGGATAATCGACGGGTGATTTACCAGGGCGCGAGCAATCGCCACGCGCTGCACCTGTCCACCACTGAGCTGCCACGGCATGTAATATTCGCGCTCTTGGAGGTGGAAATTCTTCAGCACCGCACTGGCTTGCTCCAGGCGCTTGACGCGGCGCATCCCCCCACGATAGCTCAAGGGAAGAGCAACATTCTCAAGCACTGTTAGGCGATTAATCAGGTTAAAACTCTGGAAGACGATGCCAATCTGCCGCGAGCGAATCCGGGCGTGTTGACGCTTGCTCAGCGTCGCGACCGATGTCCCATCAAGAAAATACTCGCCGCTGTCTGCGCGGTCGAGCAAACCCATAATATTGAGCAGTGTCGTCTTACCGCAGCCACTAGGGCCCATGATGACGATGAATTCGCCTTTTTCGACTCGCAGGTCGACATTATCCAAGGCGTTTTGGGCAGCATCACCCAGACCATACTGCTTGGTGAGGCCTCGGAGTTCTATAACTGGTGTAGAAGATCGTACCATAATTATCCTTTAGTATAAACTGTCAAAAAACATTTCTGCAAGCCCAATCTGCACAAAATATGCAGTATAGCCACGCATCATGCCAAAAGACGAATCAGCAGCGCACTTCTATGGCAGCGTACCGCCTAGCGCTGATATGGCGGAGAGACAGGGATTCGAACCCTGGGTGACGTTGCCGCCACACACGCGTTCCAGGCGTGCCAATTCAACCACTCTTGCACCTCTCCGTACCTCTGTATTATAGCGGATGTAGGGTGGGGTGGCAATGGGCTACCTAGATGATTGCTGAATTTGACAAAATAATACCCAATAGTATGCTAAATAATAGCCTATGGAGCAAAATCACAAACCCGACCAGACGGCCAAACAACCAAAAAATCCTCTCTTCGCTGCCATTGACAAGGCACCCTTTGCTGGAAAATTCTTCCTCAAGGATATCTATAAGGACTATATGACTGCACCAGATTCGCAAAAGACGAAGCATATGATTGGTGCAGTCGCAGTTTTTGGTATTATGTCGGCAGGACATTTATACCAAGGATATATGGGTGCCCGCGCTACACAGAACCACAGCCAGCAGCTCAAGGCGGAATCATATTCGACAACAACTGCCGCGTTACTCGGTGTAGATGTTATGTACGCAGCAACGATGACTGCCATTGGCATCCGGCAAGCAGCACACATTCCAGAACTTATTAATAGTTACCGACAGTGGAAGCAATCACACAACACACCACCCGCTCCTGTTGAACGGCCAACCATACCCTCTCAGCATACTAAACAAAATCAACACCATACTGCAGAACTCATTACTGCGCTGTCGGTAACCGCTTTGGGCGAGGCAATAGGCATTGGGTCGTACATACATGCAAGACATACATCTCGGCATAGATAATGTACCTTATGTATAAAACATCTCTTATTTTTTACCAAAAAATATCATTCGAATATATTTCTATAGTAACCTCTGTCTATGCTCGCTATCTATTTTCTTCAACAGAGGCCAAAAAATATTTGACCTGCCGCGCAAACAATGGTAGCATGAGACGCAAGTGCGCGTATAATAGCACACATAACCACTAATCCTGTATTGGGGAGGATTGAAGCTTATGACACAAACGTATGATCGGCCACCAACACAAACACCAGATACGGAATGGGAACACCCACAAACTCCACAGAGCCCCGATGTTGCTGTTCTCCCAAAGGAGTCACAAGACCAGCCTTCGCCAGATCATGAGGATGAAAAATCTTCGATCTTAGGCAAACTTAAGGATATAAAGACCACTAGAAGGGATCTGTTGGGCTTTGGCGCTATTGGGGCTGCAGTTCTAGGAGTTAGCGGATATGCTGCATATCAGGCAAAAAAGCGTCAACAAGAGCAAAAAGCTGCTGAGCTGGAAAATATCGCAGAAAACGAAGTAAATCAAAATCCTACTCCCGAAGTAACCCAAACGGCTGAGCCATATCAACCACCGCTCGAGAAAATACAAACAACCGATACCTGGCGATCCCTTTCTCCGGAGAATCAGCAAGCTTGTCAGAATTTATTAAGCGGCAGCCCTGAGACCATCATTGGTAGCCCCGAGCAAGACGTCAAGGATTGCCTTGCTCAAGTGTTACTTGAAACTTACACAGATAAAGCTATTGAGAAAGTACCAGAATACTTTCCATCAATGCCACAAGAGGCTGGCCAAGTCGATAGTGATGGCCTCCCGATTGTCTCTATTGCAGACCTCAAACGCGTTGCGAAGTTGCCACCATCCAGGCAGGCAAGTGAGTATACTGCTCAAGATGCCCTCACTGCATCTGGCATCCGCCACTTTGTAGCATACAATATTATTGTGAGCGCAAAGGATAATGGCGAGAATGCTCTAAAACAAGCCAAAACAGCGGCCGCAGCTATTTTGGCATTTGATAGGGTACCAGGGAATAATGATCCAAATGTTGCAGAAAAGGTCAATAACCTTCAGTATCCACACAACCGAAAGAATGAGCTACTGCAAACTCTCGATCGATGGGTAAGAAATGATGATCTAGTTAGTGCATCGACAGAAGACCCGGCTATCGATCCTACTAATCTAACACGTCAAGTGCGAAACACTTCTCACTCATATACTATTGGGCGTAATTCCACAGATGGAGGTAGGACATATACCGTTCCAGAACGCCAAAGTGATGCCGATGGGACAAACATAGAGCATATTGCACCACATGGTGAAGTTGCTTTTGTTATCCAACCGTCTCCCCAGAGCCCACGCTATAGAGTGTATTTCGTTTCGGAGAACACGACAGCACCAAATGGAACAACTGGTGTTCGCTATGTTTCTACGCATGTTACCATACGGTAGCATCGAGAGTTATTAAGATAAGAGAGAAGGTTATAGAGCCACCTTCTCTCTTATATATTGTTTTATATTTCTGATTGAACCGACTATGGCGCAAAGAAAAACCGCCCAGAGGAGGGATGGGCGGCATAGGGGAGGGCGCAGGACTAGAACCCCGCATTTTCTTCCTCCTCCTCACGGGCCCGTCGAGCCCGGCGAATCTCTACCTCTTTGTATATCGCAAAAGCGATAGCAAAGGGGAGAACAACGAAAACAGCAGGCCAATCAAGGACAACTGCCAGTATACATGCCACAATAAAGTAGCATGTTGATAACAGAAGAGCGCTTCGAATATAAACGAAGGGCTTCTGCAGACCCCCAGCTGACGCAAATCGCCAGCTATTGATACCTAGCCCCACCAGGGCTAGGTAAGTCGTACCAAAGAGACTTGGATAAGTCTCTTTAGCAAAATGACCACTCCAAAGAATGGCCCAGACCGCCAAAAAGACGATCAATATAGCAACAACAATAATAAGTTGTTGTTTATCTCGGGCTATCATCAGCCCGAAAAGAAACACACTGCCACATATAGCGGCAATGATTAATCCACTCATTCTTCTCACCTCCTTTCAGTGAGCGGAGAAGATGGCGGATAGCATATTTGTCCCCTCAAACAAACGTGCTAACCGCTATTATATAACATAATGATAGAATTTTCTATTAGCAAATGGGGTTTATGCTTTTAATGCTCGAAAACCCCTCCGCTTGTATTTTATTATCACCTCATATGTGATTAAATAGATACATATATGCTATCTACAAAATTTCGAAAAATTTTTGCACTTGTACTTGTTCTTGCTGTCGCTATCAACACATTTACTCTTAGCGCTCCTGCCTCTGCTGAATCAGACGCACCAGTTATGAAGTGGACGTTAAGAGATCGAGCAGCATCTTTTTATTACTTTAATGCGATAAAAACGTGTGTGCATGAATCATCTGATGATTTGAGTGGTGGTCTACATTTTCTGGAAGACAAAGACGCAAAGAGCGGTAGATGGTGGGTAGATAGTGCAATAAATAAAGCACAGACAGCACCAACATATCTTGATAAGGCTGTACCAGAAGATGACGAAGGTCTCGCGCTATGCAATACTGTTGTAAAGAAAGCCGCTAGTTTATGGAAAACAACCCCTCTCAAGATGCTTTGCAATATGCTAGGGCCGATTCATAGATCATCGTCATCTGGTAACGAAAAGGAAAGCCAAGATTGCGAAACTGGTTCTAATAAATTCTCAGGTGATTTTAGCGATGCTGGTGTTGAAAAACTCAAAAAATTTATAACCACCACACACTACAAGGAATCAAATGGCAAAGTTGTCGATATGCTAACTGCGATGGGTAATGAATCTGGTTCATATATTATGCTTCATTCCGCTCTTACTAACGGGTGCGGATATAGTGTTAATGACAGTGCAAAAGCTGGTAACTCTAATGTCGTAACTGGTGTAAAGATTATTGATTTTGATAACGGTAATATTTCTAGTCATAATCTCTCTGGCTCAAAAGACAAGAGCACCAAGATATATACGCATGCTGATGGTAAGGAATCGGTCAAGATTAGTTGTGCAGGAATTGCTCAGGCTATGAATAAATGGGCTGACGGTGCATCTAAACTTATCAAAAAATATAATGCCTCCTATAGAAGCGATAAAGATAAAAAAAATGGTTCTGCTGCAGGGTCTGAGAAGCCTGATGCTAAGTATTGTCAAGAAAACCCAGATTCTCCAAGTTGTTCTGGTAATGCGCCAACTCAAGATGAGGGCACTTCAACATGTCCAGAAAGTGTTGGTGCTATCGGCTGGATTGTTTGTCCTGCGGTTAATTTTATGGGCAAGCTCACTGACGCTTTGTACGGCGTTATTAATAACTTCCTATTTGTCAAACCAGAATTGCTAAAGACCCCAGGTGCCACCAGTGTTTGGACTTCCTTCCGTAACATTGCTAATATTCTTCTGGTTTTCGCCTTTCTCTTTATTATCTACTCGCAAATGACGGGGCTTGGGCTATCTAACTATGGCGTCAAAAGCATGCTACCCAAGCTTATCATGGTTACTATTTTGATCAATATATCTCTCTACGTTAGTCAGGTAATGGTTGATTTATCGAATATCCTTGGTGGTTCACTATATGGTTTGATAAACACGCTTGGAGGCTCAAAACAATATTCACCTGGTGTATCTGACTTTTTTGGAACTGTTGTAAATGCAGGTATCACAATTGGTACAGTCGCGGCTGTTGCAGGTTTAGCCTCTCTCGCAGAATTTTCTCTTCTTATTATTCTCTTGGTAGGTGCTGTTATTGGATTGCTTATTACTTTCTTAATCCTTATTGGTCGCAACGCGTTTATTGTCATCCTAGCACTCGTTGCACCACTTGCGTTTGTTTCCTTATTATTACCGAACACTGAAAAGTTCTTCAAGAAGTGGTGGGATATGTTCCTTGGTTTGCTTGTAGTGTATCCAATGATTGCTATTGTGTTTGGCCTATCAAAAGTCGCTGCGCACGTATTTTCAACGCTTGGCGATCCAGTGTCACAGTTTGTTGCAATTGGCGCTAGCACACTACCTATGCTTAGTTCAACAATACTGTTGCAAGGTGCGATGGCAGCCACTGGTACAATCGGTGCCTTCGCCAAAGGAGCAGCAGGTACATTTAATGCTATGGCAAAATCTGGCGCCAAGAGAAGTCTGTTCGATGGTGCACAGGAGACAAAGCTTGGCTATGGTATAGCTCGAGCCAACGAACGGCGAAAACGTCAGAAAAAACTCCGCCAATCCAAGGACTATGCTGGTGCTACAGGCTTGCATGCAAAAGTATTCGATAGACTTGGCGGTAAAGGTAATTCCGAGGAGCGAGAAACCCTTGCAGGTGAGCTAGAGGAAAAAGAATACGAAGAAGATATTTCACGCATCATGGCGTACCAAAAGCGTTACGATCGATCACAACTCAAGACCATGCTTATGACAGGTAAGAATTTTGATGGATCAACAATGACTGCTAAGCAAATGGTCGCAGCACAACGAAAACTTATACCGACTATGGATGCTCCAGAAGTAGCTGATCTTATACGGGTAACCCCTGGTATAGCCAGCCAATTCTCCGAAAAAGAACGTAAAATGGTTATGAAAGAATCTGGAAGCGCTCTTCTAGAGAATGGCTGGGGCAAGATGGTTGGCACAAGTGCACTTGGTGGCTACACTGAAGGTAAAGTTGAGGATGGTGCACAATTCCTAACAGAATCAATTTTGACGCGAGCAGGTAAAGGTAGCGGTGTTAGCTCTTACAAACCAGACGTTGTTCTCTCAGATCCTAAGCTTGGCTCGGTTATTAATAGTATCGTTTCTCAAGATGGTGGCGGCTGGAGCCATTCAGACTTCGCTGGCTTTCAACAGGATGTTAGCAGCTACCTAAGTGGTCCTGAAGGTCACAGGGTTACTGCCGAAGCCAAGCAGAAACTGGGCGGTTCGTCTGGAGCCCTTCATGCATATCAGCAGTCGCAGGATGCATTGCCTGCAGCTGAGGTAGATAAAGCAAAACAAGACGCAAAGCGGAGCGCAGAGGAAGCTAAAGCCAGAGAAGAAGAAGCTGCTGCAAATGCAAGAAAAACCGCTCAGGCTGTATCTGATGGCATTATAGATGGGCTCGCACGAGCAGAACAAAACCGAATTAATCAACAATTACAACAACCTTTCAAGGTACGAGGCAATCGACCAAATCGTAGCTTTAGAAGATAATCTTATCTATATCCTCCCATCCCCCTCATGCTATAATAAATACATAAACTATGTCGAGATATAAGGTTGCACAGGACGTAGAGGCAGAGGATAAGATTCTTGGGCCGTTTAGCTTTCGCCAGTTTATTTATCTGTTGGTTGCGGCGGCAGGGATTGCGTTAGCGTGGGGATTGTCACAGGTGTTTTTGCCACTGGCAGTCATTCCGGTACCAATTATTCTGCTGTTTGGCGCGTTAGCTTTGCCACTGCGCAAGGATCAGCCGATGGAGGTCTACCTCGCAGCGGTGGTGTCGTTCTACACTAAGCCACGCCGGCGCATGTGGCAACCTGATGGCATTAACTCATTGATTGAGATTACGGTACCCGAGAAGGTGGAGATCGAGCGGACGAAAAATCTCAGCCAAGATGAGGCCGAGCGCCGCCTAGCGTATCTGTCGCAGCTGGCTGATACTCATGGATGGTCCATTCGCCACACCCGTGTACCCGATGCACAGGGGTCGATGATTAGCGATGTCTATTTCGAGGCTCAACAGACCTCTGACATGTTTGATGACAACAGCAGCGAAGCGCGAGCGATGACGCGGCGCATCGAGCAATCCAACCAAGCCCGGCGCCGAGCCGCCATCGAGCGCATGCAAGCCCCACCAGCTGCACTGCCCGCTGTAGCTGACGGGCAACCACTCCAGCAAGCTCCCGTGCCATATCAGCCAGCATGGCCACAGGCTCAGCCACAGCCATACCAGGCAGCACCACAACCAGCTCCAACTATCTCACCACAGGTTGCACCACCATACCAACCACCAGTTGACGATGCTGGTTTTGCACCAGTGTCGCCGCCTCAGCCTCGTATGTCTGAGTCGCCATACTTAGCACCAGAGCCTCAGCGCCCAGCGGTGACGTATTCGTCCACGAGCTTCCCGGAGAATCGCATAGCGTCGTCGCATCAGCAAGCTCCCTCGCCTGATGCTAGCGCCTACCAAAACCAACCAAACCCATACCCACCTCAGCAATCTACCGAGGTATACGAGATTTCGCCAGTGGATGATGCGCCGCGTGACGAAATGCCCACTGCCGAGCCACAGCCTATGCCGCGAGAGCATGACTCACTCCAGTCTCTGCCAATGGCACTGCCCGCCGTCATTCCGCATGATTCGGTTTTGCCAGACGCCCTGAGCAAGCCCTACACGCCGGCTAAGCCCACAGCAGAAGCTGCGCCAGAGTCTAAGCCAGAAGAAACACCATCCTTCGAGGCGATCTATGCCAACCTGCGCCAGCACGCCACTCCCACCACCGATGCCGTGCCACTTGTGCCACCCCAAAAGTCCGCCGCACGCACCACAACTGAGCCCAGCAACCCACCAGCTGAAGCACCTCCTGCCGACACTCGGCCATCGTTCACTTCAACACCTGCAGAGCAACCCACCCCGCCAGCAGCCCCCAATTATCCGCAAACCCCAGTGTCGTATCCTCCCCAGCCGCCTACCTACCAGCCAGCACCACCTCAGCAACCACCCGTCGCACCAGCTCAACCAACACTGGCTCCTACACCCACCCCAGCCGCAGTATCCTACCGAGAGCGCTCGACACTGGCCGATGACAAAAATGTCATCGATATGGCGGTGCGCTACAACCCATACCCTAGCATTCATCAGTCGGTTATCCAGCCGCTCGACCCCAGTTATTACGCCAAGACAACCCCTACCCGCGAGGAGCGCCTGCGTGAGGAGCAGCTTGCCCAGCAACGCAACAATATGCCGCCAAACACTAGCACAAACACCGTTTCGCCTGATATAATTAGACTAGCCAACAACTCTGATTTGTCCGTTGCTGCCATTGCCAATGAAGCCAACCGGATTCAACATCAAGAGCAGGCCAGTCAGGATGATGACGATGAAATTGTCATCCCTTTGCGCTAAGAAATAAGAAGGAGAGTGGTGTCACCAAATTCACCCAACAATCAACAGCCACCAGCTGGGCCACCCAGCCAGTTTGGCTATAGCCAAGGCCAGGGCGCTGCGCCAGCGGGCCAGATGCCAGCTAATTATCCGCAATACCCCGCTCCGCCGCAGGGTAATTATCCGGCAGTGCAAGCACCGGCTCAGCCACCAGCCGTGCAGGGTAATACGAATGATCAGCCCACCCAAGATACCAAGAAAAAAGCTCCACCCAAGCCCGCCACCACGCAGAATAGCCTCCTCCTCTCGGAGCTGCGCGATGATATGATCATCATGGGTGATGGCAGCTTCCGCGCCGTCATCGCCTGTGAGTCGATTAACTTCGACCTGATGAGCGCTCGTGAGCGCGAGGGGGTAGAGTATAGCTACCAGAACTTTCTCAATGCGCTGTACTTCCCAGTGCAGATCTGCATCCGCTCGCAGCGGGTGGATATTGGCCCATACCTCGATAAGCTGGTCGCCATCCAGCGCACCCAAGATAACATGCTGCTCAGCGTACTAATGGAAGACTATATCAACTTCATCGACGATCTTTCGCAAAACGCCAACATCATGGACAAGAGCTTCTACGTCGTCATCCCGTATTACCCAGCAGGGGAGGGGACGATTATCGACCAGAGTAAAGGGTTCTTCACCAAGCTCTTCGCCCCCAAGAACACTAACACTGTGACGAAGATTAGCAAAGAAACCTACGAGCGGGCTCGCGAGGAGATCCGCAACCGGGCTGACACCATCCTCAACGGCTTGATGCAGATTGGTGTGCGGGCAGTGCAGCTCAAGACTAAGGAGCTCGGCACCCTCTATTACAACATGTATAACCCCGACACAGCGGTGCGCGAGCCCCTGGGCGACTTTAATAATGTGACTTCCACCTTCGTCCGCAAGGGTGAGGGAGCCGTCCCAACCTCGACAGCATATCACAAAGGAGAATTTTGATGGCACGACGACCCGATCCAATCGACATTGCTGCCCAGCAGCGCGAGCGCGAGCAAGCAGAGGTAGAAGAAGCCTTTATCAAGGGGATGACGACGCTGCGCGACCTAATCGCCCCCAGCAGCCTCGAGATCCACAGCACGTACTTCCGCATTGGCACCAAGTATGGCCGCACACTCTACATCTACGGTTACCCACGTGAGCTCTACACAGGCTGGCTGTCAGGATTGATCAACATCGACCAAGTGCTCGATATTAGCATGTTTATTTACCCTGTTGAGACAGAGATCGTCCTCAACAACCTCCGCAAGAAGGTGACACAGCTTGAGGCCGATATGGCGCTTAACTCCGAAAAGGGTAAGGTGCGTGACCCAGCCCGCGAAGCCGCTCTGGCTGATGCCGAGGAGCTGCGCGACCAGCTACAGCTTGGGGCCGAGCGTTTCTTCCGCTTTGGGCTTTACGTCACGCTTTATGCCGATAGCCTCGAAGAATTGAGCTTCGTCCAGCACGTCATCGAGACGATCTTTGGTCAGAATATGGTCTACAGTAAAACCGCCAGCAACCAGCAAGAGCAAGGCCTCAACAGTACCATCCCCCAAATGACCGACCAGCTGCAAGTCCGCCGCAACATGAACACTGGCGCGGTGAGCACAAGCTTTCCCTTTACCAGTGCCGACCTTAGTGACGGCGAAGGGATTCTCTACGGCGTTAACCAGCACAACCAAGGGCTCGTTATTTTCGACCGCTTTAGCCTCGAGAATGCAAATATGGTCGTCTTTGCAAAGTCCGGTGCTGGTAAATCCTTTACCGTTAAGCTCGAGGCGCTGCGCAGTATGATGCTTGGCACCGACATCCTCGTCATCGACCCTGAGAACGAGTACCAGAAACTAGCTGATGCGGTCGGCGGCAGTTATATCCGCCTCAGCCTCAGTAGCGATACGCGAATTAACCCCTTTGACCTTCCCCGAGTAATCGACAGCGACGAAGCAACCGACGCCCTGCGCGCTAATCTCATCACCCTGCAACGGCTCTTCAAGCTCATGTTGGGCGGCACGTTGGTGGGTGGGCAACAGATTGCCTTGCTCAGCCCAGCTGAAGAGGCCGATCTCGACCAAGCGCTCATCGATACCTACGCCCGGGCTGGTATTACCAGCGACCCACTAACACATAATTCTCAGCCACCAACAATCATCGACCTCTACGACACTCTCCTTCACATGGGTGGAGCAGGTCCGTCACTGGCTCAACGCCTGCGCAAATATACCACAGGTACCTTTGCTGGCATCTTTAGCCAGCAAAGCAATGTTGATATTAATAACAGCATGGTGGTGTTTAATATCCGCGACCTCGAGGACGACCTGCGGCCAGTGGCAATGTATATTGTGCTGAGCCACATCTGGAATATCGCTCGCACCGTACAGCGCCGGCGGATGCTGATCGTCGATGAAGCTTGGCAGCTGATGAAGTACGAAGACTCGGCGGAGTTTCTCCACAGCCTAGCCAAGCGAGCTCGTAAGTACTCTCTGGGCCTGACGACCATCACGCAGGACGTAGAGGACTTTATGGGGAGCGAGAAGGGCCGGGCTATTGTAGCAAACAGCTCGCTCCAACTCTTGCTAAAGCAATCGACCAGTGCAGTGGATGTGCTGGCTGAGGTCTTTAAGCTCACCGAAGAGGAGCGTAAGCGTCTATCTAACTTCCCTGTGGGCGATGGTCTCTTCTTTGCCGGGCAAAACCACGTCCATATCCGCATCTTCGCCAGCGAAACCGAGACGCAATTCATCACTACTAACCCAGTGGCCAATAACAGCTTATACCAGCAGCCAGTGAGGTCGTAGCCCGCTATGCCTACCCCCATCCCCTCCCAGCAAAAACCCGACCTCGACCGGCATAATCCGGGGAATACGCATTGGCAAAGTTTGAGCCGAAAGCCTCTCACACCTTCATCAAGCTCATCATCTACTGCTAATAATCTCCGCAACAGGGAATCATCTGGGGGGAGCAGCTACTCTAAACCATCATACAATCGAAGCTCCACCAACAGCTCATCTTCTTCTGGGTATTCGCAAAATACCTCAGGTAATACATATGCTAGTAGCGATGCAGACCTCAGCGCGAGTGAAATAGCTCGCGAAGGAGAACTAGCACCGTCGACATCGTGGCAAGACAACACCTCTCCACAAGATGATGACGCTACAAATAATAAAAAGAAAAAAGGTAGGCTTGGCGGCGTATTCAAAAAAGGTGGCCCACTTGGCGTCATTATTGCAGTCATGCTTGCACTTGCTGGTGTTGTATCATTCTTTGGTGGCCCAGGCCTCATGATTATTCATATTACCGAGAATATTACCGAAAAATACAGTTTGCAGCTCTCTTCTGTCATGCAAAGCCGAGCTAATAAAATCGTCAAGGCAAAGCTCAAGAACTCGACAACCGGCTTTTGTGGTGCAACAAGGCAGTGGCGTTGTAAATACGCAACGTTCTCCGAGCGAGAGATCAAAGCATTCAAAAAAGTCGGGATTGAACTCGATGGGGAGGTCAAGTCTTATCGGATTGGTGGTATTGAATGGAGAAAACCCGAAGCACTTAAATTCAAAGGTCAGCGTATCACTGCCGAGAATTTCCACAAAGCCTTAACTGATATAAAGGGCTTTGATGAAGCACTAAAGACCTCTTTTAACCCTCATTTTGCCTCTTTTTCAGACAAAGCAGCATTAAAAATATTCAAGAAAAATGGTACATCAAAAAAGGCTCCGTTCGAAAACGGGGACAATACTGATGAAAAACGCTCAAAACGCGTTAAAGAAACCGTGAAAGAAGGTCATAAATCAACCAAAGCAGGCGAAGTAAAGAACAAAGACGAAAGTGGCTATTCGGGTGATGACCCCGACGGCTGTAGTGGTAATTGCCCAGAACGCAAAGCTGCCTCAGAAAAGCTCAATGGCTATGCAGATGGCGCAGAATCACAGGCTGATAAAATCGCCAAAGCAGCAAAGCGCGGCACACTCAGCAAGGTGGTTAGCGCAGTAAAAATTACTGGTGCAGTTGATGACGCCTGTAGTGTCTATGGGATGTATAAGGCGACTGCGCTTGGTGTTAAAATTATTCGCAATAGACAGCTTATTCGTTTTGCTATGATTACCCTGGTGAGTGGCAATATGGCAAAAGCAATGAATGAGTTTGATAACGGTAACACTCCCGATAAGTTATCCCCAGAAAACATCGCATTTGTTGGTAATATGTGGACACGGACCGAACGTTTCGAGAAATCAAGCGATGATTCTAATGACGATAAGAAAAATTCCTTTACTGAGTCTACTGCCGCAACAAATGCGCTTGGCTACCGCAACGCAGCATATGGCGATACTGGTATGGATGATTCAGCCTCTGCCTATACCAATGGGGGAAGCTTCGGTGGGCAAACATTTGGCCCAATAATGACAGCAATTGGTGCTGCGATTGATTCACTTGGTGGCCGTCAAAAGGCAGATTCTGTATGTAAGGTAAACAACAATATATTTGTCCAGGGAGCAGTGCTTATTGGGAGTATTGCACTTATGTTTGTTCCTGGTGCGGGGCAAGGCATTAAGGTTGCAAGCCTTGCTGCCCAAGCAGCTCTTGCTATAGGGTTGCAGGCAGCCCAGATTTTTTTACCAAGCATTATTGCTGATATCATCTCTGGCAACCCACTACCTGATAAGCTTCAGGGAGAAGCAGTTGGTAATGCTACAGTGTCTGGCGCAGGAGCCTTCATGTCACAAAATGCTATTAGCCGTATGCCCGTCCTGACTGCCGATCAAGCAACCCAGCAGCACGCCTTTTACGAGAACTACCGCAAAGAATATGCTCGCTACCAACGGTCAACTCACAGCCCGCTTGACGCCACTAGCAAATACACCTTCATGGGGAGTATTTATAACCAATTTATGCCAACTTTTGCAAAGATTCAGTCTGGTACACTTGGTGGCATGCTTGGGGCTCTGGGGCAAATCGCTCGAGCACCATCAATGATTTTCACAACCAAGGCAAAAGCAGCAACTGGAGAAACATACGATACGTGCAAAGACGTTGAAGTTCGTGCACTAAACGGCGCAACTGATCTATTCTGTAATTACATAGGCGGCATAACTGGCCCAGCAAAAAATGCTGAAGTTGATGATGTTATCAACACGCTTGATTCCAATGTGGATGATAATGAAAACCCAACTGGAGACTATGCCAATTGGATTAAGCGCTGCAACGAAAGTGACACACCAATTGGCAACACTGGAATCGACTCAACCGAAAGTGACGGTAAAGAATGTATGGCAAACGAAACAAATGGCTACTACGGCAGCCGTAATATAGACAAAGCCCTTGCCACAACAATGTCTGAAGGATTCCCCACAACTGATGGCTCAACAACTCAACAAGCATCAACAAACAGAGGTGGTAGTGGTCAAGCCGTTGGTGAACCAGAGCTTGATCAAGCGCAGCCAGCTGCTGAGGGCGGTGACAGTGTGAGCAGCTGGGGCGGCCTTGAGAATGGTAAAATTCCTGATGATAAGCTTGTTGCGTTGTCATTCTCGCCAGAAGATAAGATGCACAAACAGGCTGCCGAAGCGATGGAGGCAATGAATAAGGCATACCAAAGTGAGACGGGTAGCAGCCTCGGCATCAACGAAGCATATCGCGATTGCGACACTCAAATTGCCTACGCCACCCCTGGCAACCCACGCTACCAGAACGGCCTTGCCAAGCCAGCACCGCCATGTAGCTCAAACCATGGCTGGGGCTTAGCTGCAGATATTAATGTCGGAGACTTTGGCTCATCTGTCTATAATTGGCTCTCTGCAAATGCCCACAAATACGGCTTTGTTCACCCTGCCTGGGCAGAACCCGGTGGTAGCAAGCCCGAGGCCTGGCATTGGGAATACGCCCGTAAAATTGGAGGAGCAGCTTAATGAGCCGTTCTTTTATACCGTTTTTTCTTCAGCGAGCTTTGTATGTGCTTTCCTCAGCGATCATAGTTGCTTTTTCTGTACCACACACTGTTTTTGCTGCGATGAATACTTCGTTTCTCTCAACGAATCGCATTGTTTGGTATAATTCATCAGTCTGCATTAGTGGCGGCAGCTCTCAAGCCGACCTCTCCTCTGCCAGTCCTGGCAGTGGCGCACCAAATGGGCTTACTTATCCCAATTTGGACGCACAGAAAATGGTCGAGGCAATCGAGAAGTATATTGAGGCAAAGCGACCCGAAAGTCCTATGAAGGGTACTGCTCAAAAGGCTGTTGTCAGTGGTAAGCAGGCAAATATTAACCCATTCCTCGCCTATGCTCACGCCATGAAGGAATCAGAACTAGCGACGACGAAGGTAGCTGGCGCCCAAAAGAAGGTTAATGAAGGGCATAATGCATTCGGGCGCATGGCTACTAGCTCCCAACCCCACGTTGAAGAAGGGGGGGCAGGGCGTTATTGGTATAAATGGACATCGTTTGAAGCGAGTGTGGATGTAAATGCGCAGGAGAACCAAGGGAGAGATAGCGGTGACTGGTTTTCGTATGACCGGTCGGTCTTCTCGAGTGAGATTGATCAAGGTTTATCAGCCTACGCCAACCGCTATGCACCACCAAATGAGAACGATACTAATGAGTATATCGAATTCATGCAAGCTCAGCTGGACGAAATGGCAGGCTACGCAGGCTCGGCAACAAGTAATTCCTCTGCAACCAACACTCAAAACCAAAGCCAAAAAGCTGCTGCAAACTGCTGTGCTTCACCGACTAACGGTGGTGGCGTCGTTGAGGCCAAGGGAGATAATGTCGAGACGGCCCTCAGCTACCTCATGAGTGCCGGTAATGGCCAAAAGCTTAATCTTGCCCAGGCAGCTGGTATCGTTGGTAACCTCCAGCAGGAATCTGGCCAAAACCTCGACCCACGCGCCAGCAACGGCACTCACCACGGTATCGCTCAATGGGATGCATCTGACCGGTGGGGTAATGGTGTCGTCAAATTTGCTGCCGATATGGGTGGTGACCCGTACGATCTCAACATTCAACTGCGTTATCTTGCGTGGGAGATGGGCCTCACCAACGAATGGCAAAATCACACACCAGGGCGTGGTGGCGTGGCTAATGCATTGCGTGGCGCATCAACAGCATCAGATGCAGCTAAGATCTTTGAGGAACAATTCGAAGGTAGTGGCGGCAGCGCACTCGACAAGCGCCAAGCCAACGCTGAGGCCCTCTATAATAAATATATCGACAGCCCAGCACTAGGCAATAATAAAGCAAGCGATAAAGGTTCAGCGGCAGCCTGCAATACTGGTGGTAGCAATGGCAATGGATCCGTCCAGCAGCTTGTTACAAAATATGCATGGCCAGAGTTACCTTCTACTCAACGTCACGGCACTGATAAGAAGCCAGACTATGCAAACGCAGTGCAAACCGCTCAAGGGGAAGGCCGCTATATTGGTAGCTTTGGAGGTGTTGACTGTGGCGGCTTTATTACAACCCTTCTATACGATAGTGGCTTTGACAAGACCTATAATAATAATGCGAAAGGTGGCTACGCCTCTGATGGGCGCGGCACAACCTTCCAGCGGCAATGGGCCGAGCAAAATTGGCAGCGTCTTGGAAATGCTAATGGTACCTACGAACCCGATGGCAGCCAGTTTACTGATGATAAGCTCCAGCCTGGTGATGTTGCCTTTGTATCTGGGCATACCTGGGTGTATGTTGGTGACGTTGAAGGCTTTCAGAGCAAGTACGCCTCAGCCAGCCAGGGCGAGAAAGCTCCAAGCGCCGCCGGTGAAGGATTCGATTATAATGGTGCGGTGTGGTATAGAAAGAAGGGGGGTAGCACAACATGAGCCAACGTCGAACGATTATCATAACAACCATCTTTGCTGCTGTTGCTATTGTTGGCTTTATTGGTTATCAAATTTACCAATCTGTCGATCGATCACAGAAGATTCCTATTGAGATTGCCGCTGTGCCAAGCGATGCCAAAATCACTTTGAAAAATGCCGCAACGGATGCAGAATATTCTGGCTACAATGGAACGACATATGTGCCAGCTGGTAACTATATTATTACCGCTACCAAAGACGGCTTTATTAATTATCGAGTTGACATTGATGCAAAACAAAAACCATCACAGACAGTCATTATCGAGCTCACGCCACGCTCCGCAGAGGCAAAGAAATGGCAACGTGAGCACATCGATCAATATGATAAAGTCGAGTCTATTGCTGGCAAACAAGCAATTGAAGCTGGTAATAAATTTATTAATACATACCCGATCGTTGCTAAGCTGCCAATCAAAACCGCCTACTATTCAATTGGCTATTATAAGAGAGAAGACCGACCCGTCTTAGTTATCCGAACTGAATCGCCGCAATACCGCTACAAAGCTGTTGCAAAGCTCGTAGCCTCTGGTGTGCGGCTGAGCGATTATCAAATCGAATTTGCCAACTATAAAAACCCCCTCGGAGAATAATGATGGAACTCTCAAGAAAACAGCTCGTCACGCTTGCGGTCATCTGTGGTGGTTTTATTATCCTTTTGATCATTCTCGCAATCCTCAATGCTCACCAGCACATAACTGTTTCCTATGACACGTCAAAATATACATCTGTCACGCTCTATAAGGGGACCGATAGTAAAGACGAAAAAACGATCGCGCCAACTCGCACTGTTGCGCAGCAGTCGGTTGAGTCTGGCAAAGATTACTTCCTACCCAAAGGCTCGTACTATCTCATCGCAAAAAGCGACAACAATACTGTATCAACGCGGCGCCAAGGTGTTGTATTAGATAGCGAAAAAAAGTCTATCTCCTTGCCTTATGATTATACTCAAGCGTATCTCAAACAACTAACAAACAAGGAGCAATCTGCCATCGACCAAGCAATCACTCAGAGCAATAGCACGATTACCTCGCTATATACTATCAAAAGCCACGCTGTTTTAGAGAAGGGAGATTGGGCGGTTGCTGCACTCGCCTTTAAGGGGAATGGCACCGATCTCAATCGCGACACTCTGAAGGTTGTCCTACAAAAACAAGATACAAAATGGCACATCGCATGTTCACTCAAAATATCCATTAGCAAATATGAGTGTAATAATGCGCCACAGTCTGTTCTTGATGCCGCTAATATGATTGATATTACAACCCA
Source organism: Candidatus Saccharimonadota bacterium (assembly GCA_013333645.2). Classification (GTDB taxonomy): domain Bacteria; phylum Patescibacteriota; class Saccharimonadia; order Saccharimonadales; family Saccharimonadaceae; genus Saccharimonas. The sequence continues at coordinate 21,624 of JABCOK020000016.1, read as the reverse complement.
GCAGCCACTAATGCCAAACTACACCCTTGATCAGCCACGACAGCGTGGTGGCAGTGCCGACGTATAGTACTACTCATCCCACCGCACTCGTCATCACAATCTGGTTATCGACGAATTCGCTGAGGAGGCGCTGCTGGCGCTGTTGGTCGAGCTCGCCAAAGACATCGTCGAGTAGAATAAGTGGTGCTTGGCCTGTTTGCTGCTGGATGTAGGCCGCCTCAAGAAATTTAAGAGCAAGCACAATGGTGCGGATTTCACCCCGCGATGCAGTCTTGGCGGCCAGATTGTCCCGAAACAGCACCGTTATATCATGTCGGTGCGGGCCAACACTCGTCGCGCCCACCACTGTATCATACGCTGTTTTTTGCTCATACTCGGCGAGAAGCTGCTGCGCGGTCACGCTGCGCTCCTCTGAGTAGTGTAGCGCAACGCTATCCGCTACGCCCGCAATACTTTGATACATAGCACTGCTTTTTGCATTAAGATAACGCAGCACCCGCTGACGCTTCGTAATAATCGACGCACCATACTGACTCAAAATAAGATTCCACGAGAAAAGTGTCGCATCACTAAGAGCAGGGTCTTTGAGTAATTTATTTCGCTGCTGCAGTGCTCGGTGGTAGCGGCTCAGCTCATGGCTATAGTGTGCATCATATTGCTGGATAAGCGTATCGAGAAAATCACGCCGGCGCTGCGGCGAGCCAGTGATAATCCGCAAGGTATCTGGCTCGAAGAGAACAATTGGATATTTTTTGCCATAGGGAAGGCGACCATAGATTGTACCATCGACGATAAAACGCTTGCGCTTTGTCCCATGTCGACGATCGTACTGGACGCGGTAATGTTGCTCATCCGTCGCAAGATCAATTGTATAACTTTTTTGTTCATGTTGGCAGACTGCTTCATCGCTACCACGAAAGGACGTTCCACGCAGCGCAATATGAATTGCCTCGATAAGCGATGTCTTGCCAGAGCCATTTGGGCCAGAAATCAGCGTCGTGCCTGGCTCAAGGTCAAGCGTCTTGAGCGTATGAATCCGCACATGCTGCACTGCTAGCCGCGTTATCTTCATCACTAGCTCTTCAGTGGCATAATAATATGAATATAGTTTGGCTCGGGCTGAGAAGCCGTCAAGACGCAGGGCGAGAGCTTACCGCTAAAGCGGAAGGTGATCGTCTCGCCATCGAGAACGCCCAGTGCATCACTAATGTACCGCGAATTGAGCGTAATCTGCCCATCACTCGACACCTCAGCTTCCGCCTCGGAGGTATTCTCGCCCAGCTCGGACGCAACGGAGTGAATCCGTAATTTCTGCGCCTCATGGTCGGCGGTGAGTGTGACACTGCCGCCAGACTCACGCGCAAAGAGCCCTGCCACCTTTACTACGCGCGAGAAATCGCCTACTGCAAGCGTCACGTTTGTCTCTGATTGAGCAGGGATGAGCTGCCGATAGTTTGGATAGGTGCCATCAATTAAGCGGCTGGTAATCTCCACTTCCTCTAACCGAAAGCGCACCTGCGTCTCATCAAAGAGCACCTCCACTTCTTCCGTGCCGTCACTGAGCGAGCGTAGCGCTTCCTGCAAACTGCTCGCTGGCACAATGGCTGCAATCTGGCTCTGGCTTGCCATCAAACGCCGCTCAGCCAGGCGATAGCCATCCGTCGCCGCCATATACAGCGCACCATCCACCGTGTGCCAGTACACACCAGTCAGGACGGGCCGCGTCGTGTCATTACTACACGTCACCAAGGTTTGCGCTGCCGCCTGCTTAAAGTCTGCAGCAGCAATACTATAGCGTACCGATTGTTCTTCATCAATCGTCGGTAGCTCCGGAAAGTCATCTGCTACTACGCCATTAATCGTCGAGGTGTAACCACCAGACGTTAGTGTCATACGCGTACCATCGGTCTCAAGCTCGATCGGCCCCTTCGGCAAATTCGCCACAAATTCGCTCACAAGTTTAGCCGGCAGGGTAATTACCCCCGGCGTCTCTACCTTTGCACCGATATAGTAGGTAGCGGCAATCTCTAGGTTGGTCGCAGCGAGAAGAAGGCGATTACCTTCGGTGCGGAATAATATATTATTTAAGATTGGCAGGCCAGCTCGGTTGCTCGCAACTCGCCCAACAACTCCGAGCGCTCGTGCAAGATTTTCTTGTGTGACAGACAGTTTCATATCAACGATCCTTTCTTTTTATCTGATTGATCTAGTAATAGGTGCTGTGGATACTGTGGAAACCATGATAGATAACAGAGGTAGAATCTGCTACCTACCTGTGCAAAACGCTGCGATCGCTGGCGTGGATAAACCGGGGAGAAGCGGTGGTTATCCACCAGCCAATGAGACTGGAGGGCGGTGTGCTTTTGGCACTGTGGATGACTGCACACGAGCTGTCCGCTGGTTATACGGCTCGCTATGCACGGCTTTTCCACAGGCGTAGCGAAAAAAACACACGGCCTAGGCATAGAGCTTGTCCCGGATGTCAGCGACTTGCTCACGGATGAGGTAGTCGAGTTTGATGGACTTCTCGATTTTTTCGACCGAGTGGATGGCGGTAGTGTGGTCTTTGCGGCCCAACTCATTGGCAATTTGTGGGAAGCTCATGTGAAGTTCACTGCGCAGCAAGTACATGGCAATCTGCCGCGGCACAACGATGTGCTTAGCTCGCTTAGCACCACAAATTTCTTTGCTATCGATCTGGAAATGGCGGGCGGTCTTATCGATAATCTGTTTGGCGGTGAGATGCTGAGGGCGACTGCGCCGGACATTGCCAAGCAAGCCTTCTGCTGTCATTACATCAGGGGCGACGCCGCGCATTTCGGCATAGGCAAGGAGCTGATTGAGCGCACCCTCTAGCTCGCGGATGTTTGTTTTGACGTTCTTGGCGAGGTACTCTACGGTGTCGCGCTCAAGCGTCACACCAGCAAAACTCGCCTTAGTCTCGACGATCGCGCAGCGCGTCTCGAAGTCAGGCATCTGGATATCGATTGCCATCCCCCACTCAAAGCGGCTGCGCAAGCGCTCCGTCAGGGTAGGGATGCTGTGTGGTGGCTTGTCACTACCGATGATAATTTGCTTGTTGGCTTGGTGAAGGGCATTGAAGGTATGAAAGAATTCCTCCTGAGTCTTCTCGCGCCCAGCAATGAACTGCATATCGTCGACGATCAGTACATCGACATTGCGGTACCGGTCAGAAAAGCCAGCCTTTTTGAAGCGGATCGACTCGATAAATTCTTTGACAAACGTTTCCGAGCTCAGGTAGGCGACCTTTTTGCGTGGGTCGCGCGCGAGGATCTCATTGCCTACTGCTTGGATAAGGTGTGTTTTACCGAGGCCCACGCCACCGTAGATAAAGAGGGGATTATATTTGGTGCCAGGACTGTTTGCGACCGCTTGGCAGGCGGTGTAGGCGAGGTCGTTGCTCGAGCCGACAATGAAATTCTGGAAGGTATAGCGCGCGTTGAGGCTGGTTGCTGGTGTTGGAGAACTAGAATGTGATGGGGCAGTTGGTTTGCTAATAAGCGCCGCCGCTCGCTCTTCAACGCGGTCGGCTGGCTGGCCAGTCGTTTCGCGGCTAATGACAGTGCGTTTTTTGCCCTGTTTGTTTACCACGTAGGCGATGCGCGACACCTCCACACCACTGTGCTGGAGCGCTTCTTTAACGATGCTATCGTAGCGCACCTCAAACTGGCGAATCGCAAAGATATTCGCCACGCCAATAGTAATCACCCCATCTTTGTTGCTGAGCATCTCGGTATTGGCAAACCACGTCGAAAAAACACCGCTCGGTATCGACACTTCAATCTCACCCAAAACACTCTTCCACAGGCTGTGGTACACTGGCTTTTGCTGCTCCTTGTTTGTTATACAATGACTCTTTTTAGTATAAGAAAAAACCGACTTTTCCACAACCGTGAGAAATACAACAACGGGATGAGTGCAAGAAGGGCAACAGGGGTGGAGTTTTTCCACAAAAACGCATTACCCCTGTTAAAGTGTGGATAACTCGCGAACAAATGTGGATAAACAATTTGGCTATGCTTATGGAGGAGGCTGATAGAGTCAAGAAATCCACCAAGCGGGCGAAAAGTTGAAAGATCTGGGGCAATCGCGTATAATAGCAATGATATGCCAAAACGAACTCACCAACCACACACTCGTCATCGTGCTCGGACGCACGGGTTTCGGGCACGGATTGCTACCAAGGCAGGCCGCAATGTGCTCAAGCGCCGCCGCTCCAAAGGCCGCGCTCGCCTTGCACTCTCGTAGTGTGACGATAGCAAAATGACGAAAATAACCCACTGCTTGGTGGGTTATTTTGTCTCTGCTTGCGAGCAGATTTGCTATAATACAGCTATGTTACAGCAACGATATCGGTTTCATGGCTATGGCGGGCTACGCTATTTGTATCGCCATGCCAGTGCCGAGCGTTCGCGTTTGCTAACCGTCAAATACGTTGCCAATCGCCGTCGGCGCATGCCACGCATTGCCGTGGTGGTGAGCAAAAAGGTGCACAAATCTGCGGTGGGGCGCAACCGCATTCGCCGCCGTGTCTACGAGATTCTACGCCAGCACGTGCCGTACTTTACAGGGGTGTACGACGTTGCACTGATTATCACCTCAAGTGAGGTGCTTGCCACGCCGCACGATGATCTTGCGCTGGTGGTGAAAAATCTGCTTGTGCGAGCTGGCATTTGCCCTGGTGATGCAACGCCAAGTGATGAAAGAGATAAGGCAGAATAAAATCTTATATCCTTATATCCTCTCAGTCTTCTTTGCGCAACCTATTTCATAGTACTTTGAGTCAAATCAATACCAAATAGTTCTTTATAAACAGTGGAAGCTAGAACTCAAAACATTTATAAAAAATTCTTTTCTTGTCATTCTATACCAATGAAAGGCAAGCTGAGTGAGCGTTCTTTCCTAGAGCCATAAATACTCTCATATACAACATTAGTAGTGGTCTATCGCATATATAAACGATTAATTTCCAAAAATACTTCGCCACAATTCATCTTCCGTGGCCACCTATGATACAATAAATGCAGTAATCGGAGTCAATATGTTTGAGACAATAATTTTACAGCCCATTTTTAACGCACTTTTACTTATCTATAGTATCATCCCTGGTGGTGACTTTGGTGTGGCGGTGATTATCTTTACGGTCATCATCCGCTTTTTGCTCTATCCACTGCTCAAGCGGCAGCTCCACCAGAGCAAACAGATGCGCAAGATGCAGCCCGAGCTCGCCAAGATCAAAAAAGCGGCTAATGGCAACCGCCAAGTAGAGGCAATGCAGCAGATGGAACTCTATAAAAAGTACGGCATCAAGCCATTTCGCTCGATTCTTCTGCTCTTCATTCAGATTCCGATATTCATTGGCCTCTACCAGGTGATTATGATCATCTCGCTTCACCGCGACCAAGTGGCGCGCTACATCTACGAGCCGCTCAAGAATATCGATGCCATCAAGACGATCATTCACCACCCTGAGCAGTTTAATCACACCATGCTGGGCTTCATCGACCTCACCAAGGTAGCACTTGGCAAGGATGGTATTGTCTGGCCGCTCCTCGCTCTCGCAATCATCTCAGCTCTCACTCAGTATGTGATGACTAAGCAAACTATGCCGACTGGTAAGAGTGCCAAGCGTTTCCGCGACATCATGAAGGAGACGGCCGCTGGCAAAGAAGCTGACCCCTCTGAAATGAACGCCGCAATGATGCGCAATATGGCGAAGTTTATGCCAGTGATGATGTTTATGATCATGATGGGCTTGCCGGGGGCGTTGGCACTCTACTACACAGCGTCTAACTTAGTAGCGGTGGCGCAGCAGTCGTATCTTCTCCGCAAAGACAAGCAAGAGCTCGAAGCACTTGCCGATGAAGTAGATATTACACCACCCGCCAAGAAAAAGTCGACAAAGAAGCGCGCCAAAGCGGCCACAGAGGCCAACATCACACGCATCAAAGCCAAAGAATAACAGAGGAGGAGAACCCGATGGATCGATACCAATCAGTAACATTTGCCCGAGAATATCTCCAGAACATCATCTCGTTTTTTGGCGAAAATATTGCGGTATCGGGCGAGGACGATGGCGAAGTAATGACCCTCCGGGTGGAGTCGTCGGATATCAATAGTATCTTAATTGGCCGTGGGGCAGAGACGTTGCGGGCACTGCAATATATCGTCTCGTCGGCGCTGCGAGCGCAGCATGCGGCCATAGTGCGCGTGAGTGTTGATATTGCCGACTACAAAAAGCAGCACGAGGAGAAGGTCGCCGACAAAGCCCGAGGCTGGATCGAGCGCGTGCGTGCAACTGGTGAGCCCTACACCGCTCACCTCAACCCAGCCGATCGACGTATCGTCCACCAAGTCGCTACCGACGCAGCTGGCATCACGACCGTCTCCGAAGGCGAAGGCCGCGAGCGCCATGTGATTATCCAGCTGGAAGAGGCTGAGTAAAAGTCTACGCTATGTTGCATTTTATAACCGGTCGAAATGGCCGGTTATTTTTTGTAATAATGATACTAATATCTACTTTATAGTGGGGTTGTGGCTCAACGACTGTTATATTTATACTATTTTGCTAATTTACCCAATAGCCCTATTTGAGAGGTATAAAGAATACTAATTAACATGATGCGCTAGTATCTTATATTACGTCTCTTTTCGTTTTGTTAAGCAGAACACAATATGGAGTAGAAAAGAGAGTGTCATTATTGCAAATAAAAATTTCACACTCTACCCACAGAAGTAATAGAAGATAGACCTAGATAGGACAAGGTCAGTGAGACTTTAAAATTCTGGTATTAAAATTACTCAGACTAGTTATAAATCGATTATGATTGCTGCAACGCTCGCTCATACACCGCCAACGTTTCCTTGCCACAGCGCTCCCACGAGTAGCGGGCAGCTTGGGCTTTGCCTTTGACGATGAGTTCGCGGCGGCGAGCTGGCTGGCTGAGGACGCGGTCGATTGCGCTCGCAATGGCATCGACGTCGAGTGGGTCGAAGTACTCGGCAGCATCGCCCAAAATCTCGGGCATACACGAGGTATTGCTCGATATAACAGGGGTCGTGCCATACGCCATTGTCTCGAGTGGTGGCAAGCCAAATCCTTCCATTAATGATGGAAAGACGTATGCCTCAGCTTTGTTAAGTAGCCAATCACGCTGCCCGTCGGGGATAAACCCAGTGAAGTGAATATTGCGATAGCCTTGCTGCTGGTAGTAGGCTTGGTTGCGCTTGGTGTCTTCATTCATCCGCCCTACAAACACCAGGCCAAGGTCTGGCCAGCGGCTCAGCAGCTGCTGGTGTGCGGCCGCGAGGCGCCGCAGATTTTTATAATCAGGCTGCTGCCCAACGTAGATAATGAACCGCTTGAAGGGGAGGTCAATATACGGCGTGAGCTGCCCAGGGTGTGCCTCGCCCGCCTCGTAGATGACCGAGATTTTGCTATCGGGGATCTTAGTAAAGCTCTGGTATTCTTGCTTGGTCGTCTGAGAAATAGCGATGATGTGTTCGCTCGTGCGGGCGATTCGCCGAAATACCCAGCGCCCCACCAATTGCTTGAGATGAAACACCAGCCAATTTTTGTCAGAATTATACGTCTTGAGGAGGGTCATATCGTGCACCGTTGTGACGTGTTTACCTCTGTAAAAGACCGGTTGCTGCGGCATGCAAAAATGTACTAAGTCGGGCCCTAGCTCATCTAGGTAGCGCCGGAAGCCAAGTTGCTCTGCCAGCGAATAATTAGCAAAGTCGACCGTGCGGATAGTGAAGTTGGGGTTGTGTGGCTGCCAATAGTCGCGATCCTTGGTGGGGACAAGGATGCTATAGCGGTTAGTCGTATCAAGCCGCTCCAGCTGCTCAAGCAACTTCACGACATATGTGCCCGTGCCAGAATTGATCACGCGGGCGTCGATTGCAATATGAAAACTCATACCCTCTAGTATACAGCTCCTGCACCAAAAGCGCCAGATGAGCGAGGGTATGTCAAGGCGGATAATAATAACACAACTCTGTATAAAAGTGTTATAATACCCATATTATCGTAATATGACAGAACTACAGCAACACATAGCAGCTCAGACAAGCGTGGCGCAAATCGAGCACGTTCTCCGCCAAGCCGGTTACCACATTACTGGGGTAGATAGCCAGCGGCCATGGGGTGGGTTTATCTGTATTGATCCGGCGCAGGCAGGGCAGTTTGCGGCGGATTTCTTTGCAGCCTCGGGGGTAATAGCTAAGGACAATGCTCATGTGTCGCTCAGTCCTAAGATTCTTTTTGTCCGGCCAGGGGCGCGCCTGAGCTGGCAATATCATCATCGGCGGGCGGAGTTGTGGCGTTTTCTGACTGCTGGTGCGTACTATTGCAGTATGAGCGACGAGCTACCAGCTCAGCCAACATTAGCCCAGGCAGGCGATATCGTGGGGTTGGCGGCAGGGGAGCGCCACCGTGCCTGTGGTGACGCCCAGCACCCAACGATCATTGCTGAGCTCTGGCAACACACCAACCCAGCGCACCCATCAACAGAGGATGACATTGTGCGGGTGGCGGATGATTATCAGCGCCAGTAGTTGCTTATAACCATATGGTGGGTTTGTGAGCTTATTGTTCAAAAAACCGTATTGAAGTAAAATATTATCTCTCTGTTGTTCGAAAAACAACACGATCATACAAACAATAATTCCACACCAGTGATGCACCAGTGGCAATAATTTTTGCAAGCAGCAGCACAAGCGGCTCAGTATGAATAACAGAGGTCAGGATGGGTGAGATGCAGAAGATAACCGCATTTTGCAGCCCCCACAAGCCTGCCAGAGTGATGATAACAAACAAGATCAGCTGCCGACGCATATTGCCTTGGGCGCGGAAGGTATATGACTTATTGGCGAAAAAACTAAAAATAAAGGCAAGGCCCGTTGATACCGTATTAGCCGCAAGCTTTGGCACGCCAAGCGCGGTGAGCCCAAATAGCAAGCCAATATCAATCGCTGTATTAATTCCGCCAACGAGCGCAAACCGCAACAACTTACCGCTGTTATTTGCGATGGTGAGCCTCACGATGCTCCTCAACGAGATAGGGCGGGCGCTGCTTCGTTTCGCTAAAAATCCGGGCGATGTATTCGCCAATAACCCCCAAACTCAGCAGTTGCACTCCACCAAGGAAGAGAATCACCGCCATGAGCGACGAATAGCCTGCACCGGTTGGCACACCGAACAGTGGTCGGATGAGCAGATAGAGAATATAGATAGAGGCCAAGAAGGCGATAAGGAAGCCCAGCACCGCCGAGATACGCAGTGGCGCGGTGGTAAAGCTCGTGATGCCATCAATAGCGAGATTGATGAGCGTGCGCGGATTTTGCTTGATAGTACCGGCAGCCCGTGGGTCGCGGTCGTAGAGGATCTCCTTCTTTTTATACCCCACCCAGCTAAAGATCGCTTTAGTATTGCGCTGAGATTCGCGCAGCTGGGTGATGGCAGTGACGCAGCGTTTGCTCAGTAAGCGGAAGTCGCCCGTGTCGATCTGAACAGGAATATGCGTCGTACTCTGGAGGAGGCGGTAATACCACGCGGCAGTTTTTTTCTTGAGCCAGGTCTCGCCTGAGCGGCTTCGGCGCCGCGCATATACGTCATCGTACCCCTGTTCCCACAGCTCGATCATCTGCGGGATCAGCTCTGGTGGGTCTTGCAGGTCGGCATCAATTACCACCACAGCATCACCCGCGGCGTGGTCGAAGCCAGCCAGCATAGCAGCTTCTTTGCCAAAGTTGCGCGAGAGATTGAGGTAGGCAATAGCGGGGTTGTGTTGCTGCTCGATCTGGATGAGCTCGAGCGTGTGATCCTGGCTACCATCATTAATAAATAAGAATTCGAACTGGTAGCGCCGGCGATCGACACTGCGCTGCAGCATCTCGAGCCGGGCAAACAGCTGTGGCAAAACAGCTGCTTCGTTGTAGGCAGGAATAAGAATGGTGATTGTTTTCATCGTAGCCTTATTGTATCACTTATTGGTTGGTATGAGCGCGATGAGCGACTGGATGGACGATGCCACCACTGCGCCACTGGCCTCGAGCCGTGCCGTTTTGGCCTGGGCCGACTCGAGCTTATTTGTGCCAAGGATCGCCCCAGCATGGCCCATCTGTACTCCAGATGGTGCACTGTGGCCCGCAATGTAAGCATAGACTGGTTTGCTTATATTGTGCTTAATATAATCTGCCGCGGCAATCTCGCTCGTGCCGCCAATCTCACCGATCAGCACAATCTGCTCCACCGCCGCATCCTGCTCAAACAACTGCAAACAATCGATAAAACTGCTACCGCTAATCATATCACCGCCAATCCCAATCACATAGCGCTGGCCAATCCCCGCCTGGGTGAGAAGGCTCATTGCTTCGTAGGTGAGCGTACCACTGCGGCTGACGATGGCAGTGTGGCCTGGCGTGGCGAGCGTGGCAGGGATGATGCCGAGGTTGTGCACGCCGGGGATGAGAACGCCAGGGCAGTTGGGGCCAATCAAAACCGAAGAACTAGCTGCCAGGCGTTGTTTTATACGCAACATATCGTGGACAGGCACGCCCTCGGTGATGCAAATAATGAGTGGCACCTCCGCGTCGATTGCCTCCATAATCGCTGCCTTAGCGTGGGCTGCTGGCACAAAAATAACGGAAATATCAACGGGCTGCTGCGCCTGAATTTCGCGAATCGTCCGGAAGACAGACACGCCGTGTACCGCTGTAGCCGATTGGTTGGGTGACGTGCCGCCAACGATATGTGTGCCACGTGCCAGCATACGCTCGGTATGAAATGAGCCATGTTTGCCCGTTATGCCCTGGACAATAACACGCTTACCACGAAAGATATCAGGGGTCATCATACGGCTTCCTCCAGGATGTGAGAGAGATTATCGTAGAGTGGAATGTGCTCGCGGGCGAGGAGCGCTTTGGCTTCGGCTTCGCGGTTACCTGTTAGGCGGACAGCGAGTGGCGGGAGGTCAGGTAGCTGCTGCTTGGCACTGATGATGGCCCTTGCTACGTCGTCGCAGCGCACAATACCACCAAAGATATTAATAATGATGAGCGCCACGGCAGGGAAGCGGGCAATCTGCTCGAAGCTAGCCAGGATCTTCTCTGGAGTTGCCGTGCCGCCAATGTCAAGAAAATTAGCTGGCTGCACACCGCGGGCAGTCACCGCATCGACAGTTGCCATTGCCAGACCTGCGCCGTTGGCAATCGTCGCAACCGTCCCATTATGGTCGAGCGTGACGAAATTATGATCTTCTAGGGCTGCTTCGTGCCACTGTGGGTGGCGAAACAGCGCCGCATCGTCAATCGTCATCTTTGCATCGCCAGCGATGAGCTGGCCATCTGTCGTCACAACGAGTGGGTTAATCTCGAGTAATAGACAATCGTTGTTAATAAAGCAACGCAAACAATTCGCCACCATATCCTCAAGCGCAAAGGCTTGCTCTGGCAGCGACAAATACTCCGTTAGTGCTTCGACTACAGTATGAACTGTTTGCGGCGTAATGGCCTGGCGAAAGAACGCTGCACGATCGTGTTCTTCCACATCAATGCCACCACTCGTGTGGGCGAGTAGCTCGATGGATGATTGCTCACGGTTAATAGTAAACGAAATGTAACACTCGCGGGCGATAGAGAGAACTTCCTCGGCAAGAAGCTTCGTGGGGGTGTAGCCACCGATATCGAGAGCAAAGAGACGCTGAATGGTTGGCGTAACAGCGGATTGCTCGCGGACAATCACCACACCACCTGCCTTGCCGCGGCCACCGATCGGAACTTGTGATTTGAGGACGATAGGGGCAGTGGGTGCCATCGTTGCAGATTCTACAACAGTACTCTGCGGCACCGCCACACCAGCCTCAGCCAAGCACTGCTTGGCTTGGTATTCAAGAAGACGCATAGGTATTATTGTACGCATAGATGGCGAATATGCAAAATGATTGCGTACATAACAGGGGTAAGGTGGAGCAGGTTAATTGCATACGAATAGGATATGGTGTACTTCTTTCGTATGATAACTGCACCGAAAATGTTCCGGCCAGATCCTATATAGTGCTTTTCCGCTTGCTGGGTTGCTGGCCTCCATATATTTTCTTGTACAGTTATTATACGAAAGCCAGTCTTTAAAATTCGCTTCTTTGGCGCTGACCTGTCCTCTCAAGCCGAGCTATTTACCAGTAAAAAACTTCCGAAATTTGAGTAGGCCTGTCTGGTTAGGTAGTGGACCGTTGTGGATAATACTACGGATATAATCGACCGATACGTTGCGCTGCCGCTGGATAGCAAAGCGCTGCCGATAGGCCGCTGGCTGGTGAATAACAGAAGCGAGCATACCACGCAGTGCTGGCCAACCATTGCCATGGCGCAGTGCACTAAAGAATATCAGCCAGTAGGTGAGGCAAAAGCGCGCCCCAATCGACCAAAACAGCCGTCCTGGCACATTCTTGATAAAAATAAGCGGTAAGTTCTTAAAGGTATTGTATACCGCGAGCCCTGGGACTTTGCTACTGCTGGCACCAACCTTGTGGTATGCGACGGCGTGCGGCGTGAAGCGCACTGTCCAGCCTGCTAGCTGCGTGCGAAAGCTGAGGTCGACGTCTTCGTAGTACATGAAGAATGCTTCGTCAAAAAGATCAACAGTGTCGAACAGTGCCGTGCGATACACTGCTCCACCACCCGTCGCACCAAACACTGCTCCGGCCTCTGTTGGCGCATGACTAATTGGCTCATCACGGTGGCGTGGGCCAGGCAAACCCCAGGTGGTGTAGAAATCGCCCGAGCTATCGATGGTCGTCCCATCGCGGCGAGCGAGTAGCCCAGTGACAATACCACAGTGCGGATGAGCTCGTAGCTCATCCACCAAGGCTTGGCACCAGTGTGTGTTGGCGACTGCGTCGGGGTTAAGCACACCAACAAAGCGAAATTGCTGCTCTTTAGCATAGCGCAGGCCTGTGTTAATACCACCAGCGAAGCCGAGGTTGCGCTGGTTCTCAATGATGACGAGACTGAGCGCAGGGTGTTTAGCTTGATATGAGCGGAAGCGTGCCACCGAGTCATCATGCGAGTCGTTATCGACTACGATAATGGTCGGCACTAGCGTCTGCTGCGCCAACGAATCGATGCATTCTAAGGCATCATCGGCGCCGTTCCAGTTAAGAACTATGATTGCAAGATTGTTTTTTACCACGGTCATATTATATAATGGCCAGAGAAACTATGAAAGTAACAAATCTTTTGCAACGAAAAAACCGCATCTTGCTGCGCGAGTTGGTCGTAACGGACTTCAAGTTGCGCTACCAGGGCTCGGTGCTGGGCTATTTGTGGTCAATCCTCAAGCCGATATTTTTGTTTATTATTTTGTTTGTCGTGTTCGACAAATTCCTCGGCCTTAGTAAACAAGTCGAGCACTATCCAGCGTATCTTTTGGTAGGAATTGTGCTATGGAACTTCTTTAGTGAGGCGACGGTGCAGGGGCTGCAGTCGATCGTCTCGCGGGGCGACCTGATCCGTAAGATCAACTTTCCTAAGTATATTATCGTCACCTCTGGTACTATCTCGGCCTTTATCAACCTTGCCATCAACATGGTGGTGATTTTAGGTTTTTGTTTGGTTAATGGCGTACAGTGGTCGCTTGAGGGATTGTTGGTTATTCCACTCATCCTCGAACTCTATGTACTCTCCCTAGCGGTGGCATTTTTCCTTGCGACGATCAATGTGAAATACCGCGATATTGGCTACCTATGGGAGATCTTTATGCAGGCTGCCTTCTATGCCACGCCGGTTATTTATCCTTTGCAGATGGTAATGGAGCGCATGCCAGCTGCTGCGCCATATCTTATGCTCAACCCAGCAGCCCAGATCATCCAAGACGTCCGCCAAGTGCTCGTAACACCCCAGACTATCCAGCTCTACGATCTTGTTTCCTTCCCGTGGGTGCTCATTCCATTTATTTCGATTATCATTATCATTCTGTTGGCGGTGTTTTATTTCCGGCGCAACCAACAGTATTTTGCGGAGAGTATCTAGATGGCGCAACCAATCGTTGTTATCAATAACCTCACCAAGTCCTTCAAGATCCCGCTGGAGGCGAGTTCGGGCATCAAGCAAAAGCTCATTAACCTCCTCAAGGGGCGCAAAGGGTATCGGGTCTTTACTCCGCTTAAAGATATCGATTTTACCATTAACGAGGGAGACTTCTTTGGTATTGTCGGGCGCAATGGCTCAGGTAAGAGTACGCTACTCAAGACAATCGCTGGTATCTACACCCCCAATAGCGGAAGTGTCGAGGTGGGTGGCTCGCTGGTGCCGTTTATCGAGCTGGGCGTTGGTTTTAACCCAGAGCTAACGGGCCGCGAGAATGTCTTTCTCAACGGTGCATTGCTGGGCTTTAGTCATGACGAGATGGAGGCAATGTATGATAAAATCGTTGACTTTGCTGAGCTGGGCGACTTTATGGAGGAGCGGCTCAAGAATTATTCCAGTGGGATGCAGGTGCGCCTGGCTTTCTCTATTGCTATCCGTGCCCATGCCGATATCTTACTCCTAGATGAAGTCTTGGCGGTAGGGGATGAAGCCTTCCAAAAGAAATGCTACGCCTATTTCGATAAGCTTAAGCGTGAAAAGCGCACCGTTATCCTCGTCACGCATGATATGTCGGCGGTAGAGCGCTTTTGCAACAAGGCAGTGTTTATCGAGGATGGGAAGGTGAAGATGATCGGCAAGCCATACCGCATCGCCGCCGCCTATAGTCGGAGTAACATTAAGAGCTACAACGAGTCAGAAGGGCTAGACGAGCAAATATCAGATGACTTCGACATTACACTGCGTGGCAGCGATGGCAACGAGCAGACGGTGTATGAGTATAACGAAACTATGACGGTGGAGTTAGAATGGCAGCAAACAGGGGTCAAGCACGTTGGTGTCGCAATCTTCCGCGAGAATGGTGAGTATGTCTATGGCCCCAACACCTATCAAGAAAAGGTGAAGATTGCTGGCAAGAACCGCGCGACCTACACCGTGCAGCTCAACCTCAATGAGGGGAGCTATTTCATCAAGGCTGGCTTGATGGGGGCGGACGACACGAAGACGATCGCCTTTACTGAGGAGGGGCCGCACTTCTCGGTGCAACGTGATTATGATCATGGCCGGTGGGGTGGTGTTACCAAGCTCAAGCATACCTGGGAATAGGGAGCAATGTCGTATATATTACATCGTTTGACGCACCTTATCAAAGCCAATCGCCATCTCCACCGCGCGGTACGTTACCTCTTGACGCCGTATCGAGTCTATCTTGATGCTCGCCAGCGCCGCATCTACGATGCATGGCAGCGTCAGCACACTGAGCAGCCGCCAGCACTTGCCTCACTTACTGAGCAGCCGCGTATCTCCATCATCGTACCGACGTATAATACGCCAGTTCCATTTCTGCGAGAGATGGTACAGTCGGTGGTGGCGCAGTCGTACCCACATTGGGAACTTATCCTCGTTGACGATGCCTCGACTAATGAGACTACTTGTCAGGCGATCCGTGACTTAGCCGAGGATATACCGCAGCTCAAGCCATTCTTTTTGGACAAGAACCGTCACATTGCTGGTGCAACCAACTATGGCATCGCACAGGCTACGGGCGAATACATTGCGCTGCTTGACCATGATGATACTCTCCATCCTGATGCACTTCTGTGGGTCGCGGCCGCGATCGACCGTACTGGTGCGCAGTTTGTCTACACCGATGAGACGAAGATGGACGAGCACGGCCGGCCTTATCAGCCGTTCTTCAAACCCGACTGGAACGCAGATTTTTTGCGCGCAGTGAATTACATTACACACTTTGCCGTCATGTCACGCCAGTTACTCACAGAGGTCGGTGGTGAAGATGGAGCGTATAATGGCACGCAGGATTGGGAGCTGTTCTTGCGCCTGACGCGGGCTTTGCAGCCCGAGCAGATTGCCCATGTGCCGCAGGTCCTCTATTATTGGCGTGTTCACCAAGCTTCTACAGCGAAGGACCTTGATGCTAAGCCTTACGTCATCGATGCGCAGCGCCGCGCCCTCGAAGCGGATAGCGCTGCTCGCCAGGTACAGACCCAGGTGGAGCGCGACCCGCAGTATGGCGCTCAGTGGCAGATGAGCTATATTTTAGGCCAAGCATATAGCACTGACACTGCGTCGTTTGATGAGTCGACCACTGTTGGTCAGCTGCTTGAGACAACCACCGCCGACATGATATGTCTGACGCAGCATAATGTGCTGCCCGCTAGCACGCTGCAGCACCTCGCTACCGATGCTGCTCGCCCGATGATTGGTGTGGTGGCGCCACGGATTGCCGATGAGCAGCAGGTGATCGCAAATTTGTCGTCGATTTTGCAGCCATCGGTAGTGGATCTGCTCCAGCAGCTCAGTCGGCGCTCATTTACCAAACACATCTACTTGACAGCACGGTACAATCTTGGTACTATCGACGCACCAACAGTGGTGGTGGCGCGTACCAAACTTGCTGCTCTTGCGCCAGATACACCGCTCACCAGTGCTCAGATAACTGCTGCACTCTGTGGTAAAGGATACAACACACTATATAACCCGCACGTAACGCCAGAGGAGGACGTATGATCGGTAAAGTACACAAAGCCGCCAAGAAAAGCATGAAGATTATCAAAGACGATGGAGTGATTGGCTTTGGCAAGCGCGCCACGAAGTATGCCTATTATCGTAAATTTCCCGAGCGCAAACAGAAGTATTACAAGGATATCCTCTTTATCAACGGCTGCACCTTACCACACCCTGAGCGCTACCGCGTGGCACACCAAATGGAGCAGCTGATGTCGCAGGGGCTGACGGTGGAGAGTGTGTTTTATGATCGGCTCTCGCTGGATGACCTCAAGTATTATCGTGGCTTCGTCTTCTTTCGCTGCCCAGTGACGGAGACAGTGCGGGAGTTCATTAAGCAAGCAAAGTTCTTCAACAAGACCTGCTTCTTTGATATCGATGATCTTGTCATCGATCAAACGTACACTGACGGCATTAAATACGTCCAGCAGATGAACCAAGCCGATAAGCAGCTCTACGACGATGGGGTGAATCGCATGCGCGAGACACTCAAGCTTTGCGACCACGTTGTAACGACTACAACGCAACTGCGCGACGAACTACAAAAGTACACCACCGGTGATGTCCTCATCAACCGTAATGCTGCCTCTGATGAGATGATCAAGACGTCTAATATGGCGCTGGAAGATTTGGCTGAAGGGAAGATTGCCAAGGATGCAGACAGAATTATCATCGGGTACTTTAGTGGGAGTATTACGCACAATGAGGATTTTGAGCTGGTCATCCCAGACTTGATTCGGCTATTCGATGCATATCCACAGCTCCACCTCAAGATAGCCGGGATTCTCGATGTACCGGCCGCGCTTGAGCCATATAAAGAGCGGGTGATGACGTCAGGCTTTGTCGATTGGCGGGAGCTACCTAAGGTGATGGTGGACTGCGATATTATTCTTGCACCACTGGTCGATACGATCTTTAACCGTGCGAAGTCTGAAAACAAATGGCTCGAGGCTGGCCTCGTCAAGGTGCCAACGGTGGCGAGCCAGGTGGGGGCCTTTGCTGAGCAAGTGAAGGACGGCGAGACGGGCCTCTTGGTTGGCGCGGATAACGATTGGTATGCAGCGCTCGATCGCCTCATTACCGACAAAACACTGCGCACTCAGCTGGGTGAAAATGCACACAAGATTGCCGCCAATGATTATTCGACGGTCTACACTGGCTACACGCTTGCATCGTTTATACGGAAGCGCTTGGCGCGCAATATTGGCTTTGTCTTGCCTTCGACGGATATCTCGGGTGGGGTGATCGTTGCCGTCAAGCATGCCGATATCCTGCGCAAGGCGGGCTGGGATGTAACGCTGATCGATTCAGTGAGCAAGCATGCCCTCAAGCAAGCCAAAAAGACCTACCAATACCGCTCTGAATTGCCAGGTTTTAATGTTATTACAGCGCACAAGACGAAGATAGAGGCCTTCTTTGACACGCAAGTGGCGACGCTGTGGTCGACGGTGGAGATCATCAAGAAACACCCTAATGTACGCAATCGGCTCTACTTCGTCCAGAACTTCGAGACTGATTTTTATATCCCCGGCACGGGTGGGCCACGCTTCGCGGCCAATGCATCGTACTGTGACCAGTCGGGTGTGCGCTATGTAACAATGTCGCTCTGGTGCCAGAAGTGGCTTAAAGATATGTTTGGCAAGGATGCGAAGTATGTCTCGAACGGCATCGATATCGAGTATTATCCATACCGCGAGCGCGATTTTAACAGTGGTCGCAAGATAAAAATCCTCGTTGAAGGCGATAGTAAGAGCGAGTATAAGAACACCGACGAAGCCTTCCGTATTATCAACCAACTCGACCCTGCGAAGTATGAAATTTCATACTTATCGTACCGCAAAGAGCCCAAGGACTGGTACCGCGTCGATACATTCTACAATCGCATTGCGCCTGAGAAGGTCGGCGAAGTATATGCCAGCTGCGACATTCTCATCAAAACAAGCATCCTCGAGAGCTTCTCCTATCCACCACTCGAGATGATGGCAACTGGTGGCCTCGCAGTGGTGGTACCCAATGGCGGTAATGTCGAGTATCTCAAGGATGGTGAGAACTGCCTCCTCTACCAGCAGGGTGATATAGCGGCTGGTGTAGCGGCCGTAGAACGCCTGGTAGCAGACAAAGCGCTGCGTGACAAGCTCATCGCTGGTGGCCGCCAAACCGCCAACGACTATCAATGGAAGAATATTGAGGAGAAAGTGGCAGCGATTTACGAATAGCCCGCAATTGTTTTATTATAGTTATATTGTGGTATAAAAAATAGGAAATACTATGAGAGAGAAGCTAACCAAACCAAACCAAACCAAACCAAACATATGAGTCCTATCAAGAGGGCCAGAGCCAAGCGGAGCACACATTACCAGCAAATGGTGAGATGATAGAAGAGACTCCAGTGACAGTTTCACCCCAAAAATTTTCTTGCAGAGCACTAGGCAAAGCAATAAAATCCTGGTGGAAAGAACGGCATTGGAAACCAGGTGACCCTTTCTATACAGTAGGGCCAATTGATCCGGGTGACCCTGTGGCAAACGTGTATCCAAAATCTGCAAGAAAATTTTTGCGTGATCACGAGATGACGTGTAGAGAGTATGACATTACAACGAGCTAGCTAGAGTTGATCTTACAATCACTCATTCTTCTCAACGAGCTTAATCATCACTGCCTCGATATGCGAACCGGGCCGGTCGCCAGCTACTTCGCCATTCTTTTTCCAGCCCTGCCAACCTACCCAGGAGAGGTGAGTGTTGTAATAAATATCGTAGCGAGCGGCGTCGGTGGGACTGAGGCTAAGCTTGAGGGCTTCGAGTGCTTTGCTTTGACCAGTTGTGCCACAGGGCTGCGATGATGAGAGAGTGACTGGTGGGAGCCACTGGCCAGCAGTTTTTGCTTCGCACTGGATGGTAATGGGCGAATCATCGCGCAGCGATACGGCTTTGCCAAGGCGGACTGCCTCGAGGTAGCGCGATTTGCCAGTGGTGCCAGCCATGATAGGGTGTGACACATCGGGCATCCAGCCGATGTAGCCTACGTGGGCAGCGTAGCTCAGTTGATAGAGATCGGGCACAGCAGTATTGGTTGGGTTATAAAAGGCACCGCCAGGTAGGCTTAGTGTATGCTTCGGCACAAGGCGCACCTCGAGTGCTTCGAGCTGCCGGTAGGCACCGGTCGAACCAGCTGGTTGGCCATTCTTGGCCCAACCCATCCAGCCGACGTATTGCGAGTAACCTCGGTACCAGATGTCGTATGCAGTGGCAAGTTTGCCAGTGAGTAAGAAGCGGACTGCCTCAATGGAGCGGAACTGCCCTGTGGTGCCGGATACATCGCCCGCTTGTTTCCAATCTTGCCAGCCGACGTAGCTAACGTGTGATGAATATTGGATGTTGCCTGGCAGGCCCGTTGTGTTGTGGAGCGATGCTTTGATGGCTTCGATGCGGCGGCTTTGGCCAGTGGTACCGCTCATCATCTCATCGCGCACTTCTGGCTGCCAGCCAACCATACCGACATGTGAGCTGAGTGAGAGCTTGAGGGGTGATGGATCGCCATGTGTTGCAATATTTTTATATGCTACTCCAGATGACTCAGGCGCAGGCGTTCCTTTGCGTACAAGCTTTATTTCGATCGCTTCGATAGCATTGTTAGCTCCACCAGTTGCACCAGCCACTTCACCATTCTTGGCCCAGCCCATCCAGCCAATGTAGCTCACGTGGGCGCGATAGTAAATATCGTACGCTTGGGCGAGAGTACCAGTTGGCTGGATCTTGACGGCGGTGATTGGCCGGCCAAGCCCTGTTGTACCCGATTGCATACTGCCCTGCACAGAGGGCTGCCAACCGCGCTCGTTGCTGTATGAGGTATAATTTACCTCACCATCGATCGTGAGAGCTTGCATTGCCTTGCTTTGGCCCGTAACGCCTGTAATACCACGGTTATGAATTACCCCTGTCCAGCCAATGTAGCTGCTGTGCGATCGGAAGCTGATAAGTGGCCGGCTATGCTGGGTCGAGCCAAACCAGTCGTTCCACACTCGCCAAAAGTTGCGGTTGCCATAGGCGCTGCAATGATCGCCTAAGCCATACATATTAGCCAGGGCTGCTTGATTGGGTTGGTAGGGTGTGTAGGTGTATAGTGCCGCTGTGGCCTTGCTCTCGATATACACATCGCTAGCGCCGCAGCCTCGCTGCACCACATTCCACAGGATACGATTGGTCGCAAACGGTTTTTTATACGACCACCATGGTTGCTGCATACTATCCAGATACCAGCGGATGAGCTGCGCTCCTGAGGCAACTTGCATCGAGAAGCCAGCATAGTTGCGATCGCAATTGGCGCTGCCACCCGGGCCACTATCGGGGCAGTGTGAGCCCATGGCATAAGTGTATTGGTTTTGGAGTGGCCAAGTGTCAGAGGTGAGCGGGCCAGCCGACTCGGTGGCGATTTTCACCAGCAGGACTTTGGGATTAAGATTATTCTGCTTGGCGGCATCGTAGATAATCTGCGCGGCGCTGACTGCTCCAGCGGGAATCACTCCACTGAAGTTATTGGCAGGGATGTAATTGCCCGGTGTGTATTTAGGTACTTCATAATAGTCCTTGAGGCAGACATATGGTGGTCCGTGCCAACCTCGAGCGGCTGCATACTGTGCTCGACTGATATCGCGCCGGCCGTGTTCGGTAGCAGGCTGCCGGCCATAAGTGTCGCATTGTGGGTTGAGGCTATTGAGAAACGCCTGAATATCTGCTACTGACATATCGTCGCTATTGGTAAAGAGCAAATCATCAACGATATTGCCTGCTCGCCAATCGGCTGCCGTTACCGCTTGGGCTGGGCGGGAGAGGACAGTTGCAGCAAATAAACTCACACATAAAACACCAGCAAGGATATATCGCCAATATGTCGAGAAGGGACGAGCGGTGGAATATGATTGAGTCATCATTTAGCGAATCTCCGTATCAAGTGTCTTCGTGAGTGCCTTGCCACCAAGCGGCGTGACAG
>JABCOK020000015.1 GCA_013333645.2 Candidatus Saccharimonadota bacterium | reverse complement strand
CTGACTTAATGAATATAATTCAATGAATCCGGCGGACGAATTCTGATTGAATGCGGTGTTGGAATCAAACGTTGCAAGATTGATATCAAACAACGAATGCGGTGAGTCAACGCTGACGACGGTGATGGTACCTTTGTATAGGCGGACCGTCACTGTGCCGGTGACTTTTTGGTTCTGGTCGTCGATATAGGCGTTGATATGATGGACGGCTGGCTCGTACCACTGAGCTGCGTAGGTCAGATACGCCCATTTTTTGTCCATTTCGGCTTTGAGCTCATTTTCAACGCGAGTTGACACCAATTGTTCAAGCTTTTGATGAGCAGCAATTAAGATGGCAGCGCCAGGGTTTTCGTAGACGCCGCGTACCTTCAGCCCGACCAGTCGATCCTCAATGAGGGTCGATACACCCACGCCGTGTTTGCGGCCGAGTTGGTTGCAGTGCTGGATGAGTGCTTGAAGTGAAAAGTGACGGTTATCGACGGCGACGGGCACGCCTTTGATGAATTCAATGGTAATGTCCTCGGCTTCGTCTGGTGTGTATTTGATGGTCGAGCACCAATTGAGGATGGCGTGGTAGTTTGGCTTGAGCGATGGTGATTCTATCTCGCCGCCTTCACTGGTGATACCCCACATGTTTTCATCGGTCGAATAGGGCGATTCCTGAGTATGTGGCACGGGGATATTGTGCTTCTTGGCATAGGCAAGCTCTTCCTCTCGGCCCATACTCCACTCACGTACTGGTGCCAAGATCTTGAGTTTAGGGCTCAGCGTGGTGATGTACGTTTCGAAACGAACTTGATCGTTGCCTTTACCAGTGGCACCATGTGCGATGACTGTGCAGTTGTACTTTTTGGCATATTCGACGGCCAATTGGGAAATGATGATGCGCCCGAGTGGCGTGCAGAGGGCGTAGCCGCCTTGATAATCAGCATTGGCTTTGATGGCCAGCGACAGCAGCTCATCGGCAAAGCGGTCGCGGGCATCAACCGTGATGGTTTCTATGGCGCCGAGCATTTTGGCTTTTTCGGCGATGGCATCGAGATCGTCAACTGTCTGGCCAATATTAACCGTGAGGGTGATGACCTTGCAGTTATATTTTTCTTGGAGCCACGTGAGCATGACAGATGTGTCGAGGCCTCCCGAATAGAGCAAGAGGCACGTATCAAACTCGCCATTTGTTGCCTCGTGGCTGGCAACTTTAGTGTAGTGAGGTGTGTCGTGATTCATATATTTCCTTTCTATACTAATTAAAAAGAGCCGCTCAGGTGAGGGCTCTTTTGTTGGTTTATAATACTATACGACTAATTAGCCCTCTGAGTCAGAGCGGCGACGACGAGCAACGATAACGATGTTGTGTCGATATGTCATACTAACACCATAGCACACCGCGCATATTTTTCACAATACTTTTTATATAAAATTGCGATGCGCTACAATAGTCATATACATTGGTATGACGAGGGGATAAAATTGTGCAGCAATATAACAAAGAAGCGCCTAGTATAGACGTATGAGTGGACGAGTAGTGAATATTCTCCTCGTTGAAGACGAACCAACCCTCCGCGCTGGTACCGAGCAATTCCTCCGCCAGCGCGGCTTTACGGTGCTGGCGGTGGCTAGCGGTGAGGAAGCGCTGGAGAAATTTGCTGGGGCAGATGTGATTATCCTCGACATTATGTTGCCGGGGATGAGTGGCATTGAAGTATTGCATCAAATTCGCCAAGCGAGCGACGTGCCGGTACTCATGCTAACGGCGCTACACGATGAGCCGACGCAGATCGCGAGTTTTGACGAGCTGGCGGATGATTATATGAGTAAGCCGTTCTCGCTGGTGATTTTGGAAAAGCGGATCAAAGCGCTACTTCGCCGCCAGCAGTCTGTGAAAACAACCTTATGGCGCCGTGGCCTGGTGTCGGTGGATTTTGCGGCCTACCAGGGGTTTTATGATGGTAGTGACGCGCACCTCAAGCCTAAGGAAGTGCAGCTGCTCAAGCTACTGGTGGATAACCCACACATGGTCTGGAGTCGGCAGGCTATCATCGACCGGCTGTGGCGCGGTGACGAGGTGCCGTTTGACCGAGTGATTGACGTCTACATCAAAAACCTACGCAAAAAATTACACCTGGACTGTATCATCACGGTGAAGGGAGTGGGCTATCGCTATGAAGAATCTTAAATTATTTCCCAAAATATTTTTGGTGTCGATCGGCCTATTCGCGGCGCTGATCATCCTGGTGCACGCGCTGGTTTACACCTTGATGCCGCACTTCTATCTGCAGCAAAAAGAGCGCGAGGCGGCGGATAATCTCACAGTACTTGTGGCTGAACTACGCGGTAAATCGACTGAGGATATGCGCCGAACCAGCCAAGAGTTTGCCGCCGCAAAAAACGTTAATATTACACTGACGATTGACGGGCGCGACCAGTATTTTCAGGGCTTTGAGTCGATCAACATCGTGACGGACAGCGGCAAATCGGTCGATACTAGCGTGGTAAAAATTGCTGACGGCCAAACGATCGATGCGCGCTCGGTGATTTTGCGGCAGGGCAGCGCGGTGAACAACCAAGGTCAAGCGATTGCAGTCAAGCTGCTGGCTGACGTGGCGCCCGTCACTCAGGCCAAACTCGCTACCCTGCACGTATTGCCATACACCATGCTCGGCTCGCTGCTGGTGGCGCTCGTGTTTTCATACATCTACAGCCGCTTTGTGACGCGGCCGATTCGCCAGATGGCGGCGGTGACCACGACCATGCAGCGACTGGAAAAGGACGCGCGCTACCCGGTACGGAGCAGTGATGAAATCGGCGTGCTGGGGCGAAATATTAATGAATTATATCAGAACCTGTGGCAGACGATTCGCTCGCTGGAGCATGAGAACAAGCGGATCACGCAGCTTGAGAAAGAGAAAATTGCGTTTTTGCGAGCAGCCTCGCATGAGTTGAAAACGCCATTGGCGGCGCTACGGATCATGCTTGAGAATATGCAACTAAACATCGGCGAGTATAAAAATCGCAATCAGTACCTGGCGGAATCGGTGGCGCAGGTTGACCGCTTGGCGGCGATGGTGAATGATGTTTTGCGCTCTGGCAGTGTGGCGGAGCAGGCTTTACGTCAGGAAAAGCGGCTGAGGATTGACAAGCTAATCGCTGAGGTAGTTGCTGACTATACACTGCTGGCAAAAACGCGCGGCATGACTTTCGCGGTTAACACGCAGCCAGTGACTATCTACGCGAATCGCGACATGATGCGCCACGTCATCTCGAACCTGGTGTCAAATGCAGTGCGCCACAGCGACGCCGGGAGCGTGATAACGATTACTTGTGATGAGCATGAACTAGCCATCGAAAACGCCTGCACACCACTCACCACGCAGCAGCTCCAACACGTCTTTGATCCGTTTTATCGCACGTCTGGTAGCGCGACACAGCACGCTAATAGTAGTGGCATTGGCCTCTACACGGTGAAAATGCTGCTCGATACCAAAGGCCTAGACTACGACTTCACGCCGCATAGGCAGGGTATGCGGTTTGTGGTGAGGTTTGATTAAAATACCTGAACTTGATGTGAACTAAATTGAGCAACTTTTATAATAGAGTAGCAAAGACCGCGCGCTGCCCTGATAGCTCATGCTATTTATTTATTCTGATATAATAAATTCATTATGATTACACACCAATTAAAACTAGCAACAGAACCTTTTGACACAATAGTCTCTGGTAATAAAACCATCGAATCACGACTATACGATGAAAAGCGTCAGAAGATACAGCTTGGCGGCATGAGCTACTATTATAAAGAAATATGCCATGACTGAACACCCGAAGATATGTCCCCAGGAGGACATGCCACGACAGTGTTGTTCAATAGTGGGGAATCAGTCTCAACAAGAAAGGAGTGTCTATGCGTAAGATGCGCATCAAGCGTCCGTACTACGACGCAATCATGTCGGGTCGCAAGACCTTAGAAGTCCGCATCGGCTACAACAGCATCAAGCGCCTTAAGGAGGGTCAGCTATTGCAGCTCGAAAACGGATATGCGTCTGGTGTTGTGCGAATCAAGTCAATTCGAATTTATAATACATTTGCCGACATGCTGGCGGCTGAGTCATGGCAGCAGATCGTGCCGCAAGCGAAAAGCAAAGAAGAGGCGCTTCGCCTCCTTCACAAGATCTACCCACCGCATAAGGAACGCCTCGGTGTTCACGTTATCGAGATTGAGAAACAGGACAGCAAGTTAGGGAAACTCATCTGAATACTGCCCATTTCACATTCCCTTCACACGGGTTTGCTACACTGACATAGAACCAAGAAAGGAGATCTATGTCATTTGTACAACGTGCCTGGCTCTATATCACCAGGAAAAAACTCAAAACGCTGATTTTGCTGGCGATTTTGCTGTGCATGTCGACGATTATGCTGAGTGGATTTGCCATCAAGCATTCGACCGACGCGGCAGCGCAGTCGCTAGACAAAACGCTCAAGGCCGGCTTCACGCTGGGCAATAATCCGCGCACCAATCCGGGAACCGCCCGCGGCTCAGGAACGGTGTCGAACAAAGATATCGACGCGGTGAAGAATCTGGAGAGCGTGACGGATTATGTCAAGCGCCAGAATGCCACGGTCGATTTTATCAATACCAAACTGGTGCCACTACCAAGTGGCGGCAGCGGCTATGATGCCGAGAAAGACAAGCAGTTTGGTAACGCCGCGACTATCATCGGCGTCAATACATCTGAGCTTGAAACCAAGTTCCGGGCTGGCGCGCTCAAGCTCATCGCTGGCCGGCACATCACCAAGAACGATTCGCACAAGATTTTGGTGCACGAAGATTTCGCCAAGGCTAACAACCTGAAGCTTGGCAGCAAGATAAAGCTAAAGGCCAATCAATACGACACCGACAATGAACATCCATCCAAGGACGAGGTCGAAGTAGAAATCGTCGGTATATTTAGCGGCACGAACCCAAAGCAGGCGACGTATCAGGTGGAGTTGTTTGAGAATTTGTTCTTGACTGACCTCGCG
>JABCOK020000014.1 GCA_013333645.2 Candidatus Saccharimonadota bacterium | reverse complement strand
GAGCATTATGCCCGAGTTTTGGCAATTTGCTGACCGCATCCGTCAGTACAATCAGCTCGAACAAATCACGGGTAGTGTGCTTATGGTGGCTTTGGTGCGCAGTGTGCCTGGTTACCAAAATATCTTGGCGGAACTCCAGCTTGACGACGAAGATCTCGATGGCGCTGTGCAGTGGCAGCACCACTTGCGTCAATTGGTGGCACAGATTCATCAGCCGCGACGCACTGGTGGGGTGGCACGCGATTGGTCGTTTGGTTATATCCCACTATTACGCCGCTTTGGACAGAATATTAGTGAGCAAATTAGTCGTGGTGGCGGGATGTTCTCTGTTGATGTTGCGTCGCACACCAAAGCGATTGATCAGCTCATCGACATCTTTGGCACCCGTGGGCGGCAGAATGCCGTGCTGGTAGGGCAGGCTGGCACGGGTAAGACGACCATCATTCACGCCTTTGCCGAGCGGCTACTCGATGCCTCGGCACGTTTGCCTAGTAGCCTCAAGTTTCGGCAGGTGTTTATCCTTGACTCATCATCACTCATTGCTGCGGCACCAGGCCGAGGTGAGCTCGAGAACCTTGTTATGCGCGTCCTTGGTGAGGCGTATACTGCTAAGAACATCATCATCTGCTTGGATAATGCTCAGTTGTTCTTCGAAGAAGGAATTGGCGCGGTGGATCTTACCAATGTACTGTTGCCTATTCTCGAGGCAGGGCGCTTGAGGGTTATTCTGAGTATGGACGAGCAGCGGTTTTTGCAGATTGGCCGGCGCAACCCATCGCTTGCTAATGCGCTCAATCGCATCTCCATAGCACCCACAAGCGAAGCCGAGACACTGCGCGTCTTGCAAGAACAAGCCGTCATTACTGAGGGGCAGCGTCATGTGGCTTATCGCTATCAAGCGCTGCGCGAGGCGTATCGACTAAGTGCGCGCTATATTCATGACCTTGCTATGCCGGGCCAAGCCATCAAGCTGCTCGAGTCGGCCGCGAGCTACCACGAGGATGGTATTGTGACAAAGCAATCGGTGCAGCAAGCTATTGAGCAAACGATGGATGTGAAGATAAGTGTGGCGAGTACTGCTGATGATCGTGAGCGACTGCTCAATATGGAGGCGCTCATCCACCAGCGAATGGTCAACCAAACGCGAGCGGTCAGCGTGGTAAGTGATGCTTTGCGTCGGGCACGAGCCGGTGTGCGCAACCAAAATCGGCCAATTGGCACCTTTCTCTTTCTTGGGCCAACAGGAGTGGGTAAGACAGAGTTAAGTAAGGCTCTGGCTGACGTGTACTTTGGTGGTGAGGGCAAGATTGTCCGGATTGACCTCAACGAATATGTCCGGCCTGAGGATGTGTCGCGCCTGATTGCTGATGGCGCTGATGATCCAGCCAGCTTAACCGCCCAGGTGATGAAACAGCCCTTTAGTGTGGTGCTTCTCGATGAGATTGAGAAGGCCGCGCCAGAGGTATTGGCAACCTTGCTGCAGCTGCTGGATGAGGGGATTCTGCGCGATATTAAGAACCGTGAGGTGAGCTTCCGTGATGCAATTGTTATTGCTACGAGTAACGCTGGGGCCGACCGCATCCGCGAATACATCGAGCATGGCTATAAGCTTGAGCAATTCGAACAGCAGTTTACCGACGAGCTCATCAACAGTGGTCAGTTCCGTCCTGAGTTCCTCAACCGTTTTGACGAAATCGTCCTCTTCCGGCCATTTACTAAGGAAGAACTGGTGCAAGTGCTCGACCTTATCCTCGAGGGGGTCAATGCCACACTCGCGCAGCAAAAGGTCTCGGTCGCGGTAGAGTATGATGCTAAGCTCTTTCTCGTCGAACGTGGCTATGATCCACGGCTTGGTGCTCGCCCAATGCGCCGCGTGGTGCAAAAAGCGGTGGAAAATACCGTGGCACGCCAGATGCTCAGTGGCAGTGTGGTGCCTGGCAGTACCATTACTGTCACGCTTGAGCAAGCTCGCCAAGCCTTCCAGACTGATGGTGCACCAGAGGTTGTGACAGCAGATGAAATCATCCCACCAGAGTATAAGCGGTAAGAGTGCGGCACTTTCGAGTAATTAGCTTTAGCTCTACAAAGAAATGATATTGAGAAGGTGCCCATTCTATTACGGGGGTCGCACATTAGATAAGAAGAGCGAAGGTATGAAGGGGCTCTCAAGTAGACTTGAAAGCGCAAATTTTCTACCCTTGAAAGAATGTAAGAGCGAGAAATAATACCTCTTTTTGTGACGTGTACTTCTAGCGGTACGAGCCAAAGCCGCGTGATTATTGGCCTTGGTTTGATTGCATAAATCCTGGACGGAAGTTTGGCTTCATGGCTGGCTTGCTATAGGCTGGCTGTGGTTGGCGCGGTGTGTGCACGGTGTTATCACGCCGGCGGGCATAGGTGGCAGTGCCTGGCCGCGATCCTGATGGGTCGCGTGGCCCACCGCAAGCACCTCGGAGGCGCTCGTTGTTCATATAAGGTGCTTCGTCATCAATACGGCTACTATCGGCCGCAATTGGTCGGCAGCCCATCATAGTGTGTGAGCTTTGGTAGCGCAAGTGGTTGGCGCGGCGCTCTTGGATGGATTGATGCTGGCGCTGGTCGACGCGTAGCGACGACGTCTTAGCGCCATTGACGATAGTGCGGGTATTGCGCGCGACGCCATTGGTGTGTATGCTCGATCCGCGCAAGCGATGGAGTCCTCGGGTCATACCTTTATTATACACAAAAAAGTGGTATAATGGATAGCGCGTGCGGGTGTCGTACAGCGGCTAGTATACAAGTTTTCCAAACTTGGGATCGGAGTTCGATTCTCCGCACCCGCACCACAGATGCAAGAAATAAGCATTGCTCCACCAAGGGAGCGATGTTTTTGTTGAGAGCATAGCGCGCTAGGCTGGATGAGAAGAGGTTTATCCTCTTCTCTAGTTTAGCGTGGCCTTCATAGGGTGGGGTTTTATCATAATCAAATTAGATCGGCTAGAGAAGAAAGGAGCGGGCACGATACTGTTGACATATATGCAACATTGTGCTACCATCGAACGGATGTCACAAAAAAATAGAACAAAACACGGCAAAGCCTATAACGAAAGTCCTGAGAAGCGCTGGTTTGATCGAGTCGTAGCGGCGCCTCTGCTAATTGGCATGGGCTCAGCGGCTCTCGTTGCGGCTGCGGCAATGCATAAGGAGCTCGGCGATGGCCCAACGCTCTTCATTCAGGAGCGGTATGGGAGCGACCTTGATAACCTCGTTAAGGTGCCAAAGCTGCGGACGCTGCGTGGTGCGGTGCGCAACACCGCCTCGGCTAATGGCTACAACCACAGTAGCGCTGGGCCAGTTGGTAAGCTTGTGCGCAAAGCACATGTAGACGAAGCACCGCAGCTATTGCAAGTATTGCGTGGCAAGATGGCAATCGTGGGGCCAAGGCCGCTAGCCACAGGCGAAGTGTATAATGATATTCTTGCTAACCCCGACATCCCTGAAGGTCTCAAACAGCAGTGGATAGACGCACGCAAGACGGCTCGCCCAGGCATTATGGCACCCTATAGCAAAGATCAGCATGGGCCTGGCTACGAGCTGGATATAACTCATATCATCTATATAATGGAGCAGGACGTTTTGTACGCTGACACAGCCTCACTAAAGAAGGATGCAAAAGTGGTTGCTGCGACACTTGGTATGGTGGCGACAGACCTTGTACAAAAGCTTATGCCGCGGTCTGCCCGTGAATGGCTGCAGGCTAAGGCAGGCTTGGCGTCAGCAGGCCAAGAGTGTGAGGAAAGCGATGTTGTGGTGGCGCTGCAGCAAGCGCATACTCAGCCTACACGGCGCGCTGCGTAACGTGTGAACCCACAAGCCTTAACTTTTCTCTGCCAGAATAGGCTATTTTTGCTCACTATTCTACCTGGAGAAGCAGTGATGTATTGCTGGTATTAGCATTATAGTAGGTACTTTGGGGATAGTTCTGCTACGTCACCTGTAAAGTTCTCCATTTTCTCAAGTAGTGGTCTCTCGAAATAACGGTGGAGCAGTGACCGTAGCAGATGCGTATACTCTATGTATTAGAGTGATGAAAGGGGACGGGACGGGCATCATACCATTGAGCCCTTGTGGTACAATAGAGGGAGATTTTTGCGAGAGAGAGCTTTTCTCCTTGCACGAAGCACGATTATTTCAATGTAAAATACCCCAAGGGGTATGGGGGACGCAACTATACTATGCCAGCACCATTCTCATTTACCATTACTCACCGCATGCCGCAGACGTTGGCGCGGACGGGCGTGATTCACACTCCACATGGTGATATCAAGACGCCAGCCTTCATTGTCGTGGGCACAAAGGCGAATGTGAAAGCAATGGTGCCCGAGATGGTAACTAGCGTGGGTGCACAGGCTGTCTTGGCTAATGCCTATCACCTCTATCTGCAGCCAGGGCACGAGCTGATAGAGAAGGCCGGGTACTTAGGTAAGTTTATGCACTGGAGTGGTCCGACCTTTACCGACAGTGGTGGCTTCCAGGTGCTGAGCCTGGGCTCGGGCTTTAAGAAGGTATTAGCGATGAGCACTGATGTTGATGAAGAGATTGCGATTGCTAAGAAGTCGAGTCGGCACGCCTGGGTGGATGATAATGGTGTGATGTTTAAGTCACACCTCGATGGCTCATTACATAAGTTTACGCCAGAGCTGTCGATGCAAATCCAGGCAGGGATTGGGGCGGATATTACCTTTGCTTTTGATGAGCTGACGTCGCTGATTGACCCGTATGAATACCAAGTGGAGGCACTGGCGCGTACCCATGCGTGGGCGGAGCGCAGCCTAGCAGAGGTTAAGCGTCTTCGGGCTGCTCGGCCAGATAAGCCGTATCAAGCGCTTTTTGGTGTCTTACAAGGGGCGAATTATGAAGACCTGCGTAAGCAAACCGCAGCACGCCTTGGCGCAATGGATTTTGATGGCTATGGTATTGGTGGGGCGCTGGAGAAAGAGACAATGGCTCAGACTATCCAGTGGATGAACGAGATCTTGCCTGAAAGCCGTCCGCGGCATTTGCTTGGTATCTCGGAGCCGGATGATATCTTTGCGGCGATCGAGCAGGGTATTGATACCTTCGATTGCGTAAGCCCAACTCGCGTAGCACGCAATGGTGCAGCCTACACACCGCATGGGCGGGTGAATATGCGTGGGACGAAATATCGCGAGCTGTTTGCGCCTATTATGGCGGAGTGTGACTGCTACACCTGCCAGCACTACACTGCGGCCTACATCTGTCACCTGCTTCGTGCCAAGGAGAGCCTGGCAGGGACACTGCTGTCGATCCACAACGAGCGCTTTATCATCAAGCTTGTCGACGACATCCGCCATAGCCTCGAAGATGGCACATTCTACGCCTTTCGAGATCATTTCTTGGCACAGTATTATCGTCGGTAGCGACTGATGAGAGCTCCGTAGGTTATAGCATGCAGCCCTTTCTCTCGCCACCGTCTCTTTAAAATGCTAAAAGAGTCTTAGTATTTTCCTAACACACTAAACTCTTCAATGATCATACTGCAATAATCACCACAGGCAACTTTTTGTTCTACCAGGATGAAAGTACTACGTTCTTCATATTCTGAGAGAGATGCGAATCTATTGCAGTGAGCAACTCGCTCGCTAGACACGCAAACGAAATGGTGTGAAGTTAGTGGTGGTGTCGTAGGTATCGACGGATTCGCGCCGCTTAAGCGCGGCAATGACGCGATAGGTAAGTGGCAAGCAGACGACCTCAACGGCAAGCTTGAAGCCAAGCCCAACGGCGATATAGTTGAGCAGTGCCCCCCCCCGTGAGCTGCCCGCCAAAAGCAACAACGCAGAATATAACGGTGTCAAATAAGCTCCCCACTACTGTAGACCCAAGTAGGCGCAGCCATAGCTGCCGACCCTTCATAGCAACCTTGAGCTTAGCAACGATGTACGAGTTGAGGAAGCTCCCCGTTAGGAAGGCAAGCAAGCTCGCCACGACGATCTGTGGGAAGAAGCCGAGCACCGCCTCGTAAGCGGCTTGGTCGTGGTACTCTGCCGCCGCAGGTAGATAGCGCACCAGTGTAAAGCAGCCAATTGCTAGCAGCATTACCCCAAAGGCCGTCCAAATAGCGCGGCGTGCCCGGCGATAGCCATAGACCTCTGTCATGACATCATCAAAGATATACACGAGCGGGAAGAGCACTGCTCCACCATCGAGGATAAGTGGGCCGAGTGCTACCAGCTTGGTGGCGGCAATGTTGGAGATGAGCAGCGCCGCAACATATACTGCGAGAATGACGCTAAAGTATCGATAATTTTCGTTCGTGTGTTTCATGCTTCGTTTATCATACCACACCTGCCAAGAAACCTGCTATAATAAACCCATGCCCCGATAGCTCAGCTGGATAGAGCAGAGGACTTCTAAGCCTAAGGCCGTAGGTTCGAATCCTACTCGGGGCGCCATTTTTATCGTTATACCCCATCTCGATGGGGTTGTTTTTATTACATACAAAATGCATTTACATGCTGCGCGAGGCTATGCTATAGTACGGCGAGATTTATGCAAGATGTGACCAACCACGACCTCCTCAAGCGCAACATCATCAAATATTCGTGGTTTCGGATTTTTACTAAGCGTGTCTACTTGCCGCTTATCACGGTGCAGCTGGTGAATGTTGGTAAAGTGAGTTTGGATGAGCTAGCACTGATGGTCGTTATCTCGTCTATCGTCCAGGCGGCGCTGCAGATGCCAGCGGGTTATGTGGCCGATAAGTTTGGCAATCGGCGGGCGATTATCCTTGGTGCGAGCATTGCTGTGGTGTCGCCACTGTTGTATGCTGTGTGGCCGAGCTTTTGGGGTGGACTGATTGCCTCAGTTTTGTTCTTTGGTGGCTATGCGTTTCAGTCTGGTGCGGTCGAGGCATTTATGCACGATTCCTTGACAGCGCTGGGGCGAGCCCGCGACTATACCAAGGTGATGGGTCGCGCCCAGACGTATGGGTTAATTGGCAATACCGTGCTTATCATTGTGGTGCCACTCACGTACCGCATTCATCATACACTCCCATTTTTGATTGGCTTTTTGTCGCTTGCTGTGACAGTGTGGTTGGCGCTGAGCTTTGCTCATCCACCACGCCGCACGACTGCACAAGCTCAGCGGCCACGGCAGGCTGCTCGCGCAATCATTACCGCGAAGAATCTCGCTCTCTTCATCTTCGCTGGTTTCTTAGTCGGTGTGTCCAATAAGGGGCTAGAATATCGCGAGCTCCTCTTCCAGCACGTTGGTATTGCAGTAGAGTGGTTTGGGGTGATTGCGGCGGTGGGAAGCCTGGGTGGAGCGTTACTGGGCTGGTATGTACATTGGTTTGACCGCCTGCGTCCACTGGCATTCTATTGGGTGGATGCGTGGATTATGGCGCTGTGTATTGTCTTGATGGGTGTGACGCCAAGTCCGGTTATCGCCGTCATCGCTGTTGTGTTATTTACTGCATACACACGGGTGCGACCGATTGTTTTGCAGTCGAAGATTCTCAGCGAGCTGCAGCATACGTATAAAGCAACGCTCCTCTCCGCGCTGAATATGTTTACGCTGCTGGGTGATGTCGTGGCGATTAGCTTGCTCACCCGGATGGTTAATCAGCATGGCTATAGTGCGGGGCATGTGTGGTTTGGTGGGGCAGTTGGGGCGATTGCGCTTGGTCTGTGGCTGGTGATGTGCGTTGAGGCACTGTGGCGTCGCAAGAATGCGCGCTAAGTTAGTTAACTTCAGTATTAGTATTTACCTACCTTATCCATTTGTCATTTTTTAATCATCTGCTCTACCCAATGAAATATAGTGATGACCCCCATTACTGATGGGAAGACTCACTATAGAAGCGGTGATAAGCCTGAGGAGAAGCAAGCAACCTGGTGGTATTTAGAGAGGAGAGAGGTATAAGGTAGGAAAGTTTTGAGATTGAGGATGAATAGCCGTAGGTAATAGACAAACTGCGCTATCTCTGCTACAATACAGCATGTCAGCAGCACAGTAAGGTTTGCTGTGCGATTGTCTGGTGGATATAGCTCAGTTTGGTTAGAGCGCTGGTTTGTGGCACCGGAGGCCGTGAGTTCAAGTCTCATTATCCACCCCAAGATAAATTCCCGGATGATTCCGGGGGTTTATTTTGGTTTAATACCGCTTTGCTACCACTGTAATGGTGGTGATTTTGTTATGAGAAAAAGCGGGATGTATAGCTGTTTTTTCTGCGCTCGATCATTATCTTTATCTTTGCCGCTTTGTCTTATAGAGGGGAAGCTTGCCGCCAGACTCGATAGGCTATTAGCTTAGCGTAAGAGGTTGGTGTTTGGCAATTATCACCTCATTCTGCTCAGTGGTAACTTCACTTGGTTATCACCAGAAGATCAAAGCGTATGCCTGACGTGTCTGTTTTGTGTACTCTTGCTTTTTGCACTCATTTTCTCGTGCTATGCGAGGTAACAATTGATTATTGCAACTTATCGGACGAAGCGCTGGCGGACGGGAGCTGATGCTGAGAAAGGAGACCTTCTAAGACTTAGGCTCTATGTATGCAAAGTTTGTGCACGATGCGACATACAGCAAGAGAGCCTCTCGTTGTGAGAGGCTCACTATTGGCGTCGCAAAGCAATCTGCAAGCTAAGGAGCGGCTAATACTCCCACGTTGTCTCGATATCCGCCCCGAGGGTGTTGAGCCGGTTGGCAAAGTCTTCGTAGCCTCGGTTGATATTGTACACATCACGCAGAATGGAGCGCCCGGGGGCTGCCAGCATCGCGAGCATCACGACGACGCTAGGGCGCAAGGCTGGTGGTGCAACGACATCGGCAGGCTTCCAGCGGGTAGGGCCGCTGATGTAAACGCGGTGCGGGTCGACCATCTCCACCTGTGCGCCAAGGCGAGTGAGGTCGGTAAAGTAAATGGCGCGGTTATCGTAGCTCCAGTCGTGCACTAGGGTGCGGCCCGTTGCCACTGTGGCGATGAGACCAAGGAAGGGGAGGTTATCCATATTGATGCCAGGGAAGGGCATACTGTGGAGTTTGTCTTGCGGGGCGGTGAGGGTCGATTTGTGCAGGCTAATATCGACCAAGCGAGTCTGGCCATTGCGCGCTGGGTACTCGCTGGAGAGCTTATATTGTAAGCCCATACCGTGCAGCACGGCCAGCTCGAGCTCGAGGAATTCGATTGGTGCCCGGCGGATGGTAATGGCAGAATCCGTCACTACACCTGCTGCAATGAAGCTCATTGCCTCGATAGGGTCTTCGCTCGGACAATATTCGACTGTTTGGTTGATCTCGCTCACGCCATGGATGGTGAGAGTCGTTGTGCCGATGCCGTCGATCTGCACCCCAAGCTTTTGCAAGAAGAAACAGAGGTCTTGCACCATGTAATTGGGGCTGGCGTTGCGAATCGTCACGACGCCTGGGTGGAGCGCTGCCGCCATGATAACATTCTCAGTGACGGTGTCGCCGCGCTCGGTAAGGACGATAGCGTGCTCAACCATATGTGGGTTGGCTGTTGCTTGGTAGTAATCGGTCGTTGCCTCGACAGTCAGGCCAAAGGGTGCGAGGCCCGCCATGTGTGGCCCCACCGTCCGTGTGCCAAGGTTGCACCCACCCGCGAATGGGATTTGGAAT
The DNA here is from genome assembly GCA_013333645.2 of Candidatus Saccharimonadota bacterium. Taxonomy (GTDB): domain Bacteria; phylum Patescibacteriota; class Saccharimonadia; order Saccharimonadales; family Saccharimonadaceae; genus Saccharimonas. The sequence goes on along the minus strand of JABCOK020000014.1, from coordinate 8,082 downwards.
GACTCATATTGATGGAGCAATGGCCCAAGGAACATGATGATGCTACGAGTGCGCTTGGCTGCGGCGATATCCATCTCGTCCAAATGGAGGGTGCGTGGTGGGGTGATCTCGAGGTCGTTGTGCTCAAGCCAGCGGCAGCGCACGCCAATGCTTTCGAGCACCTCGATGATGCGATTAACTTCCTCGATCCGGGCCACTCGGCGCAGCGTCGTCTTACCTTTATTGAGGAGGCTTGCGCAGAGCAGAGCTACAGCGGCATTTTTACTGGTCTTCACCTCAATCTCGCCATGGAGCGAGCCACCACCATTGATGACGAAGTTCGTTTTACCAGCTTTGTTGATGCGGACAATCTCACTGCTTAGCACCTCGCCAATGCGAGCAATCATTTCCAGGCTGATGTTTTGGCCACCCTTTTCGATGCGGTTGATGGCCGACTGACTCGTGCCAAGTGCTGCAGCGAGCTCGGCCTGCGTCATACCGCGCGCTTGGCGGGTTTCTTGGATGAGTGTTCCGATATTACGGAGATATTTTGCTGTTCCCATGCTTGTACAATATATCATCGGTGATATATTGTCAAACACAAGCATCTCGTGTTGCAAAAAAGAAATACAGAGGTTAGGCTGCAAAGTTTTTCTAATAACTCCATCAGCTCCTTTCTGCTATTTCAACTAGCCGTGCGCAAGGCCTATATTTACTACACGAGCAAGTGCCTAGTCTTCACATCAGAGACTTAATATCAAAGAGACGCGACAGCACGTCAATACTACTGGAGAAAAAAGAGAGCTATCGCAAGCTCAAGACGCACGTCGTCAAGTACTGCAACACCCCACATTAGGTAGCTGTGCTATACTACACATATGATCTGATGAAAAGTGCATAGCGAATCCTAAGATATAACCAACAAACAAGGAGTATTACCCATGCACGAAACAACTATCGCTACCCTCATCACCCACGAGCAGCAGCGCCAACGCGAAGGCCTAGAGCTCATCCCGAGTGAGAATTATGTCTCTGGTGATGTATTGCAGGCGCTTGGGAGTGTCTTTACCAACAAATATAGCGAGGGTTACCCGGGCCGGCGCTACTATGGCGGGCAGCAGTATACCGACCAAGTAGAGCAGCTGGCGATCGACCGCGCTAAGCAGCTCTTCCGAGCCGACCATGCTAATGTCCAACCGCACAGTGGTGCGCAGGCGAATGAAGCAGTGTACTTTGCGTGGTGTGAGCCAGGCGATACCATCCTTGCGATGGATCTGGGCCACGGTGGCCACCTGACGCATGGTGCGCCTGTGACGCATAGTGCTCGTGAGTATAATTTCGTTCGCTACAAAATGAAGAATGTGAGAACGGGCGAGATTGACTATGACGAGCTGCAGCGGATGGCGCAAGAACATCGACCAAAGATCATCCTGGCGGGTTTTAGTGCCTATCCGCGCCAGCTAGATTTTGCACGCTTTGCGGCGATCGGCCACGAGGTTGGTGCTTTGCTCATGGCCGATATGGCGCATGTCGCGGGGTTGATTGCTGGTGGGGTAGCGGAGAATCCACTTAACCATGGTTTTCACGTTATGACGACAACGACGCACAAGACGCTGCGCGGGCCGCGTGGTGGGCTCATCGTTAGCAAAGGAGTAGTGAGCAACCCACTCAAGCGCCCAGCCAAGACTCTCGAGAATATTCCGACACTCATCGATCGAGCGGTCTTTCCTGGTATTCAGGGCGGACCACATATGCATACGATTGCCGCCAAGGCAGTGGCTTTTGGCGAGGCGCTCCAACCAGCCTTTCGTGCCTATGCTGAGCAAGTGGTAGCTAATGCCGCTGTCTTAGCACGGGAGCTGCAACAGTGCGGCTTTGTGCTCGTGACGGGTGGCACAAGCAACCATCTCATCTTGGCCGATGTCCACACAAGTTTTGGGATTGATGGCAAGACGGCGGAGATTGCAATGGATAAGATCGGCTTGACACTCAATGCCAATGCCATCCCTGATGATCCACTGCCGCCATTTCGCCCTAGTGGCATTCGCCTCGGTACGCCAGCGGCAACAACGCGCGGCTTAGAGCCGCAGCATATGCCGCAGATTGCTGAGTGGATGCGCCAAGCCATCGACCACCGTGATGACGCGGCAGAGCTAGCTAAGCTCCGCACCGATGTTGCACACTTCTTGGCGGACTTCCCGGTGCCAACAGAATAGGGTAGCGGGTTAGGGGTCTGTCGGCTCCATTGATAATCACATTTCACGAGGCACGACAGTAGCGCATCCGCATATCTGAAACACCCGCCAGAGAGCGGGTGTTTTTTTGTTGATTGAGAGGATAACCTTAGCAGGTGCCTCGGACGATATCCTCGGTTTTATCACCCTTCTTGTAGGTGATTTTCGCACCCTTACCACTACCACACTGGGTGTACAAGACAGGAGCGTCGTTGTTTGGTGTACCAGATGTGATGATCTTCTTCTTAAGGTCAGGATCGATCTTTGCTTCAGTTACTTTATCGTCAACAAGATTGCTACTGACTTGTGCGGCTGTTGGGTATTCGCCCTTCTGGCTGTTCCATGCCTCTACCTTGGTCGAGAGCTGTGATGCAGCGCCAGCGGCTGCAGAGTCGCGAGCGCGTTGCTGGATGCCGTTGTAAGCGACGATGGTAATAGCCGCTAGGATGGCGATGATCACAATCACGATGAGAAGCTCGACAATTGTGAAACCGCGCAGGTTACGTTGAGTTTTTGTTGTCATACAGAGTTACCCCTCCTTGTTACTGATTATACTACGATCATACTACGAACATTTATTAAACACAAGCTTTTTGAGTACAGATGTATGAGAATATTTTTTTAGAGATAGTACGCGCACTAGCATAGACTGAATTGTAGCTAATGGTGCGCTAGTATAGCTAGGATACCTGAGCTACATACTGCCTATTGTTCTTTCGATTCAGCTAATTATTAATTCGCCGGGCTTGCATTGACCCCCGGGCGTGGATGGTCTGGCCAGTACTAAGAGCAGCGATATCTACTGTGGCAGAGACGACAGTGGTGCTATCATTTGGCGTAGTGCTGGCTGCTTGATTAAAACCCGTTGCATAGCCAAAGCGAATGCTCGATACATTGCTCGCGACGCGCGTGTCGAGTGCCTTACAGTAGCCACCAATATAATTGCAGGTGCTCTGCTGCCAGGGTTGGCCACACATCGTGTTGTTGCTGGGGTTGGTAGCATTAAATTCGTATTGGCTTGGCACAATAGTTCGCCGCCAGAGAGTGGTACCTTGCACAAAGTAGACGACCTTGACGGTAAGTGGGTTATTTGTGCGGTAGAGTTTGGCGGCTAGGTCAGCTTGAGTGCGGCAGGGGTTGGCTTGGCTGTTGAGGTAGATAAGCTCGCGCTGAGGGTCAGAGGGGTTGCGGTCGGTGGCGTATTGGGTAAGGATCAAGACATTATCACCTGCGAAGTGCTGTGCCCAGTTGGCTGCGATGGCCTTACTCTCGACTTTTGTTGCTAGACGGACGTCTTGCTCGATTTGGTCAAGTGCATCTTCCATAGTATACGTCAGTGAGCCGCGCTGGTTGGAAATAACAATCGAGCTCAGCAGTCCCACCAAGGCAGCGACCAATACGCCAACCACCACGACAATAATCGGGATCACTACTAGCATCTCCACTACAGTGAAGCCACGCTCTTGTCGCCGCGCAGGGTAGATGCAGCGGATGAGCTGCTGCATCCGTTCTCGTATATTATTGGCTACTGAGAATCGCATGGCGAACCTCCGATTGGCTAGAGCCTTGCCCGTAGCGCACCGTTACCGATACACGGCTTATCTGTGGTGCGGTGGTGCTATATGGGCAATCAACGATGATGGTGGCACTAATGGGCTGAGGCAAGCCATCAGTATCGAGCGAGTGGTCAGTTGTAAGATTGCGATTGGCCGCGCGGTTTGTACACGGCGTTGGTGTGCCTTCGCCAACTTCGCGGCGGAGCAGCTCATACCCCACAATGCTCGCCTTGGCATCACGATTAGCCTCCGTTGCGCTCTGGATTGTCACAATGTAGAGCTGGTAGAGCGTCCCAACAAAGAGCACGCCCAGCACCATCGTCACCAACATCTCTACCAGAGTAAAGCCAGCGTCTGGACTATGCTTCATTGGTGGTTACTCGTGATGGTTATCGTTACTGTTGGTGCGCGTTCTAGCCGGTAGTAGAGGAAGAAACGGCTGCACTCTTGGCTGGTGGTGACGCAGAGCGAACCATCGCGGGCGCGCGGCTCGTAGACGAAGCGATCGACTGTGGCGCTATCTTTGCTAATACCATTGCTTGGCGACTGGACAAAGAGCGCTTGCTGGCCGCTACGTGATGGGTACTGGTAGCTATCCTCAGATAGTCCAGGGAGGATATGGCGAATTGCCGTGCCATTAAGCGAGGTCAAAAACTGCTCGGCCGACGGGTAGCGGTGGCCTTGCTCGCCCGACGTACCAGTTGCATCACCGTTGTAGAAGGATTCAAGGCTGCGCGCCACCGTCTCTACAGTGGTGGTGCGGGCGGTATCACGCGAGGAGCGCTGCGCATTATTGAGCGTCACCACACCCAGTACTAGCAGCACCAGCATGATTGCCAGCACAATAATAATTTCCACGATTGTATACCCGCGTCGTACCCTCATGCAATTAGCATAAGGGTTTTGGGGTAAAAGTGCAAGAGGTGAGAAGTCGAATCGAGGTGATTATGGCTTACTTTGCCTCGACTGTGCCCCATAGGTCACCAAATAGGGGAGCAATAAGAAAAGGATTCTCTAGTAGGATGAAATGAACTTCGTGCTTGTCCGACAGGAGAAAAGTACAAAACTGGCAGAGGATAAGCAAAAAGTAGTGAGATACAGATGCTCAAGAATACATAGTCAATTTTACTTCCTTGACTATGTATGTAACGCAAAAATTATTGATGAACAAGGGTAAAAAGACAAAGGTATCTATAGGTACGATGCGCTATTTGACTCGTCACGCCGCTGGCATTTCTAGCGGTTCTTGCACAATGGTGATGCCAAATTTTTCCTCCACTGTGCGAATAATCTCCTCACGTGCAGCAGCAAGATCGCGGTAGCTGGTGGCCGATTGATTGATGAGCACGACTGCATTCTTATCGTGTACCTTCATGCCGTGGAGGACACTGCCTCTGAGCCCCGCTTGCTCGATGAGCCAGCCCGATGGTACCTTGACGCGCCCATCGGGCAGCGCATAGTGCGGCACTGTGGGGTAGTGCTGCTGGAGCTGAGAAAATTCTTTACTTGAAATAATCGCATTTTTGAAGAATGAGCCAGTATTGGGGAGCTTGGCAGGGTCGGGCAGCTTGCCAGCACGGATCGTCATAACGGCCCGGCGAATATCTTGCGGGGTGGGCTCTGTGATGGTATGGGTGGTGAGATAATCCTGGACGGCTTGGTAGAAGGGTGGCTGTGGCGAGCCCTTGCGCAGGCGGAGCGTTATGCTTGTGATGATATATCGCCCCATCTCGCGGCCCCGGAAAATGCTGTGCCGGTACGAGAACTCGCAGTCGGCAGCGCTCAGCACTACAAACTGCTCTTGCTGGCGATCATATGCCTCGAGCGAGACGAGTGTGTCGGCAATCTCCTGCCCATATGCCCCAACGTTCTGCACTGGCGCAGCACCTGCTGTACCTGGGATAGCTGATAGCGCTTCAATGCCACTCAGACCACTGGCCACTGTCTTGGCCACAATAGTATCGAGAGTTTCTCCTGCACCAACGGTAATCGTCGTCGACGCATCATCCTCAGTAACAATCGAAAAGCCTGGAATACGGTTGCGCGCCACAATGCCAGCAAATCCGCTGTCTTGGGCTAGAGTATTGCTCCCGCCACCAAGAACAAAGAGTTCAGCCTGCTGTTGGCGGGCCATCGTGCACACAGCCACGACATCATCGTTGGTATAGAGGTCGACCATAGTATGGGCGTTACCGCCAAGCTGCATCGTCAAATATGGTTTGAGTGAAACGTCAGTACGAATATCCATAGGTATAATATATCACTCATGATATATATCTGCAAGGTGTGTCGACCTAAACCTAGATAATAACAAGCCTGCAAGTACTGCTGACTCTTATGGAATATAGTGCTACTCTTCTCTCGACTTAATCGTTGCCTGCGCCGCTTGGATAACGTGGTCGATCATCACGGCGATAGTGAGAGGGCCAACGCCGCCTTTTTCTGGGGTGAGGGTGACATCACTGCGCTCGCGTAAGCTTGGGTCGACATCGCCAACGATAACACCACCTTCGCTTGCTGTGCCAGCATCAACTACCACTGCACCTGTTTTGATCATATCCGCTGTAATGAGACGGGGCTGTCCAGTAGCAGTGACGATGACGTCACTTGCAGCGATGATCTCTGTGGTATTAGGCGTTTGGCGGTCGCACACTGTTACCGTCAAGCCGCGGTCGCGCCACAGCCGCTCCAGTGGTGCGCCTACTAACCGCCCTCGCCCGATGATGGCGAGCTGCTTATTATCGAGGCTAATGTTGTAGCCCGCCAGTAGCCAATCGATTGCTTGTGCTGTTGCTGGCGTATAGGCAGCTTGCGGGCCACTCAGGCCATCGACGTCCTTGGCGGGAGAGATACGCTGCACGATGGCGTCTGTTTGTGATGGGTCGTTGAGTGGCAATTGGACGATAATACCGTGGATGTGTGGGTCGTTGTTTGCTCGGTCGATCACGCCCGGCATATCTGTCTCGGCGGTTGGCGCTACCTCTGTCTCAACGAGGATATCAGCAGCATAGGCTTGCTTGTAGCGCACGTAGGCATTGATTGGCCCCGATGCGTCAAGCGGAGTGATAATGAGCAGCTTGGGGGTGATACTATGCGCTTGGCGTAAGTGGCGTACCTGACGGGCTTGGCGCTGCTTGATGAAGCTTGCGAGCTCGCGGCCGTCGAGTGATGGAGTGGGCATAAGGTATGGTCCTTTCGTAAATATATGGTTAACACTAGTGATAGGTGTCTCTATAGCAAACAGTCCTCTGGCAATACCGAGGACTACATACTATGGAGGGCCAGGAGGGGCTCGAACCCTCGACACCCTGCTTAAGAGGCAGGTGCTCTAACCAGCTGAGCTACTGGCCCATGTCGTGTCTGCACTACCCGTGCAAAGCCCTTTTACTATAGCGGATAGCCTGGGGTTCTGTCAAGAGGCGGCGAGGTGAATTAAAAAGCTCTTTTGCTGCGGCGTGTGCGCTTGCTTGTCTTTTTGCCAAAAACGCATTACCATGGAGCGAGAGAGTTTAATCGGGAGAATAGCAATGGCAAACGAACAACCTACAGCACAACCAACACCACCAACTGAGGCAGCACCGCACACAGCTCCAGCTGCCAGCCAACCAGCAGTACCATCCGCTGCGCCTGCGCCGGTTGATACTTCACCGCGCAACTACTTGGCGGTTGTCGCTCTCGCTGCGTTTATGGGGCAGTACGGCTTGGCTCGTTGGTATCGTGGTGATGAGCTGGGCAAGATCCGCTTTTGGATTGCGGTCGGCTGTACGGTAACATCGGTTGTGCCGTATCTTAATATTGTTTCGATGTTGGGGCTGTCTGTCTTGTTTGTCTGGGGTATCGTCGACTTCTTCTTGCTGACGAGTACCACAGCAGATGCAAACGGTACGCCATATGTTGCGACCGAGCGTGACAAGACGTGGGCGCAAGGGCTTAAGATCGCCTACATTGTTGGTCTTGTCTTGGCAGCAGTGGCGATTGTTGTCTTCTTGATCTTGCTGGCAGCTGGGGTGGTTGTGTTGTGGCATACGACAAGCACAACAGGACCTATGCAGTCATCGACATACTATTATCCTCGCTAATAGCGGTTGTGGCAGTAGTATAGCAAAAAGGGTTGGCAGTGTGCTAACCCTTTTTTTGTATGGTGCGGCCACAAAATGAATAGCAAATAGTGCCGTATAAAGAAACCCAGACCAAGCTGGGTGACATGGAACAAAATTGGTACAACTCCGCACCATTGACCCTAACAACCTAATGGTGCTGCTGGACTTCCGAAGGAAGCTGGCCGCCGGTGAGGGCGGCCAGGTGTGTACCGG
>JABCOK020000013.1 GCA_013333645.2 Candidatus Saccharimonadota bacterium | reverse complement strand
GCCCCGCCAGAAGAAGCACGCCACCAGGCAAAATACCACCACCTAGCACTACATCAAGATCAGCAATACCCGTTGCAAGTCGTGCCGCTGGCTCATCCTGGCTTGCAGCGGCGGTAATTGGCCGCGGCTGTAGCAACGTACCCTGGCCAGCGCTGCGTGCCACGGCCGATTTACCCATTGGAGCTGGCGCTTGCTCGACGAGGCTATTCCACTGGCCGCATTGTTCACACTTACCGGTCCATTTTGGTGAGCGCGCACCACACTGCTGGCAAACAAACACCGTGCGAGCTCGTACCATTACACTTGCTCCTTAGGTTGCTCAATGCCATTAATGCTTTGGTTTAGCTCATTAGCGCGTACTGACAAGGCATTGAGCCGAGTGATCTTCGCATTATATATCTCAACGCGTTGATTAATCGCTAGCCGCTGTGCCTCAAGCGCTCGCTGACGTGCCAAGAGCTTCTTACGTGCTGCCTGGAATGATGCATCATCGCGAAAGCCGCCATTTTGGGCTCTCGCATTAAACACCTTAATATCAGCCGACAGCTGCTCAGCCATCTCTTTGTACTGTGCTTGATCAGTGGGGAGCTGGGTAGCTTCTTGGTTGATTGCCTTGCTGAGCGCTTTGGCTTCTTGATCGACTTTGTCAAAGACAGCTTGGTAAGCATCACTACGTGCGACGATCGCCGCACGGTTACGAAAATACCGACCATAGTGCTGCTCTAACTCGCTGCTGATTGTACCAATCTGTGTGCCAATAATAGAATGAAGCTCATTATTACGCTCACCTGGTTCGGCCTGGTCATAATACTTCACCATTGAGGCAATAACCGGATTGGTCTTGATCTTGGCGTACTCTGCTTCGATAAGCTGGTCGATCCGCTGTCGCTCGCCCGAACCAAGCCGCTCATATGCGGCATGTAATAACTCGTGTGCTGTCGTGACGGGTTCGGCGTTAGTCAGTTCTTGATTCTGTACATTGTAGACGTAAATCCGGCGCAGATGGTAGCAACCAAGGATAGCTGCTGTGCGCTCAGTCGATTTGCAGCTTTTGTTAAACTCAGCCTTGTCCTGTAATTGTGGCTGACTCGCATAGAGCAGCTGCCGACCTTTATCGGTCAGCTCAAGCTGATCAATCACCGCTTGCATTGCACTATCGGGCTGGTACCGGCTCGCCACTGCAGCATCGTAGAGCTCCGGGCCATAGGTCAGGCCAGCCCAGGCCATACCACCGATCATCACTAGGCCGACCAGTGTTGAGAGGAGGCGCTTAGGCCTTTTCGCTACGTGCGTCAATCGTCAGCTCCCCTTTTCGTACTCCAACTGTCAAGACCGACCCTTTGGCGTAGTGACGGGCCAGAATTCCCTCTGCAAGGCGATGTTCCAGCTCGTCCTCAATTGTACGCCGCAGCGGCCGCGCCCCAAAGGTGCGGCTGTAGCCCTGAGCGATCAACCGTCGCTTTGCCGCTGGCAACACCTTAACGGCAAGGCTCTGACGAGCCAAACGCCGATTAAGCTCGGCAATCTGCAAGTCAAATATCTTCCCAACCTCTGGTTTGGTGAGCGGGCGGAAGGTGATGATCGCATCAAACCGATTGATTAGCTCCGGTCGCATGAATCGCTCCAGTGCCTCGCGTGTGTACGACTCGTTGCGTCGCTGCTGCTGTGCTGTATCGTCCTCGTCGGCCAGTTTGGCCTGAAAGCCAAGGCTGCGATTGTGCTGCATTTTATCTGCACCGAGATTACTAGTAAGAATGATGATCGTGTTACGGAAGCTCACAACACGGCCAGTCGAGTCAGTCAGTGTGCCATCTTCAAGGAGCTGCAGCAACATCTGAAAGATATCGGGGTGAGCCTTTTCGATTTCATCAAACAACACCACACTATAGGGTTGACGCCGCACCTTATCTGTCAATTTGCCGCCATCGTCGTAGCCTACATAGCCAGCAGGCGCACCAACAAGCCGGCTCGCGGTATGCTTCTCGCCAAACTCGCTCATATCGATCTTAATCAGTGCGTCATCCGAGCCAAACACCTCACGGGCAAGCACGCGCGCCAGCTCGGTCTTACCAACACCAGTTGGCCCCATAAAGACAAAGCTACCGATCGGCCGCTGGCTGCTCGCCACCCCACTACGACTGCGCCGAATAGCACGAGCAACTTTGCCAACCGCTTCTTCCTGGCCAATCAGATATTTGCCAAGGTGTTTCTCAAGATTACGCAGGAGCTTCGCCTCACTTGTGCGAACTTTCTCAACCGGGATGTGTGTCATCACAGCAATGGCATAAGCAATATTATCCTCGGTGAGTACCAGTGGAGTTTTGCGGCTTTGCTCACGACGTGCTTGCTCAAGCTGGTCGGTCAATTGGCTAATACGCTGCTTATAGAGCGCAGCGCGCTCATAGTCTTCTGCTGCTACGGCATCTTCCATTTTCTCATTCAGTGCTTTGAGCTCACGGACATACTCGCGCTGCTTGCTTGGCTTATGTCCCTTCTTCACGCGTACCAGAGCCGCTGCTTCATCAATCACATCGATCGCCTTGTCGGGCATAAAGCGATCGGCCACATAGCGGTCACTCATATACACCGCTGACTCGATCACATCATCGCTAATCTTTACTCCATGATGTTTCTCATAGTAGCTGCGCAGCCCCTTGAGGATTGCCACCGTATCCTTCACACTTGGTTCCTTAACGAGTACTGTCTGAAAGCGACGCTCGAGCGCGCTGTCTTTCTCGATATGCTTGCGATATTCCTCCAGCGTCGTCGCACCGATGAGGTGCAACTCACCTCGGGCTAGCGCTGGCTTGAGGATATTAGCTGCATCCATTGCCCCGCCCTCTGCTGAGCCAGCTCCTACAAGCATGTGCAATTCATCGATAAAGGCAATGATGTTGCCCTGCTTAGTAATCTCGCGAATCAATGCCGTTAGCCGCTCCTCGAACTGCCCACGGTACTTAGTGCCAGCGACAATCGCCGTCATATCGAGCATAACCACTCGCTTGTCGAGTAAATTATCTGGCACATCCTCGCGGACAATCCGCTGCGCGAGGCCTTCAACGATGGCCGTCTTACCTACCCCTGGCTCACCTAGCAAAACAGGGTTATTCTTGGTGCGACGGCTGAGAATTGTTACAAGGCGTTCGGTCTCGCGTGCTCGCCCTACCACAGTATCAAGCTCACCATCGGCTGCCTTAGCGGTTAGGTCAATACTATATTTGCTCAGTGCATTGCCACCCCGCGGCGCTGGCCGGTACTTTGTATCGGTGCGAGTACTTGTGCCACCGCGACTCTCTTCTTCACGCATATCATCAAAGTGGGCTTCGAGGTTGCGGACGATCGCCTCGGTATCTGCCCCCATTTCGCGTAGCAATACAGTTGCGCGGGCGTTATTTTGCTTCAGTAGGCTATAAAGAATATGCTCTGTACCGAGCTCATCATGCTCATATTCCTTCGCGATTTCCCAGCCCATCCGGAGCGTCAGCAGAGCTGTCTCAGATAGGCCAGTTGCCCCACCAGTCCGTACCGTAATATTCTTGAGCGGCTGCAGGTGAAGTGAATCTTCCGCCCGACGCAGCGTAATGCCAGCATCGGCCAGTACCTTGGTACCGAGGCTGGCACTTTGGCTCAGAATACCAAGCAATAAGTGTTCAGTACCAATATAGGGGTTGCCATACCCACGGGCAATTGCATCAGCATACTGGACGCTCAGGCGAGCATCATCACTCAAATGGCTAATAAAATCTGCAAAATCATCTTCCATGTCGTCCTCCAAAATCTGTGGCCAAAAAGCCACCCTACTCAGTATACGCTGCTTATTAGCACTCGTCAAGGTGGAGTGCTAATAATACGCAAAACCCTACTCTATTATGAGTAGGGTTAGCGTGCCGCAGCGCTTTGCAATTTTACGCTTGGTTTTCAATGGCGCTAAAGAGATCATCCTCGATATTCTTGCGTGGTTTGCGCTCAGCTGGCTGGCTTGCTGCTGTCTCGATATCAAGCTCGAAGCCCGTGAGGCGGCTTGCCAAGCGAACATTCTGCCCACTACGGCCAATCGCGATCGACTGCTGGTCTTCCGTCACATATACCTTGGCGTGCTTGTGCTCGCGGTCAATCTCGACTCGCACTACCTCGGCAGGGCTGAGAGCGTTGCGAATGTACGTATCGGTGTTTTCGTCGTACATAATGATATCGATCTTTTCTTGGTCACCAATCTCATTAACAACGGCGTTAACCCGTGTGCCATGCCCACCAACAAAGGTACCAACAGGGTCGATCCCTGGCACGGTACTCAGAACAGCGAGCTTAGTGCGGCGACCTGCCTCGCGAGCGATCCCCTTAATCTCAACTGCCCCTGTCTCGAGCTCTGGTACCTCCTGGCGGAAGAGATACTCGATAAAGGCTTCGTTACCACGGCTCAGGATAAGCTGTGGACCACGATTGTCGCGCTCGATATCCTTGATGAATACCTTGATGCGACTGCCTGGCACATAGCGCTCACCTTGGATCTGTTCGCTTTGCGGCAAGATGCCAGTTGCCTTGCCCAGTTCAACGCGCACGACGCGTGGCTCAACCCGCTGAACAATACCCGTCACAACGGTACCAATCTTGTCTTCGAACTCTGCAAGCACCACCTCGCGCTCAGCTTCGCGCAAGCGCTGCAACACCACCTGCTTGGCAGTCTGGGCTGCCACACGGCCAAAGCTCGTCACATTATGCACTTCCTCAACGGTACCGCCCAGCTCGGCATCGGGGTTTGTCGCCCGTGCTTCTTCTAGGCTGATCTCTGTCGATGGGAAGTTAACTTCTTCAACGATCTCACGAATGACAAACACCTTTGCTGTACCGTCGTTGAGGTTGAGCTCTGCTCGAACGTTTTGGTCGCGCTCACCATTGTCGCGGCGCCACGCGGCAGCAATTGCTTGCTCGATCACACCCAGGACAGTCTCCTCAGGCAAGTTCTTCTCGTCTGCGATTGTACGCAAAGCCAGTGCGAGCTGCTTGATATTAAGGTCTTCCATATTACATTACTCCTTTCTATGAAAAACTCCGACCTGCTGGCCGGATATCTACCCACCAGTGTAGCGAATAGCGCGAAGGATGTCAAATGGAATGGCGGAGGTTCTTATTCAACAATCGTCAACATATCACGGAGATCAGCTATAACCCATCGTGCGTACCTAGCAGCGGGTGAGCCAGCAAAGGTTACCCCATTGCCTGTCACCGTAAAGAGCGGCACATCGTTCGCTCCATCGCCCACAACCAAGCAGTCACCCAGCGAGACCTGCTGCTCGGCAGCTAACTGACGGAGCTGCTCTACCTTGGCTGCCGCATCGTTATCTGGTGCATCAATCTGGCACAGCATGTCTTGATCATCAAAGATAAAATGATTGCTCGCACGCCAAAGTGCGACGCCAAGCTGCTCTGCTACCATGCCTACCAAGATATCCATCGCACCAGAGTTAATAGCCACACGGTAACCTCGCGCTTGAAGCGCTGCAACAACCATCTGGGCGTGCGGCATGTAGGTATATTGGCTGAGGATGCGCCGCACCACCACGCGGCGACAGTCGCCCCGTTGCCGATACCGCTGCAACAACCAGGCTTGGCCTTCGGCATCAGTTATCTCGCCTTGAGCAGCACGCGCCATCAAGGCAGCATCTTCTTCTGGTGTGATGCCCATGGCGAGATTGAGATTGCGCCAAGAGTTGTCGCGGATCAAGGTGTGATTGAGGTCAAATACAATAAGCTTTGGCTGCATTAGCCAGGTACTCCCTGCCCAGGACACGTAGCGAGGACACGCTGCATGGCGGCTTTTTCGCCTGTAGTGACCCAGAGGTGATATTTACGTTTGACGGCAATTTGCCGGGCAACATACTGGCAGCGAAACGGCTTATGGCTGGGCAGCCACGTCGCAGCATCGCCATCACCCTTTTGCTGGTTGGCCGGGCCATCAACCGCCAGAAGCTCAAGTGGATCATTAGCAAGCTGTTGCCGCTGCTCGCTACTGAGCTGCTGTGCACCGGTTTGCCAGGCATTACTCAGAGCAACAACGTGGTCGATCTGCACCGCAGTGCTCGTGCCACTCCCCCGCTGGAAGGTGATACGCTTACCCGTATATGGGTCGTCGAGCTGGCCACTGGCTACCTTGCAATTACCGCTCACCACCGCCTGCTTGAGGTCGCGTGCGAGGATAATATTGCGCGTATCGCAGCCACTCGTCGTTGCCCAGCCCGCGCCAAATTGGCTACGCGCATACCCAGTCTTGGGTGCACGGCCCTTAACGGGCAATGCCTCCAGTGCTGCCAATGCCTCGCCATTGCCCTGTGGTGAATGGCTCGATTGCGCTAACTGCCACGCTACATATATCGCGAGCGCAACAATGACAATACCAGCGAGCAAAAACATCGTTATGACGCGGCGACGGCGATATTCCATAGTCATATCATAGCATAGGGTCAATTTGTGGCGGGCTCATGCATATTCCGGTATACTAGTTTTATGCAACAGGTTACTCATCTCATCGACTTTTTTATACCAACTCACTACCAGCTGGCGCTGGATATCGATCGCCAGCAGCGGCACTTCACAGGGCAGGTGACGATCACTGGCGAGACGACGCAGGCCGATATGCCAATTAAATTACACGCCAAAGACCTCACGATCACCAGCGCAACGATCGACGGCCAACCAGCCTCTGTGGAGCATAATAAGGATGAGATCTCGCTACACCTGCCAACGCTAAGTGCAGGTACTCACACCATCGCCCTCGCGTATGAAGCAGCAATTACTGACTCACTCCATGGTCTCTACCCCTGTTATTATCAGCACGACGGTGTGAAGAAAGAATTGCTTATGACGCAGTTCGAGAGTCATCATGCGCGCGAGGTATTCCCTTGTATTGATGAGCCTGCCGCCAAAGCGACCTTCGGCATAACCGTTACAACTGAGCCGGGCATCACAGTGCTTGGCAATATGCCCGTCCAGTCGCAGCAGGAAGCAGATGGTCGGCTCATCACTACCTTTACCCAAACGCCGCGCATGAGTACCTACCTCGTGGCTCTCGTGATGGGTGAGTTGCAGCACATCACTGGTCAGACGAAAGACGGCGTAGAGGTGTCCGTCTGGGCTACGCCAGCGCAAGCTCCTGCGAGCCTTGATTTCGCTCTTGAGCATGCTATCCGCTCAATTGAGTTCTTTAATGAATACTTCGACACGCCCTACCCCCTACCGAAATCCGATCACGTTGCAGTACCAGATTTTAGCAGCGGTGCAATGGAGAACTGGGGGCTCATCACCTACCGTGAGTCTGCCTTGCTAGCCGATCCAACCACGACGACCATCGCCGATAAGCAATACATTGCCACCGTCATTAGCCACGAGCTCAGCCACCAGTGGTTTGGCAACCTGGTGACGATGAAGTGGTGGGATAACCTCTGGCTCAACGAGAGCTTTGCCAACATGATGGAATATCTGGCGGTCGATGCCATCCACCCCGAGTGGCACGTGTGGACAGACTTTTGCAACCACGAAGGTGCGCTGGCCTTTGGCCGTGATGCGATTGATGGCGTGCAACCAGTCCAAACAGCTGTTCATCATCCAGATGAAATTAGCACACTCTTTGACGGGGCGATTGTCTACGCCAAGGGTGGACGCCTCCTCTACATGCTCATGCATTGGCTGGGCGAAGCCGCCTTTCGTACTGGCCTGCAGGCATACTTTGCTACCCATGCCTATAGCAATGCCGAGGGCGATGACCTATGGCATGCGCTGAGTCAAGCCAGCGGGCGCGATGTTGCTGCACTTATGAACCACTGGATCCGCACTCCTGGCTACCCAGTTGTCACAGCTTCGCACAGCGGCTCGCAGCTAGTATTCGAGCAGCAACGCTTCTTTATTGGCCCACACGCGGCCGATGACACTACCTGGCAGATCCCCCTCCATAGCTCATCACCAGCTATTCCAGCACTGCTCACCACGCAGCGCACGGTAGTAGAGCGCAGTCTGGATGAGCCAGTCCTTCTTAATCACGGCAACGTCTCGCACTTCATTACACAGTATGATGACACACTGCTAGAGTGTTTGCCTGGCCAAGTACGGCGTGGTGAGTTATCTGTCGTCGATCGCTCACTCTTACTTACCCAGCAGCTGTTACTTGCTCGGAGTGGTCACGTATCGAGCGCTAGCTTACTTACCCTCCTCGACGCTTACCGCAATGAGACAGACGAGCATGTCTGGAGCGTGATGTCGTCAGTGGTTGCTCATCTCAAGCTCTTCGTTGAGCCACATAGTGCTGCCGAGCAGGCACTGCGGCAGTTTGTGGGCCAGCTTGCCCAGCAGAGTTATGATCGCCTTGGCTGGAGTGCGCGCCCTGGTGAGCCTGAGAATAACACCAAGCTGCGATCGACGATCATCGCGCACATGCTCTACAGCGAGCAACCCGCAGTGATTGCCGAGGCGCAGCAGCGCTATGCAGCGGGCGGCCTATTGGCTCTCGATAGCGAGCTACGCAGCCTGATTGCCAGTAGCGTTGTCCGCCACAGCCAGCAACCTCAGCAACTGATTAATAAGCTTCTAGCACACTATCGGGCAACTGCCAGTAGCGACCTGCGCCAAGACATCGCCAGTGCCGTGACGAGTACGCGCGACGCCGCAAGTATTCGCAAGCTCCTTGCTCTCATGATGGATACCGAGACAGTTCGCACCCAAGATACCGTCTTTTGGTTTGTTTACTTGCTGCGCAACCGCGACGCACGCGACGCTACGTGGCAATGGCTGCAAGATAGTTGGCCATGGGTCGAAGAGCACTTCGGCAGCGACAAGAGCTTCGACTACTTCCCACGCTATGCCGGTAATATCCTCGCTTCGCGCCAACAGCTGGGCGAGTATCAGCGTTTCTTTGCACCACTGCGCAAGGAGCCAGCCCTTACCCGCGTGATTGATATGGGCATCACAGACATTACGGCCCGCGTCGAGCTCATCGAGCGCGATAGCCCAGCAGTTGTAGCAGCGCTCACGAAGGTGTAGCGAGGCGCAAACCACATGCCTGCATTTCCCAGTACTATTGGCTTTTTACAGGCGCAAGCTAATCTGTCAGAAAACAGAGAATTCTTGCACTCTACCGAGTGAAGCAGTAAGGTGCGGTTGCGCAGAAAAAGCTATAGATCTATGTAGATTAAGTCACAAAAATCACAACTACTCAACAACTTCAATCCGCACCACCCGCGGTGGGCTGCCACTGGTAGCAATCGCAATAAGCTGGAGGTTCATAGTGGTGATGTGCTCGTGGTGCGCATAGAACCGCGCGGCATAGTGCATTTGGTTGCGCTTCTTGCGCGTAATTGCCGCGAGACCATCGCCTGCATAATCATCCGTGCGATGCTTCACCTCAGCAAAATACAGCGTATCGCCACGCTTCGAGATGATATCGATCTCGCAATATTTCGTCCGCCAATTGCGCGCCACAATCTGATGGCCGCGCTGCCGCAAAGCGTCCGCCGCGGCCGTTTCGCCAGCATGGCCACGTCTGGTCGTCGTATCAGCTTGCTGCGTGGTGTGTGCTTGGTCTGCTGAGTGAGGGCTATCATTACGATAGTGCTGGAGTGGCTTGAAGCTCAGCCGATGCAGTGGTGTCACTCCATGGGCGGCAATTGCTGCTCGGTGCTGCGCTGTGCCATAGCCGGCATGTGCTGCAAAGCCATAGCCAGGGTACAGTGCATCTTGCGCGGTCATATACTGGTCACGCGCCACCTTCGCAATGATCGATGCCGCCGAGACACTCGGCACCAATGCATCTGCCTTAGGTAGCATTGTGACATACTGCTCTAGTACCGTCCCAGCCAAGAAGTTCACCCTGCCGTCGATCACAATTTCTGTGAGAGTAATAGCTTTCTTGCGACATTGCTTTTGCACTGCTTCTACCGCTCGCCGCGTTGCCAGGCGGAGGGCTTCGCTCATCCCCACCTCATCCAGCTCCACCGCACTTACCCAGCCAAGCGCATACGCTGCTGCCTGCTCTTGGATAAGTTGAGCAAGGGCTTCGCGGCGCTTTTTCGTTAATTTCTTGCTGTCATCTAGCCCATCTATTGTCGCACCACCCAGCACCACTGCGCCAACCACCAGCGGCCCAGCCCATGGCCCACGTCCGACTTCGTCGATTCCGAGTATCATACTACGATTGTCTCATATTTCGTAGCACCATGTATACTGCCAAGCAGCGGGCTAGTTCAGTGCCGCGCCATACCAGCAACCATGCCAAACTATTGAATACCGTGCTGCAATCGATGATCTATGATGTACAATATACAACCTTTATCTCTGTTTTTATTCGTATTGCTTGCTGATTTACCTATTTTCTGTTGCGAGAGCACTGCTAATCCATTACAATCAAGGCGTACCCTCGGCTTAGCAATTATTACTTCATCATAAGGAGGAGTATGACAAGGACGCTTTGGCACACGCTATTTGTTACTGGAGTGGTTGCATGCGCCATTCCTGGATGCGCTGGTGTTCCTACTAAGCCAGCTGCAGCAGTGCCAGTGCATACCATACAGCCACACGAGGTATGCACGCATCAGCACCATACGGGCGCATATACGCTTGATAAGAGTAATCCGTACAGGTGGTCGTGCTACGACCTCACCTACTCAATATCGCTCTTCTCGGGCTTCACCTTCACAGACAAGGGCAGCCTCAATATGCAAGCATATTGCACGGCTCACCGCCATGGCACGCGCGCCATTGTTAGCTATCAGCAGGCTCAGCCAACCTGGCAGTGCGTACCACAGCACTCACCCTCGCAAAAGATACAGCACCGAACCATATAGCATTAACACGAAAGGATTATCGGTACCTATTATGGAAATTACCGGGCCAGCACCACTCCTCATACTAGCAGTCGCACTTAACGTCGTGTATTTTATCTTGTTTATCTGTGGCATCTGTTGGGTTGTCCGGCAGGGCCGACGCACCAAGCAGATCAGACGGCATGTGGCCGCAATTGACGAAAATCTCGAGGCAATTCGCGCCGTTCTCACTGAGCAAGCAGAATCTCGCAAGACAAAATAATAGCATCTCGTATACGAAGTATAAAAGCCACCCTCAAGCGCGGTGGCTTTATGCTCGTGCCAAGTCGTTCAGTTGTCTACGTATCGCGGCGAACAATCCGCTGCCACCCCGCCGCGCCCAGCGACACCAGCCAGACAAGAAGTGCCCCAGCAGTGTTGGCTGCGATATCCCAATTGGTATCATCTAGCGACAAGTGCGCTACGCCAGTCTTCGCCACCAGCAGCTCAAATAGCTCATTCATACAGCCAAGCGCCGACACCAGCGCAAACAGCGAAAATGCTTCCACTAGCCAATACCGATGCCAACCCAGCGCATGCTTGAGGTAGAGCCACAAGCAGCCAGTAAATATCCCACCACCGATGAAGTGGGTATTAAACGCCGTGTCTTGCCCATCGATCAACGGCGACGGCACATACCACGAGATAAAGAACAACCCACACGCCAGATACAGTAGCCAGCGGTAGCGTCGCTCGTGCGCATAGCCACAATGCTGCAAGATAGGCGGTATACTACTCGCCAAGACAACCGGTATAACAATCGAGACAATGGTAAAGATACTCATACTTCTAGTATAGCATCAACCATAAGCTGGCTACTATAAGCCTGCTCAATATCATTAGCACAACCAAACAGACTGAAGATTCAGCCCCAATACAAATCCGCCCCCTGATATAGAGGCGGATATAAAAGCTTTCTTATAGAGGCTATCCTACGCAGCTTCGTGGCGAGCGGCAACCTCGGCAGCCTTAGCGTCAAGCTCAGCCTGCTTGGCGTCTTCTGCAGCCTTTTTCTCGGCAGCTTCTTTGGCCTTTTCTTCTTTGAGGCGGGCAGCCTCAGCCTCGGCATGAGCATCGTGCACGTTGTTAACCGCCTCACGGTCGAATTGTACGGCAGTTAGGCGAGCCGACTTACCACTGCGGCCACGCAGGTAGCTCAAGAAGTTACGGCGCACCTTAGCGCGGCGCATCACTTCAACCTTCTCAACGAGTGGACTGTGCAGCAAAAACGACTTCTCTACCCCCACACCACTGGTGATCTTACGCACGGTAATGCGGCTGGTGTGCTGACCTTTGTTGTCGGTGCGAATTACTACACCTTCAAACATCTGGATGCGCTCTTTGTTGCCTTCTTTGATTTTTTGGTGGACGCGGACTGTGTCGCCGCTCCGCACATCAACAACGGCAGGCTTCTTCTGCTGGTCATTGACTTTTTGGATCAGTGCAAAACTCATGACTTTCTCTCTATTTAATTATTAGATGACAATTCAGTTATTGATTGTACCATATTTTGCGTGCAGGGAGAAGAGGGAGAGTAGTTTTTATAATCCCTACTCAAGAAATGGCCTTTTCGTTGTTTTTACAGCAAAGAGACCATTATTTCTTAGTACAGAGTCTCTATTTACGACACTTGCTGCTGAGCACGATTAATCATCTCTTGCATGTTTTCTCGTGGGATTGGCTCTAGGAGGGTGTTAGGTGGTACATTTCCCTGCATTTTAGCGGTGCCACCAACCCGCAGTAAAGTATCTGAGCCATCGCCAGTAATATCAGCACCAACAGGAATCCGCTCTCCCCCATTAGGAGTCTGGATATAAACATCATTACCATCGCCAGCTTTCTTGGAGCTCGAATTAAATGTCTCTGATCCATCAAA
Organism: Candidatus Saccharimonadota bacterium; assembly: GCA_013333645.2. Lineage (GTDB taxonomy): Bacteria > Patescibacteriota > Saccharimonadia > Saccharimonadales > Saccharimonadaceae > Saccharimonas. The sequence goes on along the minus strand of JABCOK020000013.1, from coordinate 107 downwards.
GGTCAGTTCGTTACACGTACTAGTGCTAATTAGGCTGCCATATTTATCAAACATTGGCAGTTTTGTGTCAAATAAACGCAGTGTACCTGTTGACATATCAACTGTAT
>JABCOK020000012.1 GCA_013333645.2 Candidatus Saccharimonadota bacterium | reverse complement strand
CCATACATCCATATCGATTTCTCTCCTATTATATATAAATATATAAAAGAAGAGAAAAAGAGTCCGCTGTAACAGGGAAAAAACAGGGTAACTATAGTACAAATCGATTTGTACTATAGTTGGGATGAAAAAATATAAAAAATAGTAGCTAAAGTGAAATAATATTGTGCAAACCAATATACTGCGACACTATGGCAAAAACTTCCGGCGGAGGAGTGGCAAACGACTTGGTGGACGAGGTCAGGGTAAAAAGAAGACGTTCGAACAACTATACGCTGAGACCATCGCAGCGGCACAATAAATATATCAGGATTCTGCGCAGTATTTACTTGCCATCCGCTTTTGTCCAATCCGTCGCGAGGTCGAAGCCATGCGGATGCTTAGTAGCAAAGCTTCCAGTATCGTACACTTTGCCTGGGCCCATGCTTGTTTCAACCACCGAGCAGCGTGGGTAGTTGCTATAATTCGCCGCCACGAGGATGTAGCCGTCTTTGTCAACTTTAGCGCCATCATCACGAATAATGTAAGTGCCGCCACCACAGTTACGCATGGCGACGTTCATCGGCAAGTCGTAGTATGTCTCGCGGTGGCTCACCCCTTTGCTGTCAGTAAAGTGATGCGCACCCTTGCTCTTTGTCAATGGATTCTTAGGCTTGGTCCCAACTACTTCTATTTGCGCAGTCGGCTGCTTTACCACTGTTTGCGCTGTTAGGCGGCGTTGCACCTCAGCACCATCCTTCATCTCGACTGTATAGGTCAAACGGCGAATGCCTGGCTGACCAGCTCGCTTGATTGTTTTGCTACCGATGAATTGCTGCTTATCTTTGATTGTCTCAGTCGCAAATGCAATCGGCTCCTCCACCGTCACCGTATGCATCGGTGCGCGGTGGATGGTCATCATCTCACTTGGCCCGTCCAGTACAATGTTGCCAGGTGTCTGGAAGCTGGCTCTGTCCTCGCGGTAGAGCACCATGCCAGCCGCCTTGGCAATATCCTGCGGCGTCTGTGCTGCGGTGAGCACACGAGAACGTTTCTTGCCATCTATTACAGTGACCAACCGAGCACGCTGGATTGTCACTGTTGGTGCTGCTTGCGCTAGCGACGCATCAAGGTGGGGCGAAACGGAGTCATGCGAGGCATCAATCTTCATACCAGAGGTAGCGATGAGCTCCCGCACAGACGAAGCGGTCGAGTACACAGCACGCTCTCGACCGTTCTCCACCACAGTAACAAGTCGAGCTGGCACTGCTGCTGGGCTCTGAGCCGAGGCATAGCTTGCCACGACAAGGCCGCTTATGACACTCAGCCCCAGCAAGCAGGCAATCATTGGTTGACGATGCTGCCACAGACGATAGAGGCTCTTCGTAATCATCTCGTTCTCTTAGCTAGGCTGCTAGCGGTAGATGTCTTGCAGCCCCATCTTATTCTTACATGTTGGCCAGGGTTGCCAACCACGACGCTGGTACGTTTCCCAGGCTTTTTGGTCTTGGACCTCTGGTGGTGCTTCCGCTGCATTGGCATAGCCACCAAAGCCACCCCAGGTCTTGATGTCAAATTGATACGCACCGTAATAACCGTTGCCGGTGTTGGAGGTGTAACCCCCTTCGCAGCTACGTAGTTTTGCTAGTGCCCCTGCAAAATCACCACTAAAGGTAATATCGACCGACTTCTTCTTTGTTCCAACGATCTCGACCCGGTTGACTGGCTCTTGCGTTACCACACTGCTGAGCTGCTTTCGCGACTCTTCGCGGCCATTCTTCATAATAATCTCGTACGTCACGGCCTTCTTGCCTTTTTTGCCCTCGGTCTTGACTTCTTTTTTGCCACGCTCGCGGTCGGCATCCTTAATCTCCTCCGTCTTGAAGTCGACTTCTTCCTCTACTGTAACTGTCTGCTTGCCATTACGCCAGAGCTCTACCGTCATACCAGCCGTTAGTGGCGCGCTAGCTGGCACCGATAGCGTATCATCAGCGCCTAGAGTGATTTTCTTAGCCTTAAGCATTGCACCGACCGTCTTCTCCATCGTGTATGCCTGGACGGTTTTGCCATAAAATACAAGGGTAAAGGGCGTTGCGCGGCGGATTGTCATCACCTCTGCCGCCCCATCAGCAATGATATCGCGCGAGTGAGCCAGCACCGCTTGGTCTTCATCGTGCAGTGGAATACCCGCCTGCTCAGCAATCTGCTTGCCCGTGCGATAAGCGGTAATAAGCTTCGTATCTGCCCCGCCATCGCGGATCACCACTGGCCGCGCTCGATAGATGTTTACTTCGTACGAGGCGCTCTCTAGTGGTGTATCAAGCTCAGGCTCAGTGCGGTCTTTGTCATCAAGTCGCACATTTGCCTCACGCAACGCATCACGCAAGGTAGTCGCTTTGGTGTAGAACCCGCGCTTGGCCGTGCCTTCGTGCAATGTGATGATATGCTCGCCACTACCTGGCTGGCGTGACGCTGCATGGACGGACGGAATCCGCCATAGACCAATACCAACCAGTGCAACCATACCAGCGATAGCAAGATTGCGTGGCGAGAGAAATTTCAAAAATGGAATAGACTGTATCATAATCTGCGTAGCAATATACGCTACGATGTAGTATAGCAAAATGCAGGTAAAAAAGCTAGTGGATAGCCTACAAAGTGCTCTCTCTAACAGGTGTCATCAATAGAATCAAGGGTGATGCCCAGCACTGTATCAACCAATCTCTACTGCCAAAGCAGGATATTGAGACGCAGTGCTGGGCGATGTCAAAGTTAATCCTTAGAGAGGATTAACTTTGATTGTTTTAGGGGCAGGGGCTCCATGCCCCCACCCCCATACGCTCGATCGACGAGGCTTGTTAGCCTCCTCAATTTTTTTCCTGGTCTCTGGATCGAGATCAGGAATCTCATCAAGAAGCTTCTCCAGCTTCCTGGTATTGATTGTACTCATGATTTTCACCTCCTCTCAAGGCGTCTCGAGCAAAATCAGTCATCATCTTATCATAATCTCTAAGGTATGTCAAAGATCGGCCTGCGGCTGTTGCTAGTGCTCGAATAGCTAGTATTTTTTCACCATCAGTTTGAGCATCATCAAGCCGTTCAGTGACCGGAATAAGACTCGGCCAGTTGCTATGCCAAAAGCCTGTTGTGAGATCGCTCCCAAAATACGATGCAAAATCACTCAATACCGCAAATCCAATCCGCATCTCTACATTACCAACTTCAATCATGCGATGCACATCCTTGATGGGACTGATGCCTGTTGCACGCACTGCAAACAAGATTGAGAGAGCGTCGTCTGCTCGTCGCGTTCGATAGGTAGCGTCATGTTTGCAGCGTTCTAGTGCTTCTTCAACGGGCTCACCGTAGAAAATATATTTATCAATCAACTCCATCACAATCCCTTCAAAGGGTGTCCGCGGTAGCTCCTCTTCTGGCTCATCATCTTCAGGAACTTCTAGGGCAAGTTTGACGTTAGCTTCATTGAGATCAAAAAATAGTGTTTGCTCATGGATAGGTTGCTCAGCTGGGAGATTATACAGTTCGAGATAAATATGAGCAAGCTCGTCGCAAAGCTGCTGCCGCACCGTTTTAGGATCTGCATTAGTCATGAGAGATTCGATTGTATTGCGTGCTTTGTGGAGCTGTGTCTCGTCGTGATAATATCCATGATAACTGTAAACACTTAAGGGTGAGGTACTCCCACTATAGAGTGCGATCTCGAGGTTTGGTGCCACATGTTGAAAATCCTGCAATACGTCATAAATTCTATCAAGATTGCGCGCTTGAACCTGATGGCCATCCCATAGTACTGTTTCATTATAATTTGGATCAAACTGGCACCATTCTCCTTCACCAATGCGCACAAGAGTCGAGGCGTGGTATCCTATATCATTTTGCTTTAACCCTTCGTTTATCTGTTCTGCGCGCTGCAACAGCGAACGACCGAGCGCAGTATCACCTGCAATACGCTTTGTTTCCTCTGCTGCATACCAAGCCATAGCTGATATGCTTGACATGTCATCATCATACGCCCGGCGCATTACTCCTGCGTGCATAACTGGCGCGCCAGCTGCACGGAAGAAACTTGCTGCTATAATGCTCACTCCAAGACAGGTTGGTGGAAGTTTGATGTCCGGATATGCACCAACAAACTTTGGCGAGAGCCGTGCTGGGTGATAAATGAGTGGGTCAATATCATCATCTTCAGTTTCTGCTATAGCGCCTCTGGTCATCTTAGCAATCCTTGTTTGTAGCCAAACAAAGACCTCATCTTTCTCTTCGTAGGTTTGAGCGTGCATGAATTTATCGCGCATTTCATCAGCATCATCACCGAGTGTTTTATATGATTCATCAAGGAGTGCCGCGCCAAATGCTTCTATCTGTGCAAGCATCTGTGAGTCTTGTTCGTATCCAGTTGCTTCTGGGTAGCGAACCGTCATGCTATCAGCCAATGTCGAGGCGTTTGGCGCATGATTTGTCATTTCGCCACGCAAAGTGATCTCAATCGCATCCCTTAGTCCTCGTGCGCCATACATAGCAACGACCTGCTGCGCTTCATCCATGTCTGACAACACCTCAACTGGTGGAAGTGGTCGAGAAAGACACACTTCTTCCGCCAACGAAAGGAGCTGCTGAAACGCATGTGGCGACGTTACTCGCTCCAGTACCATTGCGTCGCGTATTGAGTGTCGTTGATCACGTTCTTCGGATTCTTCGTGGTGAGCCATAAGTAGACCAATTATACAATACTGTTGCTATAGTTTCTAGTATAGTTTTATTCATCAAGATAAACTAATAACTTTACTATCCAGAAACACTCCTAACATCAGACAGTTATCCCTTCACCAAACTTCGCACCACTGCCGCGTCATTCCATGGTTGGCGCTGGCCATTAATGATACGGAATTGCTCGTGGCCCATACCAGTGATAAGAATGGTATCGCCCGCCTGGGCAATGGCCAGCGCCTGGGCAATGGCCTCGCGCCGGTCGGCAATCTCGTTGGTGTGGTTTGCCCCACCAGCCTGGTGAATGCCGCGCAGGATTGCCTGGCGGATGCCAGCTGGCTCTTCGTTGTAGCTCTCCTCGTCGGTAACGATGATTTGGTCAGCCAGGCGAGCAGCAATCTCACCCATGATGGGTCGCTTCGCTTTGTCGCGATCGCCCGTCGCACCAAAGACCAAGATGATACGCCGCTTGGTGATAGCCTGCGCTGAGGTCAGTAGCTTCTCAAGTGCATCAGGAGTATGGGCATAATCGACTACCACATCGTATGGCGTATCCACCGGTACACGTTCGAAGCGCCCTGGCACGCCAGTTAGGTTAGCCACGCCCTGAGCAATGTCCGTTGGTACTACGCCCAGTAACTGGCAGGCTGCAGTTGCAGCTGTCATGTTGTAAATATTAAATATCCCTGGAAGATGTGTTGTCAGTGGTAGCTTTGTCGCATCACCAAGAAGCACCGTTGCGCTGCCACCCCCTTTGCGGGTCGCTGCCTGCGTGATGCGGGCTGTGGCAGCTGCGTCTTGGCCATAGGTGATCTTCTGCTCACGCGCCGTGTATTTGTCAAAGAATGGAAACCACTCGTCATCACGGTTGAGGACAATAAAGCGCGGCTTCCGGGCAAAGAGTTTGCCCTTGGCGGCGGCATAGCGCTCCATCGTCTTGTGGTAGTCGAGGTGATCTTGGGTGAGGTTGGTCATAACTGCAACGTCAATTGGCACACCATCAAGCTTATGCTGATCAAGCGCGTGACTGGTAATCTCTAACACGACGAAGTCCACGTTAGCTCGCTTAGCCTCAGCAAAGAACTGCTGCATCCGCGCGGTAGAGCCGACTGTCGCATTAAGGTCGTTGAGCTGGCGCTGGCCTGCCACCTCGATCAGTGCCGTGGAGAACATTGCTGTGTGGCGGCCACTCGCCTTAAGGATTTCATTGATGTAATTAACAGTGGTCGTTTTACCATTCGTGCCCGTCACGGCAATGACGCGCAGATGCTTAGCCGGGTTGCCATAGCGTGCTGCTACCAGGGCAATGCGGCTCCGCCGATACGCTTCTTCGAGAGTGTGGATCATCGCTGCGGGCAAGAGGCGGCGCAGCTGCTTTACAAGTGTGTTTTTCATTTTTTTAGTATAGCATTTTTTGGCCGATGACGGGCAATTCTAGGGAGTAATTTTCTCAAGGCGGGCATACTGTACATTGAGCTTCTTGGTAGAGCCATTTGCAAAGCGCACACTCACTGCCATACCATCGATGTCGATCACCTCACCATCGCCAAACTGGAGCGACCGTACCATATCGCCAACCTCATATGGCATGACCTCATCCAACGCGTCATCGTATATTGGTGTAGCTGGTTCGGTATGCACCATCGACAGACTCATGCCCATATCGTCGAGAAAGCGTGATGGGCTGTTGTAGCTGCGGCTACCAAATTGCAAGCGGCTCTGCGCATAACTCATATAGAGCTCCTGCCGAGCGCGTGTCATCCCGACATAACAGAGACGACGCTCCTCTTCGAGTGCGGCTGGCCCCTCTTCGAGTGCCCTGGCGCTAGGAAATAGCCCATCCTCAAGCCCCACCATATACACCACCGGAAACTCCAACCCCTTGGCAGCGTGGAGCGTCATCAGCGTTACGCTGTGCGCACCCGTCGCTTGGTCGGCCGAAGACATAAGCGCAACTTCCTCAAGAAAGTCTGGCATGCTGGCAAAGGCCCGCGCATCAGACAGCAGTGCGCTGAGGTTGGCCTCGCGATCATCAGCCTGGGGCGAGCCATCAAGAACATAGTCGCGGTAGCCCGTCTTGGTAATCACATCATCAATCAGTTGACTTGGATCAGCCGCAGCCTCGACCTGCGCTTGGAAGCCACGTAGCAACTGGCCCAGCTGTGCGAGAGCAGTCTGCGCTCGCTTCGTCAGTGCTGCTGCCTGGCTGGCATTAACCAGTGCACTAATGATATCGAGCCCACTGGTACTCTGCCAGATGAGGAACTTCTCCAGGCTCGTTGCTCCAATCCCCCGCGTTGGTACATTGGCAATCCGGCTAAAGCTCACACGGTCATTTGGCTGGTAGATAAGACGCAGATAGGCCAAGATATCCTTAATCTCCTTACGGTCATAAAATCGCACCCCACCAACCAACTGGTACGGCACGCGGTGCTGGTTGAAAGCTCGCTCAAAGGCATAGCTCTGTGCATTGGTGCGGTACAGGACAGCAAAGTCGCTATAGTCGCGCTCACCGGTCGCCACCTGCGTAGCAATCTGGCTCGCAATGATATATGCCTCCTCTGCCTCATCATAGGCAGCTTGTACGTGCACTGGTGCACCTGGGCCTGCTGCCGTCCAGAGGGTTTTATCCGTCCGCTGCTGATTTTTGTTAATCACATTGCCAGCAGCTTCGAGAATGGCCCCTGTCGAGCGATAATTTTGCTCAAGCTTCACCACCAGCGCCCCTGGGAAATCGCGCTCGAAGTTGAGAATATTCGTAAAATCTGCGCCACGCCAGCTATAGATCGACTGCCAATCATCTCCTACCACGCAGATATTGCGGCGTGGGTTTACCAGTAGCTTAATGATCTGATACTGCGCAGCATTCGTGTCCTGATATTCGTCAACGAGAATATGCTTAAACTGCGTCTGGTAGCGCTGACGCACTGCCGAGTGGTCACGCAGGAGGCGTACCGTCTCGAGCAAGAGATCATCAAAATCGAGCGCACCAGCATCGGCCAGCAGCTGCTCATACAGCTGGTAGATCTCTGCCACTGCCTGCTGGAAGGGAAACCGCGCACTAGCCGCATAATCACTGGGCGAGAGGAGTTGATTTTTGGCTTTGCTAATTGCTGCACTGGCAGCACGCGGTTTAAGCCTGTCTGTACCAATGGAAAGCTGCTTCATCGCCTGTTTGATGAGCCCTTGACGGTCATCTTCGTCATAAATCACGAAATTTGGTGGAATGCTGATAGCCGCACCATCACGCCGCAAGATCCGCACGCAAATACCATGGAATGTCCCCATCCACGGCATAAAGGAGCGAGGTGGTTGGTCGGCTGGCGGCGTGTGAGAAGAGCTTGCTTGAGTAGGCCCGGCAATCTGCCAGAGGCGCTGACGCATTTCGCGGGCTGCTTTATTGGTAAAGGTAACAGCCAAGACTTCATTCGGCCAAATGCCCTGCTTAGTCAGGAGGTAAGCGATGCGGTGTGTAAGCGTTTTTGTCTTGCCACTGCCCGCCCCCGCAAGAATCAAGACCGGGCCATCAGATGCGACCACTGCCGAACGCTGGGCGTCATTCAATCCATCGAGTATATCCATAGTAGCCTATTATACCGGATGCCACCACACTGGCGCTAGCCAAAGAGTGTATAATAGACCGCGCCAAGGCCAGCACCAAGCGCTAATAACATGACAATCCACAGTAACCAAATCCAGCCAGCAGCTTGCTCGGGGCGGCGGCGCGACTTTTTCGGTGCGCGAGTGAATTCCTCAGCACTGTAGATTGGTGCGACCACATTGCCTTCGTTTTCTTCCTGAAGTGCTTGGTGGAGAGCGAGCGCAGTATCGCCGTTTTGGGTGGTGGCAGCCGCTTCCTCGATGGTATTGACGTGTGCTTGGTCGCTTGCGGTTGGCTCATCATCCCACTCAGTCTCCACCGTCATTGGCTCGGCTTCGACTCGCTCGGCTTCGCCGTAGTAGTCGATATCTGGCTCACCAGGGCCAGGCACAGGCAAACTCAGGTCAATCTCATCCTCTGCAAACTGCGGCCCTGCTCCATCGGCTGATACCTCATGAGAGTCGGCTGGTTCATCTGGGTAGAGCGACCGGTCAGCGCCATAGTGATCCTCTAGCTGGTACATGGGCTCATCATCCGGCGTGACAGTCTCTGGCGTGTCTTGCTCGGGTAGTGGATAGTGATCATCGGTTGGATAGAGTGATGGCGCGTTCTCGCTCGTGTCTGTCAGTGCATCGATGAATTGCTCAGCCGAGGCATGCTCATCATGCGGCGCAAAAAGATGTGGCGGTACCACTGGCTCGTTGTTATCAGCCGAAGCCATGCCAAATGCACCAGGTTCATCATGATACATCCCCATCGGAGCAGTATCGGCCAATGTCGGCGCATCACCCACCAGCGTATCGGCACCACCGAGCGGACGCTTATCGACCTTGGTCTCGGCATCAGGCAAGAATGGTGTATAGCCAAGCGGCTTTTCATCACCAGGCTGGAGGTCGAGTACCTCTGCCGGTAGTGCCCCATCAGGCGTTCCTACATCAGATGCTTTAGTCTCATCACTTGCCGAAGGAGTACTCGATGCTGCTCCTGCGTGATGCTGCGCTGGCTCATGCCCAGGTGCAGGGCGGATATCCATACCCACCACTGGTGCGCTATTTGTCAATGGCTCAACCACCGCACCTTGGCGGCGCACTCGCGGGCGAGCCGCTTGGGCGACTGCAGCAACTGGGGCTGCGCCACCCACGATATCCATAAAGCGACCACGCGGACGCTGTATAGCTGGAGCAGCTGCTTGATCATCACTTGGTTCAGTTGGTGTTGTCTCATCTGCAGTATGCACAGCTGACGCATCGGCAACCAATGGCTCAGTCTGTTGGTCGGCTGGCCGAGAAAGCGTAATTGGCACGACATCGGGCGCACTCTTTGGCGTATCCTCCTCTTCTTGCGGAAGTGTTGGTGTATCATTGGTGGGCACCTCAGGGCGAGCAGCAATAATCTGCTGCGCCTTGGCTACAACATCATCAGCTGGTGCAAACAGTGGTGCAGCGGGTGCATAGGGTTGCTCTGCTTGGTCATCAGGAGTATCCGGCAATTGCATATCTGTCGTGCCTTGCGCAATATCATTCGTATTCTGAGCGGCATCGGTTGCATCAACAGCGTTCGCTTCCTCTTGCGAATCAGACAACGGTAGAGCATCAAAGTGTGGCTCAGGGGCTGCCCGGTGCTCATTATACGTACTAAGGAGTGGCAATGGGCGATCGACGCGAGCTTCTGGCATAGTGTCCTCAGCAAGCACCTCCTCTGGCTGTGGCAATGGGCTGTCATTGTCCGCTCCCACATCAGGCATAGTGTGCTCAGCCGTCAACAACTCTGCAGGAGCGATATCGCCTGCCTGCGATTGAGGTGGCGCAGTGGTGGGCTCAGTCCAGGGGCTACTCTCACCATCAAACGATTCATACTCGCTTGGCACACTCACGTCAGCTGCTTGGGCCGCCGTCTGGCTATCGTCCACAGCACTCGTATTTTCTACCATTACCTCTGGCCACGCAGATGCAGCCTGGTCCGTATCAAGGGCTTGCACGTCTGGCGTATCATCCGGCTCATCGTATTGCAACTCGGGCCAAGCTGGCTCGTTGAGCGACTGGTTTAGCGGCTGCACTGTCTCGGTATCAGAAGTATTGCTACTGCTCAACACCGCTGACACATCTGTGTTTGCTGGTGTTTCTGGCGCATAGAGCAAGTGATCATCGCCAGCGTCATCAGTGCTGCTCGTGTTGGTTATATCATCAGGCTCATCCTGCAGTGTAGCTGCTGGTACATCATCAGCAGTATGCGTATCATCCGTTGGCTCTACTACCGTCTCCGCAGAGGGCAGCGACGTATCACTCTCCTCCTCTTTTGGCGGCGGAATAATGAGTGGTTGCGGAGCAAATGCATCATCAAGATCATCAACGACAGATGTTTGCGCTGGCTCAGTCTCATCATCTTGTGCGCGGTTCACCTCATTGAGGTGGCGGACAAGTGCTTCATCGTCGTCATCATCGCTCTCAGCGTCTTCGCCCGCAAACTGATACGGCATCGTTGGCGTCTCCGACTCAACTTGCTCAATTGTCGCTGGCGCTTCTTCCTCTGTAGCCACAGCAGATGTTTCGTCACTCACTGCTCCATCACTCTGGGCTGATGGCGCAGTGTTATCTGTCTCCGCTATAGGAGCTGACACGTCTGAACCTGTTGTGGACGATACATCATCCACTGGCGTTACTGCACGAGGTGGCGCAAAGAACGGCCGTGCTGCCGACCGACCAAAGAACTGTGCTCGATCAGTATATGCGTCGTCGCTCTCGTCGTCATCATCGCTAGCAGGGGTAATAATATCGTCAGGATCGACTGTTACAACTGCTGCAGGCTGACTATGTGATGGCGTATCTTCTGCCGTTGTCTGCACTGGCGCTACTATATCTACAGAGGGTGTTTGGGCTGACTCTATATCATTATGCGCCGTATCAGGTTGCTCTGGCGTAGCAGGTATCGAAGCTGGTTCGCGCTCCGACGCAACGACCGACTCCGACAGTGCCCGGGATCGGTCAATAACCGGCTCAGACTCAGCCGATTCATACGATTCCCCTGCCAGCTCCGCCCCGTCTGGCTGCTGCGACAGTGGCATAATTGTCACACCGCGGCGACGTGTAGGCGTGCTGCCAGCCTCGGAATCAGAGGTAGCATCAGCGACGGTAGTGCTATCATCAGTCTGCACTGTTTCATCAGTGCTATTAGTATTATCTCGAGGTGCTAATGCAGGTGACTGCTTAGCTGGCGTTGCAGTATCTGGTGAGTCTGCCTGCTGCACTGAACCTGTTGAGGTGTTGTTATCCTGAACACTTGAGGTGCTTGCACCTTGCGTACCATCACTTACCTCAGGACGAGCTGGAGTTGCTACTGGAGTTGTTTGTTGGGGTGATGCAGCTTGGGTACTTGATGAGGTCGAATCTTTGCTTGGTGTGGCGGCAGGCGCTTCAGACGGTTTGTCTGGCGTTGTTGGCAGCTGACCAGACTGGCGCATGAGGTCGTGCACCGCGCGGTCGAGTTCGTCGAAGTCTATATCTGGCATGAACGGTTTCCTTTGTTTGTTTTTATATAAACGCTACAGTTTTTGTGTGGTACACACCAGTCCACACCCTGATACAACGAACCGAAGCCTCGTATCGAGTTTTGGATACTACCTCGGTTGTTGATCAATCGTATACCCACAATGTATCGCTTATGTTGTTTTCTCTAGTGTAGCTTATTTGACATTGTGGTGCAACTCACCTTGCTCATTTAATGCGAAGTATCAATCCATCGATTGCTATATTTACACCATCGTGTTGCGCTATCGGCAATAGCCCACCTCTGGTCGATTAGTCGATGACTCCACAAGGAGCGTTCATGCTATGTGATGTTATTTTTACACTACTTTTTTCATATACGATGTATTATATACAACGACACAGCATGCGAAGTTACTGCAAACGACCTACTGCTGCTCTTTATCCTTATAGAATACACCAATTTTTAGTGACAAACAGCTCGACGTACTTCGTACTCTACCTATACCCTCTTGCAATCGGCAGGTGATGCATGCATAGATTGCTTCTGTTTCACTGACAAAAACACCCACCATATGGTAGGTGGGTGTTCCTATCAGTTGCTTTGGTAAGCTTAGCGCTCGAAGGTGCGGACGCTCAGCGTATCCGTCCCACCAGTCGCGCCAGGCTGGCGACCACTGATAATGACGGCCGTAACCGACGATACATCACCAAAGGCACCTTGGCTCAGCAACTCGCGCGTTAGGTCGCTGCCAAGCTGTTGACTGTCAGGCCGGACGAAGCTACGCGTTGCATACGACAAGGCAAGCTGCTGCGCCACACGGGGGTCTGGTGCCACCGCAATAATTGGCAACTCCGGTCGACACGCAGCGATACGTGCTGCTGTCGCACCAGAATGCGTCTCGGCAACGATCACTGTTGCGTCAACCTTATGAGCCACCTCAACGGCAGCATGAGCAATCGCATTGAGTCGGCGGTTGGTGCGGCCCTCCTCGATGGGCATGTCATTCATCGGCCAGCGCGACTGAGTGTAGCGCACGGTATCGGCCATCATCTTAACGGCCTCGACTGGGTAGTCACCATTTGCTGTCTCGTCAGAAAGCATCACGACATCTGTCCCAAGGATAGCAGCAGTTGCAACGTCGCTCACTTCAGCCCGGGTTGGCTCGGGGTTATCCACCATACTGGCTAGCATCTGCGTGGCAACAATCGAGAGCTTGCCATACTTGCGGCAGAGGCGGATGATTTCACGCTCAACGATTGGCACAATCTCTGGGCTCGTCTCGACCGCAAGGTCACCACGAGCAACCATCACACCATCGGCGGCCTTGACGATTGCCTTGAGTGTCTCTGGCTCGATGGCTGCTTTGGTCTCGACCTTGGCAATAATCTGCGCGGTCGAACCATGGCTCAGCAAAATCTGGCGTAGGTTGTTGATATCTTCCGCGCTCTGGATGAAGCTCAGCGCTACGAAGTCGATGTCTTTGTCTGCTCCAAATTCGACATCAGCCAAGTCCTTTGGCGTCAGAATATCACCACCAAAGTCGGTGTCGGGTAGGTTGAGCCCCTTGCGGCTCATCAAGAAGCCATCATTACTCAGGCGTACCTTGATAGCAGTGTCGCTGACGCGCTCGGTCATCTCACCACGCAATTTGCCGTCGAAGAGGTAGACGGGCTCGCCCACCTTGACCTTGTCGGCAAGGTTGTATTGGATGGGCAGACGGTTGCTACCATCGTGTTCTTCCACCGCATGGTCGAGGATGATTTCATCTCCTGCCGCAATGTCGAAGTGGTTATCCTTTAGTACGCCGAGGCGAATCTTTGGCCCTTGCAAGTCTTGCAAAATCGCGACAGTACGACCAACAGTAGCGCTTGCCTTGCGAATCCACGCAATCTGATCAAGTCGCTCTTCGTACGAGCCGTGGCTAAAGTTGAGGCGAAAGCCATTGGCACCCGCCCGAATCAAAGCTTCTATTTTCTCTGGTGTGTTGGTGGCTGGCCCCAGAGTAGCCAGTATCTTTGTACGTTTTGTAGAATTATTCATTGCGTACATATTATAGCAGCATAATGCCAAATAGTGAAACACAAGCAATATCACTTATATGAGCATATATAAACGATAAAACGAGAATTTCGGCCAATTTTACCCCTTTCATTACCCTCTCAAGCATACCAATAGTCACTCTTTACTCATATTTGCCCCACATCAGAGCTCAAAAATAAACTAGAGTAGCCTATTCTCATACACCGTTTGCAAAAATGGCGTGGAAAGTAGGATAAGCAAAAAAGCGGAGGCTATGGTATTTACCTATCAATCATTTGACAGCACTATGTAATCACAGTATGCTAGGCTATAACATCACTTTACTATAAGGAGTCTTGCACTATGGCACCATCCCTCTTACATCTCGCGTTGGCACTCGACTGCTTTGGCGGTATTCTCTATCTCTTGTTTGCACCGCGCATACCACGAGCTTTCTTGCCGTGGCTGACGGCAGGGGTCATCGCGCTTCATCTTGTGGCGGCTGGCATATTGTACTGGCTGGGGCAAGATGGTGAGCTCCTCGTCCTGCCTATGGCATTGTATGCTGTAGCACCAATTGTCCGGCGCTACCAGGGCAAGTAAGATTATCTATCTCTCGCAAAAGAGCTTCCCAAAGACAAGACCATATAGTATACATATAGCAATACCGCAGCGTCATCGGCTGCGGTATCTTGCTAGCGAAAAAGGAAATAACGCTAAGCTTGGCTTAGAATAAAGCGTTTTCTCTCCGAGAGAAACGCAAACATAATGGCTCGCTCATGAGCAAAAGAGGAGGAATGATCACCCATCGCGCCTATCCACCTTGGTGGAGACCTCTGGCAAATCTGTTGCCAACTGGCGATAGCGCCCACGGCTGATCGCTGCACCAGTAGCCTAACCCATAGCTACCTCTGTGCTAACATGTGTTCGAAGTACCTTATTAGTACCCCCTACGACAGTGTAGCACTATATCGAACAATTAGCAAACGTTTGTTTCATTTTTTGGGATATTTTGTTCGAGATTGTTGCCAAATGTTATATATTGCAATTACACTGTGTATTACGCTACTCATTGCCTGAAACTATAGCCATCATCTCACGCACTTCCTGACTTACGGTAGAATATGACATATAAATACACCCGAGTTTCTCATAAAAATTACGAGTACGTATATTCGTTGTGCCGTTATCAATTATATGTGACAGCACTCTTGCGCGATGCCTGTCGGCGCATCATCCACACGCACAGCCCCACTCCTACCAGTGCCGCTATACTATCGATCATGACATCGCGCAGTTCACCACTGCGCCCTGGTACGAAGAGCTGATGAATCTCGTCTGTCACTGCGTAGAGACTGCAACTTATTAAGGCAAGGCTCGCCACAGTGCGCGCTCGCCAGCGGTGAATACTGACGCGCAGCGCGCGATACATCAATAT
>JABCOK020000011.1 GCA_013333645.2 Candidatus Saccharimonadota bacterium | reverse complement strand
TGGTCAGCACATTGCCATTGTGGGCGAAAATGGCGCTGGCAAGAGCACGCTCGCTCGGTTGCTCACTGGTCTCTACCAGCCTACTAAGGGCACCATTACCGTTGATGGGCACGACCTCCGCCATATAAACCCAGCAGCCTGGCATCGGCAATTAGCCGTATTGGGGCAGGAGTTCATCCGCTATGACTTCGCCACGGCGCACGAGAATGTCTGGTATGGCGATGTCTCGCAACCGGTAGATACAGCGCGCCGCGATGCTGCACTGCGCCAGGCCGAGGCAGCCGATTTTGTCCGCAAACTCCCTCATGGCGGGGACAGCTATATCAGCAAATGGATGGAGGCGGATGACCACGAAACAGGGGTCGACCTATCTGGTGGGCAGTGGCAGCGCCTGGCCTTAGCGCGCAACTTATATCGCAATGCGCCTATCATCATCCTTGATGAACCCACCAGCGCCATTGACGCCGCCGCCGAAGCGCGCATTTTTCGCCGCCTCTTTGCCAAGCAGGGCAAGACTATCATCACCATCAGCCACCGCTATAGCACTGTTAAGAAGGCGGATGCTATCTATGTTATCGCCCACGGCCGCATTGTTGAGCATGGCACTGCCGCTGCATTGATGGCGCAGCGTGGTGCATTCTATGAGATGTTCAAAGAACAGATATAGTTTGGTATAATAGGGGGTGTGGCGCGTTGGCGGAGCGGTTACGCAGAGGTCTGCAAAACCTTTTAGACGAGTTCGACTCTCGTACGTGCCTCCACAATTGTTGATGAATAGCTCTCTCGATAGAGCTATTTTTGCTCTAATAGTTCTTTTAGTTCTGGGAAGGTTGGTTGGAAGAAATGATTGCGATCTTCGAAAATATGTGCCTGAGCAGTCGGCATGTCTCGCTGAAATTTAGCAAGTTCTGTAAAGGGCACAACTGGGTCATCTTTACTGTGGAATAGGTGGATTTCTTTGGTGGATTTTTCTAAACCAGTAGCGCTTGTTACTTGAAAGCTACCGAGGTCTTCATTCGATTCGTCGTCATAGCACGGCGAAACTAGCACGAGCCGCCGGACTGGCATTTGCAGTGGTGATTCATGCAAGTACTTTGCCAAAAACATTGCACCCAAACTATAACCAACCAGCTGAACGTCATCACCAAGCAGGAGTAGTAGCTTTTCAAAATATATTTTCCACTCAGTGTAGCTAGCGTTTTGCTTATTAGGGAAATCTGGCAGCAAAACATCAGCATCAACGATTTCTTGCGCCAGCCAGTCACGCCATTTTTGTACCCACAGTAGTCGTTCATATTGCAGCTGACTATTCTTTAGATTATTCAAGTAATTTTCGTAGCTATTAAAGCTTGATCCGCCATGAATTATTACAATTTGCTTCATAAACATAGTATAATACAAGCAGCACATGGCTGCTATGCCAAAGTGCGGTTGCACGCGCGAGTGGCGGAACTGGTAGACGCGAGGGACTTAAAATCCCTTGGCCAAAAGCCGTGCGGGTTCGATTCCCGCCTTGCGCACCAGACGTGATATAACAGAGAAGACCACTTGAGGAGAGTGGTTTTTTCGTATACATAGCCAGAAGGGTGAGTATGGCGGCATTAGTGCTAGCTACGAGCCCAAGATTTATTGTAGAATTACCATAGCGGCTAGTATAAGCCACACAATTTGGTATAATAAGGCTATAACCAAAAAGGAGAAACGACACTATGACAACAGCATTAATCGTTTTGCTCGGCGTGATTGGCCTGCTCGTTTTGTTTGGCATCTTCATGTGGGCAACGTACAACAGCTTGGTCAAGCTGAAGATCCGCGTGGACGAAGCTTGGAGCGACATCACCGTCCAGCTCAAGCGCCGAACAGACCTCATCCCGAACTTAGTCGGTACTGTAAAGGGCTATGCAGCACACGAGAAGGAAGTCTTTGAGAACGTGGCAGAGGCTCGCAGCGCCATCATGAATGCTCAAGGCGTGCAAGAGACAGCTGCGGCAGAGAATATGATCGAAGGCGCTCTGAAGAGCTTGTTTGCCGTGGCAGAGGCTTACCCAGAGCTCAAGGCCAACCAAAACTTCATCCAGCTACAGCAAGAGCTGGTGGATACAGAGGATAAGATCCAAGCTGCGCGCCGCTTCTACAACGGTGGTGTGCGCGACCTCAACACCCGCATCGCCATGTTCCCCGCCAATATTGTGGCTGGCATGCTGGGCTTCAAGGCTCGCGAGTTCTTCGAGGTCGAAGACCGCGCTAGCGTCGAAAACCCAGTGCAAGTGCAGTTCTAGACACCTCGCACACTATAGCGAAACCGCTCTCGATGGAGGGCGGTTTTTTTCATTGTTTTGCAATAGCATAGGTGTTGTAACGCCAGGTTGTATGTCTGTTCTTAGGGTAAGGGATGTTTGAGAAGGTTTGTGACTACGAATGAGCAGCTTACCGCTTGACCAGAGCGGTTTTATCTAGAAGGTGGGGGATATGCTAGTAATAAAAATAATTACAATGATTAGAGATGCTAAAGTACTACCAGCAGACAAGAACGTAGCAAGAAGCGAACATGACAAGCAGAGCAGGAGAGGGTAGACACCCTTCTAGAGTGGATGTCATGTTCGATGAGATGGAACTCTACATGAAAAAGTGGATGATCCATCCAACGAAGAGGGGCATGAGGACCGCCGAGCTTGTTATCAAATGACGTTGAAGAGAAGGTGCCGTATATTCACTTGGGACAGTTCCTCTCACAAGGCCTATGAATAGCATGATGCCACATGCTTGAGCTCCATCAATTTCGGGGAGACCGAGAGATGGTGTGACAAACCATCTCCATAGTAAGGTGATTGCAATCACCTTAACGACGATGTTGGCAATGCCGATAATAATACCGGCAATGTGCTTTGTCATGCTCTCCTTCTCGTTATCATCAACACTAATGATATCTTTGATATCGCTGCTCATGATACCGCTCTCTCCCCACCCAAGCGGACGCTCGTGTAGAATAACACTGGTCGACGCTCGGATGCGGCGACTCAAGGTGGGGTGCTGGGGCGCGGCTATGGTAGCCATGCCTGGGCAGCCCACCTTGAGCTGTATGCTCTGCTTGTCAAACAACACTTTTGGACAAAATGCGAACATATGTCAACAAAAGCTGATATATATATATCAATATATGAAAGCCAAGTCAAGAAAGTGCGACATAGGCCCAAAACCCCACCGATAGTCAGCGCACTATACACATCGAACAAGAAAATATATGGAGGCCAGCACTGACGTACGCGGAGGAGCTCTGTGGGGTATCTGGCCGGAACATTTTCGGTTCGACGTGTATAGTGTGTTGGGCTTGAATTGATCACTATAATCGATTGCCACCCTCCATTGCAAGCAGTGAGGAGGGCGAGCGAACGTAGAGAGAGCGGTGCTTAGTGATTAACACGAGTGCCTGCAAAACCACCATTATCTGCTACAATATACCTATGTACAGAGCAATTGCACACAACAAACGTAATACAGTTATTTTGATGATCGTCTTCGTCGCGATGGTGGCGGTGATTGGCCTGGCGGCGCAGTTAATTATGAATAGCCGCGGTATGCAGGGCAACCTGACGATCTTTTGGGGGACGTTCATTGGGGCGCTGATCTATGCATTGGTGCAGTACTTCATTGCTTCTAAGCTTGCCATGAGTATGACTGGTGCAGTGGAGATTCGCAAGGCGGATAACCCCCGTTTGTGGCGCACCGTCGAGAATCTTGCCATCACCGTGGGGCTACCTATGCCGCAGGTGTATATTATCGACGACCCAGCACCGAATGCCTTTGCCACCGGCCGCGACCCCAAGCATGCCATTGTGGGCGTGACGACGGGCCTGCTGGAGATTATGGATGATCGTGAGCTGACCGCTGTGCTGGCCCATGAGATGGGGCACGTCCAAAACTACGATATTCGGGTGAGTATGATTACCTTTGGCTTGGTGAGTGCGATTGGTCTGGTGTCGGATATTGCGCTGCGTATGCTATGGTTCCGTGACAATGATGACCGCGAGACCAATCCGGTGCTGCTGGTGCTTGGCGTTGTCGCCGTCATCCTCGCACCCATCGTAGCAGCCATTATGCAAATGGCAGTGAGTCGCCAGCGTGAGTACCTGGCCGATGCGACTGGTGCACTAACGACGCGCGACCCAGCTGGCCTGGCTAGCGCGCTGGGCAAGCTGCAGGCATACACTCGCCCGATGGAGAAGCAGGTCAGCTCAAGCGCTAATATGTTTATGGTGAACCCGCTCAAGCCAGGGTTCTTTAGCCGGTTGTTTAGCACCCACCCACCGCTCGAAGATCGCATCAAGCGCCTCAACGAAGATATGAATAAATGGTAGGGTGGTGCCTGTGGCAAAAAAAACAAAGTCAACTCGCCGCTCATCATCACGCGCCGCTCTCACGGTGGCTACGAGCCAACATCGCTCAAAAAAAGAGGCAAAACACCCTGGCGTTGCAAAAAAGGCAACACCATCCTCTCATGATGCTGCTCCCGCAAAGGCTCGCTTGCCGCACTCGAATGATGCTCCATCGACGCGACTCAGCTGGCGTGCCAACCTCCATTGGCGTACCTGGCGGGCTCGCGGTGGTAGGGTAGTAGCGAGCAGCCGTCAATGGTTGCATAATTTACAACTGAGACGGCCGCATCGAAGCTTCCGTCGCACTCGTCGACGTGATTATGTGCGTTCGTTGCAATTACCAGGCTACGTCGCCTTTACTGCACAAGTGATGCGGATGGTGCGGGCGCACTGGCGGACGTTGTGCCTCTTGGCGGTGTTTTATGCCGTGCTGCTCTTGGCGCTTGGGGCGATTACCAACCAAGCGATGTACGACCGCCTGCAAAGTATGCTAGCAGAGTCGGGCAAGGATATTCTCACTGGTGCCTGGGGCAAGCTAGGCGAGGCAGGACTCCTCATGGTGACGGCCTTTGGTACGGGCAGTGGCAACCTCAGCGCTGACCAGCAGCTCTATGTGGTGCTGGGCTTTTTGTTGGTGTGGCTCACCACAGTGTGGCTATTACGCGAGTATAAGGCAGGGCGAGTGCCACGTCTGCGCGATGGGCTGTATAATGCCTGTGCACCACTGGTAGCCACGCTGATGATTGTCCTTGTTTTCCTCGTGCAGCTTATCCCACTGGGGGCGATGGCGCTGGTGTATATTGGCCTGTCAAGCAATGGGGTGATTAGCGAAGGATTTGGCTCGATGCTCTTCTATGTGCTACTAGCTACTGTGGCAGTACTGACGCTTTATTGGGGCACGAGCACCTTCATTGCGCTTGTGGTGGTGACACTGCCTGGTATGTACCCTATGCGGGCGCTGGCAGCGGCGGGTGATTTGGTGGTAGGGCGACGGCTGCGGATTTTGTACCGGCTGCTGTGGCTATTTGGCAGCGTGGCAGTGCTGTGGTGTGTGGTAATGATCCCTGCTATTCTCCTTGATGCTTGGCTCAAGCACCTATGGCAATGGTACGCCTCTGTGCCGACGATGCCCGTCCTAGCGGGCTTCATCAGCTCGGTGACAGTGGTATGGTGCGCAGCGTATATCTACCTCCTTTATCGCAAGATTGTTGATGATACGGCAGCGCCAGCGTAAGGTAGCGTGCCTCGGCAGCGTGTTGTTGGGTAATACATGTGGCGGGATACTCACGCTCCACCTCCCCACACTCCCTCCTCCGGAACGCTATAAGGGGCGATGTCTCCCAGACATCGACCTCTTGCGCTGGGCTGAAAACCGGTCATTACGACCGGTTTTCACACTCCATCGGATGAAGTGATGGGGGAGGTGGAGCTGACGGAGGCAAAGCGATAACGTTGGTATTCAAACGGCAATACCTATACTGTTATAAATTAAGCGTCCAAGAAGCCTAGCTTTACACGAACCTGTTTAAAAAAGCTGCACCCACCGTCAAATTCCGCTATACTAAAGCAGTAAGGAACCACTATGACACAAGACAAACATCTAGCATCACCCAACCTGTCGCCAGCTCAGCGCAGTGCCGAGCTGCGCCAGCTACTCAATCGCTATAGCTACGAATACCATGTGCTGGATGCGCCCAGCGTGAGCGACGCGGTGTACGACAGCCTTTTTGCCGAGCTCAAGCAGCTCGAAGCTACGCACCCTGTGCTCATCACGCCTGATTCGCCCACCCAGCGGGTCGGCAACGCCCTCAAAGGTGGTTTTGCTAAGGTGCAGCATCGCCGGCGGATGGTTAGTCTCAATGATGTCTTTGACACGGCAGAGGTCGAGGCGTGGGTGCAGCGCATGGATAAGCTCTTGCCGGGGCACAAGCACGAGTTTTTTGCTGACATCAAGATGGATGGCTTGGCCTGCGCGCTTATCTATAACGATGGCGTGCTCGTGCAGGCCGTCACACGGGGCGATAGCTACGTTGGCGAAGATGTGACGAATAATGTGCGGACGATTCGCAATGTGCCGCTGCGCCTGCGCGAAGCACCTGGCTTTGAGCACTTACTGCGGGGCAGGACGGAGATCCGTGGGGAAATCGTCATGCTCAAACGCGACTTTGCAGCACTTAATAGGCGACAGCAAGCTGCTGGCCAGCCAGCCTTCGCCAATCCGCGTAACCTTGCGGCTGGTACCATTCGCCAGCTTGACCCAGCACTCGTGGCGCTGCGCCCACTCCATTTTCGGGGTTATGATGTTATCCGTGATGATGCGGCTGAGGTGCCGACCAATAGCTACGCTTATGACGCCTTGACGGCACTCGGTATCACACGCAACCAGCACGCGGCGGTCTTTACTAGCCTGGCCGAGGTAATGAACTTCGTCCAGCAGTGGGGCGAGCAGCGCCACGATTTACCGTTTAATACTGATGGTCTCGTAATCAAGATCAACAATCGCGCTCTCTACGACCGCCTGGGTATGGTGGGTAAGAACCCGCGTGGTGCAGTGGCCTACAAATATGCAGCCGAGCAAGCCACTACCATCGTGCGCGATATCGTCATTAGCATTGGCCGGACGGGTGCTGCCACACCAGTGGCGGTGTTCGACCCAGTCGTCGTGGCTGGCACGACGGTGCAGCACGCCAGCCTGCACAATGCCGACGAGATTGCTCGGCTCGATGTGCGGCGTGGCGACACTGTGGTTATCTTCAAGGCGGGGGATATCATCCCGCAGGTCGAGCGAGTGCTGCCAGAGCTGCGCCCAGCTAATACTGAGCCGATTGATTACCCAGCTGAGCTTCAGCGCCAATACCCCGAGCTGCAGTTTGAGCGGCCCGCTGGTGAGGCAGTGTATCGAGTGCGTGGTGCCAGTAGCTCGCTCATTCTCACGCGCGCCCTCACGCACTTTGCATCCAAAGGAGCATTGGATATCGACACACTTGGTGAGAAGAATGTCGCTGCATTGGTTGAGGCTGGCTTGGTACATGACCTAGCCGATATTTATACGCTAGGGAAGGAGGATCTTCTCCGGCTTGATCGCTTCGCCGAGGTCTCGGCGCAGAAGCTCATTGACGCCATTGCTGCTGCAAAGCGTCCAGCACTTGAGCGTTTCCTCTACGGTCTCGGCATCCGCCACGTGGGTGCGCAAACGGCAATTGATATCGTGAAACATTTTGCAGATGATTCAAAATGCGATGCACCCCAGCAGGGCAGTGTGAATAATAATTATAATGATTCAGAAGAGAATGCACTGCATGATGAGCCGCAAGCACTCGTCAATACACTTGCAAATGACAAGCAATTGCTTGGCTTCTTGCGCTCTGCCACACTTGACGAGCTGCAGGCGATTGATGGCATTGGCGTGGTGGTGGCTGAATCAATCGTCGCGTGGTTCAGTGATGCAGACAATGTTGCTTTACTGGATAAGTTTGCCCAATGTGGTGTCGTGCCACGGCTCGTGCAATCGTCACAGCAGCTCACTGGTCAAAAATTCGTTATCACTGGCACATTGCAAGCAATGAGTCGCGACCAAGCGGCCGAAAAAATCCGTGCTCTGGGTGGCACCTTCCAGAGCAGTGTCAGCAAAGACACCACCTACCTCGTTGCTGGTGGCAAAGTTGGTGCGAGCAAGCGAGCCAGGGCAGAGAAGTATGGTACAATGATCCTCACCGAAGGGCAATTTTTAACACTTATCCAATAAACAGGAGAAAGATACATGGCAACCCCAGAACAACCACAAAGAGACGAATTAATCGCTGCAGTAAAAAGCATGGCGCCATTCCCAATACTTATGGCAACCTTTATGCTTATATATGCTGTGTGGTTTGGTGTGGCGTGGGGCACTATTGGCTGGGCGGTCTTTGCACTATTTGGTGTGTATGCGGCATGGCTGATTTTTTGCGGTGTGCAGCATATCCGCGTGACGAAAAAATTGCCCAAGCCAGCACCAACGCCAGCCAGCAAACGGATCGCTAAGCAGATGCAGCTGCTGAGCACGGTGTCGTATGCACCGCTGTGGATTATCCTTGCGTTGCTTGGTATATTCCAGCAGCAGATTTATATCATGCCAGCGCTTGTGTTAATTGTTGGGCTGCACTTCATTCCGCAGGCGAAGATCTTTGATCGAACGATTGATTATTATCTTGCACCTCTCCCCATCTGCACGGCATTGATTGGCTTCTACCTTGCCTTCGCGTCGAGTACTTCGTGGCAAGCGGTCTACGCTATCAGCAGCATCGGCGGTGCACTCGCAACCGCAGGGTATGGACTATATATGGTGCTAGGCCACAAGCAGCTCATGAACCAAATAAACCATGTGTAAGAATTATACGGAACACCGTACGTAATCGACTAGCTTGCAAAATGCAAGTGAAAATAAATATATAGAATCATCTGAACACATCGCACTATGATTCAAAAATATGATTCTAGAAAGGGGAATGGCAAATAATAGAAATTAATAACAACAAGAGCAAAATTACACCAGATATCAGTCTATAACAGAGGTACTATCATGAATATGACAGACAATATATACAACGAATTAACTATGGCTGGCTTCTTTCTAGATGGCTGGTATGTTTTTGATAACTTTGCGCCATGCCAAGTTGAGTGGCGCGGCGTGCTGTACCCTACGAGCGAACATGCCTACCAAGCGGCACATTTTTTTGATACCAATCCAGCTCGGGCTGAGCAGGTGCGCTTGTGCCGCTCGCCGCGCTTAGCGTCTGATTTTGCTAACCAGCATAAGGCCGAAGAAGACCCCAATTGGGACGATAAAAAGGTGGCAATTATGGAAGAAATTGTACGCTGCAAGCTTGCTCAGCACGATCTTGTGCGTGAGACACTCATTGCATCGGGTGACCGATATATTGTGGAGATGAATGACGATGACAGCTTTTGGGGTTGGGGTAGCGACCATGCTGGGCGCAATGAGCTTGGCAAAATCTGGATGCGTCTACGGGATGAATTGCAAAATGCAAGTGAGAATAATACCATGAATGGTGATGAATAAAATTCATGATGAAATACTTGTGAGATAATAGCAATTTTTTGATAGTAGGCTATATAAACCCAAAAGGAACCCAACAATCAACAGACAAGGAGGATAAGGCAATGGTGCGATTCTATCTCGAAAAGCTCGTGCGCGACAAAGTCGTCGAAAAATGCAAGGCCGACCCGCAGGTGCTCCACACCGAGTATTATCAATTGGATCGTGCGGCGTATCGCCGTGAGTTACAGCGCAAGATTCATGAGGAAGCAAACGAAATCCCACTGGGCGATGATAGGCTAGAAGAGGCGCTGCAGGAGCTGGCGGATGTGCAGGCTGTTCTCGATGCACTGCGCGATGATTTTGGCTTTTCGCCTCAGCAGGTGCAAGACGCAGTGGCATGCAAGGCTGCGCACGCTGGCGGCTTTCAAGGGCGTTATTATATTGCGTACAACGATCTAGCGGAGGATAGCAAATGGGTCGAGGTTTTTCGGGCGCAGCCAGAGAAATATCGGGAGGAGAATAACGAAGGAGACGAATGATGCAGCAACCACTATTCATCACGGGCAACCAACACAAGGCCGACTACCTCGCGCGCATGCTTGGTATGCCGCTGGAGCATCGCAAAATTGATTTGGTAGAGATTCAATCATCTTCGCCTGAGGAGGTTGTTCGACACAAAGTGCGTGAAGCGTATGAGATTGCCCAGCGGCCAGTCCTTGTGGAAGATGTGTCGCTGGGATTTGCAGCGCTGAATGGATTACCTGGCCCATTCATTAAGTTCTTCGTTGAGGAACCAGATGGGTTGGAAAAATTATGCCGTATGCTTGATGGATTTGACGATCGATCGGCACTGGCGGTAGGTGTGTTTGGTTACTATGATGGCCACGAGATGCACGTTTTTCGCAGTGAGCTACCTGGTAGTATCGCAGCGCATCCGCGTGGCGATGGTGGCTTTGGCTGGGATAAAATATTTTGCCCAGATGGCTACAATGGCCGGACGCGCGCTGAGCTACTGCCCGAGGAAGATGCAGCGACATACCAATCCATCAAACCAATTGCAGCACTGCGCGAATTTTTACAATCTCATAAGTAAGATTTTTTGCAACCTCTACCACTGTTATATTCCTGAATCGAACACTAAGTTTATTCATGGCAATTACTATGCAACAAAATATTGATGGTGTGGTAGACATGAGTGTTTGAGACGGCCATAAAATATACTGTTGAATACTTTTTGTTTATATTCAATATAATTGTATACTGTGCGACGTGAGTAGTGTAGCGCGCTGCTTGATAGCAGGGCATGTATGGATATGAATCTCACAAAGAGGGAGATAGAATGCTTGCAATATGCAAGCAAAAAAGCTCGGTCATTATGCTGTGAGGTAGTGGAAAAACGTAAGCGGCAGAAAGGCGTTTTTTGCGTCGCGTGAGGGCAATATGCAGGCCAAAACAATTGCTACAAAGAGAGGGTGAGAGGGGAGCGCAGCCCAACAAGCACTTGCAAAAAGCAAGCAAAAAATCACCAGCCTGCGTGAATCAACTCCACAACCTATTCAGCCGCCATACTACCAACAATTAAGCTCGCACCAATCACATCATCCACACTCGAGCCACGCGATAGGTCGCTGATAGGCCGCGCAAAGCCTTGCAGAATGGGGCCGTAAGCGTGGCCACCAGCCAGGTGCTCGGCGAGCTTGTAGGCAATGTTGCCGGAGTTGAGGTCAGGGAAGATAAGGACGTTGGCTTGGCCAGCGACGGGGCTGGCGGGGGCTTTTTTGTGGCCAATAGCGGGAACAAGAGCCGCGTCAAGCTGGAGCTCACCATCGATACGGAGTTCTGGCTGATGGGCTTGTACTTCTGCAAGAGCGTGGCGAATTGTTTCGACACTTTGACCACCAGCACTGCCATGCGTCGAGTAGGAAAGCAGCGCAATGCGGGGCTGCCAACCAAGACGGGTGGCACTCAAGGCGCTGGCTCTAGCAATGGCGGCTAGGCCAGCGGCGTCTGGTGCAATGTTCATCCCGCAGTCGGCAAAGATAAGCAAGCCATCCTCCCCACCAGCAAAGTGAGGCAGATCCATTACGAAGAAGCTCGATGCATAGCGCACCCCTGGTGCCAGGCCAACGACCTTCAGCGCAGCGCGCAGCACCGCAGCGGTGGGGTGGTCAATGCCGGCCACCATAGCATCGCACGTGCCATCGTGGAGCAGCTGGGCGGCGTAGGTAAGTGGAGTGAGAGGAGGCGTGCCAGTAGTATTTGCAGATGGAGTATCGTGCTGGTGCGGCACCGTCATAATCTCTATACCATCGAGCGAGATGCCTGCATCGGCGGCAGCTTGCTTGATGGCAGTTGGGTTATCCGCAACAAGCACAGGCCGCACGGCCTGCCAATCGGCCAGCTGACGCACAGCGCTGAGGATAATGGGGTTGGTGCCTTCTGGGTAGGCGATGCGCGGCGGGTGAGCGGCAAGCGCATCGCGGAGGGTGAGTATACGCTGGTTCATACATATAGTATAATCAATATATGGAAGAACTCATAATCGAACAGGCAACCGCCGTCAGCCAGGCTGATGTGGCGGTAATCGCAGCACTGGGCGATGTGCTGCACCAAGCCGGAACAACCGCGCCAACTACTCCAACCACCTCTGATGCAGCGGCGATGGACGCTTTGCGCCAGGCGCTAGAAGCAGTGATCGCTGCCGAGAACCAAACGCTGCTCCTGGCTCGTCTTGACGGCAAGGTGGTGGGCATGGCAACGCTCGCCCTGCTGGTGGGGCCAATCGCTGGGCGCAAGATCTACCTCGATGATTTCGTGACCGACCCATCAGTGCAGGGCAAGGGGGTTGGCTCGCGGCTGTGGGATGCGATGCTGAGCTGGGGCCAGCAGCACGGTGCCGCCAAACTCACCTTCACCTCCAACCCCAAGCGCCAAGCGGCCCACCGCTTTTATCTCCACAAGGGTGCAACGATCTATAACACGACAGTGTTTGAGAAGATAATCGAATAGTATAGGCTGAGCTGCAAAGCTTCGCTTTCTTAACCTCAACCGTCCTTCTACCGCTTCAGGCAGGTAGAATCAAGAATTGGTTGTATAATTAGTATTTATTTTGGCACTGAGGCCACTCTTGAGAGTGTCATTAGCTTTTAGTTTCAAGGGAAAGAGCGATAAAAAGTGTGAAACTACCAAGGGTGACTTTGGGGTTCACTTAGGTCGACGTTCTTCTGAAAAGTAAAAAACCAGCCATGATAGCCGGTTTTTCTATTCTGAGTAAGTGTTTCTCTCAGATGTTCTTGCTTATCCTTTCCTAGCGGCAGAACTGCATGGCAATGTAGTATTGGTCGCCTTTTTGCGTCAGGCCAATGCCAGCTTTGTCGTAATCACCCGAGAACATGATCTTGTTGTGTGGTGGGGAATTGATCCAGACATCCGTGGCTTGTTGCTCGTTGTATGAGATCGGCACGAGCTCGAGAATCTCACCACTGGTGCGGCAGCTGTAGAGTTGCTTCAGGCGGGCGAGGCCACCGTCGTGGCTGAGCTTATTAATCTGCGCATTGTAGGCCGACTGAGCGCGCGAGCTTGTATCGATCTGCTCGATGCGCTGCACGCTACCGAGCGAACGGGCTGCCCGTTCCTTGTTGACCGTTGCAAAGACGCGGTCGACAAACTCTGGTGATGGCACGTTGGAGTTAGAACTTGACTTATTATTCGATGGATTGCTCTTCTGGGCGTTGCTATTCGAGCGCGTATTCGAACCAGACGAAGCGCCGTTGGTTGCTGCTGGCTTTTGCTCAGCTGCTGGCGTTGGCGTTGGTGTCTCACTGGGCTTCGATGCTGGCTTGATAGCCTTGGGAGAAGCGTTGGAGGCGATGATTATCTTGATAGCTTGGTTGCGCTGCGCGAGTGTCTGGGCGGATGGCTGGTCGGACGGCGCTAATGCCTTGGCCATATGTCCACCGGTTGTTGCACTCGTTGCATTGTATGCAGGCGCTGACGAACCACTCTTTGGCTGGGCTGCTACGATGACGCCCGCGCCTGCGAAGACGATCATTGTACCAGCTATGCCATACACGAGTCTCTTCATACTCATACTACCCAGCGTAGCATAGATATGACAGGATGTGAAATAAGATTTGTGAAAAAACGGCCCGCAACAGAGGCAAAAATCGTGAGAAAAATAAGAAAAAAATAAGAAAAAAATAGCGCCGAAGCGCCAATATAGTATATAAACAAGGTGAGCTCACCACTCACCGGAATGCAGTGCACTCGACGGTGAGTGGTGAGGGTGGACTTATGGGGATACGAATGTGATGACTATCTCTTCACCTTCTTTCAATTGACCGAGGTCTGCTATTGCCTCGTTGATGCTGTTATTCATCTTTCTGAGGTTTTGTATGGTGCGTAGTATAGCGAATAAAACAAGTGCTACAGCCAGGCTGCATGCATATACAATTCGCCATGAGATGCTGAAATGTGTCTCAGCCGCGATAATTTTGTCAGAAACAAAGACAATATTTGCGGCATTTACTATACACCAGAGACTGAGTGAGATTACGCTACCCCAGTGATGCTGTCTAATATACTTAGGTAAGTACACTAGTGCGACACTAAAGGCGGTCGCCGATATAACAATCGCGAAGATATTGAGAGCCATTGTAGCCTCCTAGAAAAGTCCGAACCCTTTGCGGGATTGCAAAAGGTTAATATATATATCAATATATGAGCGACCCGTCAAGGTGCTTGCTCTGAATTTTAAGATTGTACCAATAGCAAACCAGCAAGCGCCACGTGCACATCGAATCGAAAATGTTCCGGCCAGATACTGTACAGAGCTCTTCCGTTTGCTTTGTCTCTGGCCTCCAGATATTTTCTTGCTCGATGTGCACATGGCGCTTGCTTTGGGACTATCATGTATTGACAATCTGTGCCGCGAAAATAGTAAGTGCGAGTCACCTCAGCGTGCTACTTCCTGCTTGATGGCGTATACTACTATATATATGAACTCCACTCCACCAGTCACCCCGCCCGCTGTCTTTTGCTCATATGCCTTTACCGGTGAGGACGAAGCAGTGGTGCGGGCACGGATGCGTGGGGTGGTGACAGCGCTCAGGCAGGTGGGCTGTGTGGTGTATTGCAATCTTTTCGACCCAGCATGGCCTAGCTACCATACGCCAGGTGAGTTCATCCGCCGTGCGCTGAGCGTGTTACCCCAGTACGATATGGTACTCGTGGTCCAAGCGTCGCCGCGGCGCAGCGAGGGGATGCTCATGGAGGTGGGGGCGGCGCTAGCGCTGGGCAAGCCAATCGCCCTGGCGCAGCACCACGGTGTGGGTGGGCAGAGCTACCTCAGCGACGAGCTCATCGCCACCCAGACGGAGGTATGGCGCAGTGAGGCAGAGCTCCCAGCAGTGGTACAGCGGCTGGTGAGTAATAAGTAATAATAAGTGAGATATACCAGCTTTGACATCTGCCGCCGTCTCTGCTACAATCAGTCGGAAGTATTAATGATATAAGGAATCAGATGAAAGCAGTCATTCAGCTTGGCGGCAAGCAATATCTCGTCGCCGAAAAAGAGACCCTCCTGGTGGACCGCCTCCCGGATGGCACAAAAGCGCTCGAAGCCGATGCACTCCTGACCATCGATGGCGAGACAACCACTGTTGGTACGCCGCACGTTGCAGGCGTTAAGGTCAAGGCCGAGGTCGTGGAAGCGCTCGTTAAGGGCGACAAAATCCGCGTCATTCGCTACAAAGCCAAGAAGCGCGTTCACAAAGAGCGTGGCCACCGCCAGCAATACAGCCGCATTATGATCACATCGATCAAATAACCACGGCGTATTAAGCAATAGCAACAAGAAACCACCCAGCTGATGGGTGGTTTTTTGGTATAGCAAAGGCCTGTTCTTGATTTGATCGGTTGACTTTCAGAGAGAGAGAGCATTATAGGTGTCATAGTATATAACACAACAGAGGTATACCATGGCACATGAGCAGCCCGGAACAAACAATCAAGAGAAAATCGCTACAGTAGGGCAGTTTGCTGAGCGGCTCTCCAAGGAGGAGAAGGCACAGGCAGCGGCAGATTTTGACGACTTAGTGCAGGAGACGCTGCTGCAATTTGCTGGTGAAGCGAATACATACGATCACACGGTTCTCACCGACCGCGTGAAGTCGAGTGTCTTGCTGTATGCAACACAGGGTGAGAGAACGGTCACAATCCTGACCGAATCGACAACTCTAGACGATGGCACGCAGGACCGAATGATTAGCCTTAGGGAGCGGGGTGGCGACAGTTTTCGCTATCATCTTGAGGATGGTGTGGTGCGGCGATTTGATACACCGCAGGGGAGCGAATCTCAGCGTAAAATACCAAAAGAATTGACCATTGGTAGGAATCTACCGCCAGAGGAAGCATACGAGCGCACGCTTGCAACGGTAGATCATCTCAAGAACGAACTAGCAAACCAAAAACTTGAGCGCCAAATGGGCATCAACGACCAACCAGTCGACACGCATGAGGTCGCCCAGCTGCGTGAACTGCTCGCCACAGCAGAGTACAGGGAGCTATATTAGAATTATTCTGAATATGGTATAAAATTGTTCATTTGTTCACCTCTGTTATTTGCATGCAGCTATGCTTCTATAGTATGCTAAAAGGGAAATATATCTAACAAACAGAGGGAACAATATGACATACAACACAGCACCCCGTGCGGGCGATGCTTCGCATCTCCCGTCACACGCAACCAATACTGGCGCTGAGCTTGCACCACCAGGCCAGCATGAGCAGCCGGGCTTATTGGCTGAGCAGCTCACCGCAGTCGTCCAGGATATTATTGCCACCCAGCACAGAAGCGCGCGCCAACGTGGCGCAGCCGGCCGGTGGCACTACGACGGTGGTGAGGTGCGCAGCGTATATTTTGGCCACAAAACTGATAGTGGGCAGCACCTTACACTGAGTGCTCGGGCTGCCTTGGATGATGATGGCCAGGTGCACGACCCGCATATTATCATCTACGAGGTAGATCGATACGGCGCGTATGCTGGCGCAGTGCGGTCGTACTACCTCGACACGTCTGACCATAGTGGTGTATCGCTGGCTGAGCCACAGGTATTTTGCTATGAGTATGATTATACCAAGCTAAATGATGCATTTGCACCAGTAAAGAAGGTGCAGCCAACAGAGGTAGACAGCCAAGAACTGGCCGAGGTATGCACACTACTCCAACACGCGACAATCCAATCACCAGACTATTACACCCATCAAGCGCTCAACAAAGGGAGTCGTATGCTGCGGCCCGAGCGTTGGTCGCTACCATCTGTGGATGCAGTGGGGCAGATGGGCCAGCGTGCGCTGCAGTTAGTAGCGGGGTCATGCCGAGCACTGCTTAGCAAAAGCAAGCGCATACCCCTCGCTTCGCACATGAGTGAGCTGGTGCGCGACGGCGCGAGCAATGATGCGTGAGTGCTGGCAGGGGTCGGCCTCGAGGATGAGCAGGCCGCTAGGTGCGAGCCATTGCTCCGTCTGAGCGAGGAGGGTAGAGATGAGGGCAAGCCCGTCGTCCTCGGCAAAGAGTGCCAGGGCTGGCTCATGTGCTGTCTCGCGGTCGTCGCGCTGCCAGGTGGGGCTGACGTAGGGGAGATTGGCAAGAATGACATCATAGCGCTGCTGCGCTGCCGCTAGGAGGTCACTCTGGATGAATTTAACAGAGGTAGAGCCGTACTGCTGCGCGTTGCGTTGAGCAATGGCGAGGGACTCTGGGCTGATGTCGTACGCATCAACCTGGCACGGTGGAAGCTCAAGCTGGGCTGTGATGGCGAGAATGCCACTGCCAGTACCAACATCAGCAATGGTGTGCTGGGTGGGTTGGATGAGCTGCAGTAAGAGGGTGATCATCTGCTCTGTCTCGGGCCGGGGTACGAGCACAGCGGGTGAAACGACGAAATCGCGCCCATAGAATTCCTTGTGCCCCACCAGGTAGGCCAGTGGCTCATGCCGAAGGCGGCAGGCAAGGAGCTGCTCCGCCTGCATGTGTTGCTCGTGCAGGAGTGTGCTATCGCTGTGGGCATGGAGCCAGTGTCGAGGCCGCTGTAGCACATGACTTAGCAGTAGCTCACTATCGAGCCGGCTGCTAGCAATACCAGCCGTCCGCAGCTGGGCGGCCGCCGCAGCAAGCCAAGCATCGACAGAGGTAGGTGAGGGGATTGGGTGACGCATTAACGCATTATATTGTAGCATAGTGGGCGATGGTGTAGATGGGGTGATAATGATTCTACGACACGCCAATACGCTGGTAGGGTTGGTGTTCTACTGTATTGCTCTTGATGGCCTATGTCTCTTGCTTTCTCGCCCCATTCTATGGTACTATGGTAGCTGTAATTTATTACGTAATAGCAACTCATCCCAGGACGAATTGGTAAGTCTTGGCCAGCAAAGTGTGTAGCCACGCGGTGCTGGTACCAAGATACTGCTAGTCGCCGGGGATTTTACATGGGAGCAAGAGGGCAATGAAAGCACTTCTCGGTACCAAGATTGGTATGACCCAAATCATCAGCCAGGATGGCACGACGATTCCTGTCACGCTTATCCAGGCTGGGCCTGTCGCTGCGACTCAGGTCAAGTCCGTCGAGACAGACGGCTACAACGCAGTGCAGGTGGCGTATGGTGCGGGTAAGAACCTGAGCAAGGCCGTGGCTGGGCATGTGAAGCCAGCCGGTGTCACCCCGAAGCATATTCGGGAATTTCGTGTCGATGACCTTGGCGATGTCAAGGTGGGCGACACATGGAGCGTTACGGAGTTTGCGCTCGGCGATGTCGTGGATGTCACAGGCATCAGCAAGGGTAAAGGTTGGGCTGGTACGATCAAGCGGCACAACTTTAAGCGCCACCGCAAAACCCACGGTGGTAAGGGTAACACGCGTAAGGTCGGTTCGATCGGTAGCATGTACCCACAAAAGATTTTCAAAGGGAAGCGCATGGCAGGCCAGATGGGTCACGAGCGTGTCACTGTCAAGAATCTGACGGTTGAGTTTATCTCGGCTGAGGACAACTTGATTGGTGTCAAAGGCGCTGTCCCAGGCCCCAAGAAGGGCTTAATTATCCTAGGAGGTGCTAAGTAATGGCTGAATCTACTAAGCCAGCAAAAGCAACCTTGCCAACCAGCGTCTTCGGCGTCAATGTGCCGAACCACGAGCTGCTCAAGCTCGCTTACGACGCATTCTTGGCAAACGCCCGCCAGGCAAGTGC
The DNA here is from genome assembly GCA_013333645.2 of Candidatus Saccharimonadota bacterium. Classification (GTDB taxonomy): domain Bacteria; phylum Patescibacteriota; class Saccharimonadia; order Saccharimonadales; family Saccharimonadaceae; genus Saccharimonas. The sequence goes on along the minus strand of JABCOK020000011.1, from coordinate 1,763 downwards.
AACCACCTTGCAGCGGGGCGAAGTCCGCGGTGGTGGCAAGAAGCCATGGCGGCAGAAGGGCACTGGCCGAGCTCGCTTCGGCAGTATCCGCAACCCAATTTGGCGGGGCGGTGGTGTGGTCTTTGGCCCACGCGGTAATGAGAATTACCGCAAGAAGTTGTCTAAGACTAGCAAACGTGTCGCCATCCGCCAAGCCCTCACGCTCGCTCATCAGGCTGGCAAGATCCAGGTCTTGCCCTTTGAGGACAAGGTAACTGGCAAGACCAAAGACGCTGCGGCGTTCCTCCGCCAGTTCAAGCTCGAGCGCAAAGTGCTGCTCGTCGCTGGCGAGAAGTCGCCCGAGCTGATTCGCTCCACGGCCAACCTCCAGCAGGTGCTGGCTGTGAGTGCGATGTATCTCAATGTCTATTACATTCTTAATGCCGACCATATTGTCCTGTCGCCTCAGGCGCTGGATGTTATTACGGCGTGGCTCGCAAAGGAGGACAAATAAATGCAACTCGTATTAGTCACTCCTCGTGCCACCGAAAAATCCTACCGGCTCATCACGAGCCAAAACACCTACATCTTTGATGTGCCGCTGTCGGCCAACAAGCAGCAGATTGCTGCAGCCGTTGAGGCACAGTACGATGGCACTAAGGTAGCCAATGTTACTACCGCCGTGCAAAGCGGCAAAGCTATTCGCTACAGCCGGGGTAAGCGCCGCTACCCAGGCACCACACACCGCCACGACAGCAAAAAGGCGTATGTTCGCTTGAGTGAAGGCGAGATCAAGGTGTTTGAGACCGAAGAGCAGCCGCAAACAGAGCAGAAGGAGGATAAGTAATGCCGATTAAGCAGTACAACCCAACCACTCCCGCCCGCCGCGGCATGACATCGCAGGATTTGAGCGATGTAACGACGCGCAAGCCGCTCAAGAGCCTCGTTAAGGCTGGTAAGCAGAAGGCTGGTCGCAATAACACGGGTAAGATCACCGTCCGGCATCGCGGTGGCGGTGTTAAGCGGCACTACCGCTTGCTCGACCATCGCTTGGCCGCTGGCTTGACGCTGACGGTGGAGGAGATTGAGTACGATCCAAACCGCAGTGCCCGCATTGCCCGCGTGAAGGATCAGCACGGCCTCTACCACTACATCTTGGCCGACACCCAAATGACCAAGGGTAAGATGCTCCAGACTGGTGCCGATGCGCCAATCGAGGCGAGCAACCGCATGCCACTGGCCAACATCCCGGTTGGTAGCCAGATCTACGCTATCGAGATCAACCACGGTAAGGGTGCTCAGATGGTGCGTAGCGCTGGTACTAAAGCGCAGCTCATGGCCAAAGAAGACGGCTACGCCATGGTGCGGATGCCTAGCGGTGAGGTGCGTAAGTTCCGCCTTGAGTGCGAAGCCAGCATTGGTGTAGTGGGCAACGTCCAGCATCAGAATGTTAAGCTTGGCTCGGCCGGTCGCCGTCGCCGTATGGGGTGGCGTCCAAGTGTCCATGGTAAGGCTATGAACCCAGCCGATCACCCAATGGGTGGTGGTGAAGGCAAGACGGGCCCAGGCCGCATCCCGAAGACGCCATGGGGTAAGCCAGCAATTGGCTTCAAGACCCGCCGCCGCAAATCAACGAATAAGATGATTGTCCGCAGTCGTCACGAAGCTAAGAGGAAGAGGTAGTCTATGAGTCGTTCACTCAAAAAAGGCCCATTCGTCGACGCGAAGCTTGCCAAAAAAGTGGCAGCGCTGAAAGTTGGCGACCGCACCGTGATAAAGACCTG
>JABCOK020000010.1 GCA_013333645.2 Candidatus Saccharimonadota bacterium | reverse complement strand
CACGCTCTCCGCTGTATCAAACCCAGCTGACCACTGTCCATCGCCTTCGACCAACATTACTCGCGTGTTTACCGCCGCCATCCGGTCAACAAACTTACCTGGCCAGCCCCATAGCAGTGGTGCATAGCGCCGCGGAATGTGCAGCTCCATATTGTGCAGCTCGTGCGGCACATAACCCGTCCAGCCAACCGCCAAGTACCGCAGCAAACCGGCTTTCATCATTGTCTTGGAACAGAGACGCAGCGTAGCGCTTTGTTGGCGCAGCCAGGCAATGCCATCGTCATTACCGTAGACCGTCATCTGCTTGAAGCGTTCAGGGTTCATTGCCCGGAGCTTTCCCCACAGCACTTCGTATGTCTGGTGGTTGCCGTCCTTAACATGCAAAAGAAGATCTTTGTGCGGAAAGGCCGTCAGCACCTCATCAAGCGTGGGCATCAAGCCCATCCCTTTGCCACGGAACGGAAAAGTTTTGCCACCATCCGCCGTGTAGCCATAACCAATGTCGAGCTGCTTGAGCTCAGCCATAGTGTAATTGCCAATCTCGCCCTTGGCTTCTGTGCGATATTCTAGTGTTGCATCATGGAAAACCGCTAGTTGCTGATCTTTCGTGAGCTTGAGGTCAAGTTCTACCACATCCGCACCATGATCAAAGGCAGCGCGCATTGACGGGATTGTATTCTCAAGATAGGGGTGCTCGGGTTTATCCATAATGGCTGCAGTGTTGGTGTCATTGCCAACCTTGCTGTAGTCAAAGGTCTGTGCCAAGCCTCGGTGAGCGAGTATCCGTGGGTGCTGCCTTGGCATAAAGAGACTCGTGTTATTAAGCCACAGTCCTATGATAATCACTACAATTACTATCAACCCTCGCCAGTGCCGCCGACTCCACTGCGCTCCGCTCTGTCCTATTTTCCGAAATGTATCGAGCATTTATTACTCCTTTATTTTTTATTATCCGACAACCGCTTATTCCACACGCTGAGCAAATAGCTCAGCCACACCGCGCAGGAAAATCTCCGCCGTCTTTGGCCCGACGCCATAGAATTTTTGCAGGCGTTTGGCGCACTCAGCTTCGCCCGAGCTACTGTCGATGAGCAGCATTAGCGAGCCATCATACCAGTCAATCAGCTGCTGCGCACACAGCCGCAGCGCCGTCGCTGTTTTCTCGTCGTAGCGTGTGTATTTACCTTCATCTAGCAGCCGCACGAGGCGCCTCCGTTCCACCGCAAGCAGCGCCCACGGCGTATCAAGCTGGTGCTCCACTAAGAGACGCCAGGTCTGCACCGCCACCGGTGATTGAATCGGCTTGCCCAGCAGATACACCAAGAGAAACCAGCGAAAGAGATCGAGCTCATCATGCGCAATATCGAGTGCAAAGTCATCGGGATGGTGTGAGCGAGCAGAGCGAGCCATATTCCATATTATTCTCTAAATTGGCGCTTATTGTCAAATGAGACAAGCTGCGCCGCAGGTTCTGCATCACACATCAGTAAGCACAACCAGTAAACAATTGCATTTCGTGCAACACATTGCTAGAATATATATAGAACATTTAGCTAACATTGATGGTCTATGGGGGTACATCATGTTTCGGAAACTCGTATCAAACTTATCGCTCAGTCCGGCAATCGTCGGCCAACTGGGTTTCTACGCGAAGCGCTTACGCAAAGAGGAAGCGACGCGCCGCTTAGGGCTGATCTTTACTGCGCTCGCACTCGTCGTGCAGTCATTCACGTTGCTTGCGCCACCAGAATCAGCTAACGCCGCCGACCCAAGCGATATGATCTACGGTGGGATTAGCAACGGCTCGCAGCTCATGGCGCACTACGACGCCAACACCAACAACATCCGCGACCTCTACAGCACCATCGGCATTACCCGTGCTGAGCTGCAACAAGCGACAACTCGCCTCGAAACCCGGCGAAGCACCGAGAGTACCTACTCGTGGGGAATGACGCCGCACTTTAGTGCTGCTCAGGGCGAAGGTGTGTATTCTGTTAAGGCAGCGCAAGGTGGAATGCGCAACTTCTACTACCGACCACACCGCTTATGGGGGAACTTCACCTACCGGGCATTCGTTGGCCACTCAGCAAAGTTTGGCTGGTTCGCCATTATGCTCAACTGTGGTAACCTCATCACTCAGACAGTGCCACCCGCACCTGTTTGCCCACCCGGCCAGGTCGGTACCTATCCAAACTGCAGCACGCCGCCATCCGTCATCAAGCCAACGCCAGTGGCAAGCTGTAGTGGCCTTGTTATCAACAAGAACGACACCACCTACCAATTCACCGCTGCAGCATCTGCCCAGCATGGCGCTACCATTACCGGCTATGTCTTCCAGGTCTACCGCGATGGCAAGCTCGCCAAAACACTCGAGAGTAGCACACCCACCGTTAGCTACAGCGAGAAAACGCCTGGCTCGTACCGCGTCGTCCTCACTGTCAAAACCTCTCTGGGCAATCGCACTAGCGAAGCCTGTGCCAAGACCTTCGTCATCGCTGCGCCCGCCCGCTGCCCGGTCAATCCTACCCTGCTCAAAGATGATGCTCGCTGTCAACCCTGCCCAGGCAACAACACCCTCTGGTTAGAGGACAAGACCTGTACTGCCAAATTCGTCCAGACCAAGAGTGGCCACAACCTCACCCAAAACAGCGCTGAGACAACCACCGTCACCGCCAAAGCCCACGACCGTATTACCTACAAGCTCAGCGTCACCAACAAAGGCCTCAACGCCGAGAAATTCACCTTTAGCGACAACCTCGGTGACGTCCTCCAATACGCTACAGTTGTCGACGCTGGTGGTGGCACTCTTAGCAAAGACACCAACCAAAGCGCCAGCACCGATGCAACCATCCTCAGTTGGCCAGCCGTGGAAATCAAACCAGGTGAGAGCCAAGAGCGGCAATTTACCGTCCAGCTCAAAGACCAAATTCCTTCGATGGGCACTGGTACCAGCAACGCAACCTCCTACGATTGCCGTATCGATAACACCTTTGGCAACACACTTAGCACCAAGGTAGATTGCCCCGCCGAGAAGCGTGTCGTTGAGCAAGTGGTAACCGAGCTACCCCACACTGGTAGCAGTGAGAATATCATCTTTGCTGGCATCGTCCTTGCGGTAGTGGTCTTCTTCTACGCCCGCTCACGCCAACTCAGCACCGAGATCCGCCTCGTGCGCCGCAACTTTAACGCCGGAACAATCTAACCAAGGAGAAACCAATGGCAGAACGATTTACCACCAAGCGCCAACCCGAGCACCGCACCGAGCAAACCATTGAGCAATCACGCGCCGAACAGCTGACTGCCCTGCGCCAATCTGGCGAACACCGCCAGTTAGAACACCCCAGCCTCCAGGGCGAAACGCGTCAGCGACGCGAAACCCTTCGGGCCGCTCGCCACGAAGCCGAGCAAGTCTACGAGCAAGCTGCCGAGCAAGAACGAGCCACTGCCGAAGTTGAGCGCCGCCAGCGCGAAACCCACGAACAACAGCGCGCCGAGCGTCAACGTCAAGCCAGCCCGGCCGCTCAGCAAGAACGCTTCGATAAAACCATGGCAGCCGTCCAATCTCAGCTCTCGCCCTCAAGCCGCGCCTTTAGCAAAGTCATCCACAACCCAGCCATCGAGAAAGCAAGCGAAGTCACTGGCAATACCGTTGCTCGGCCCAATGCGCTGCTCTCTGGTGCCATTGCCGCCTTCGTACTCACTCTAGCTATCTACCTCATCGCCCGCTTCAATGGCTACCCACTCTCCGGTGCCGAATCCATTGCCGCTTTCGCCCTTGGCTGGCTCTGCGGGCTCGCCTTCGACTTTGTGCGCATGATGATGCTTGGTCGGCGAAATGTGTAGTTTACCTCTGCAAATCACTGCTTGATCAACAACATGATTCAATCACTGATAGCTTACACTTCTCATGTGAAATAGCACCCTATTGATCAAACTCCACTGCTCTAGAGGAAGATTACTCAGGCTGGAGAGAAGCACTTGAACGACGGTGGCTGTGTATGCCGTGAGCGAGCGATACCTTGGAAGAAGAGAACTAAATCGGCTAGCTAACAGGCATGCAAACCATCACCATACGCAAATGCAACGTGCTGTTGAACTCAAAGTTAATCCAAGTGCCATTTGGATTATTGTAGCGAATCCAAGACTGTTTCCATTTCCCCTCTCTCGCAGGCTTGCCAAGATGCTGAATAATCTCATCTCGCGTGGCAGTGTTGGAAAAATTGTCAAATAGAGGCTGGGAATATGGACTATATTTGCCGAACAGCTGTTCTTGAGTGAATAGTGTAGCAGCACTCAGTAGATCATTCTTCCAGTGAAATTCTAATCCTGCAGCATGTAGCGACCAATATGACTCAGTTGAGCCGTAGCCGAGAAAATCTTCGTCGACTTCTCGTATACTGAGAGTGCAGCCTGACGTGTCGACAATGTGTTGCACTTCCGCCTTGACCGTCTCTCCGCTCTGTCCGACTAGTTTGATGTATTGATTGATATTTCCCGCTACTTGTGTTGACATATTTGCTCCATAACATACCTATATCGCTTGACTAGGTCATTATATATCATGTTGATATCTTAGTTGAATAGACCTAGTACAATACACGTGGTAACGAACGTCAAAAATATTATGCTAACCGCTTGTGTTCTCTATCACCTGTATTAAGCGTTTATCAATGCAGCTTAATCGACACTTCCTGTGGCTCGCCGCTTAGGTCGCCATGAGTATTGAGAGTGCCTTGACGACGCAGAGCTTCGCGCTCTAGCTCTTCTGGCAATGGCATAGCCGGCTCAGGAGCGGGTGATGGTGCAACCGGTGGAGTAGGCTGAGCACGCGCCTCGGTCTGCTGGCCACCAAGGATATTGGGCCGCGCAGCGTGGCGTGCTCTATCAAGCGCATCTTGCACCGCTGGTGACGGTGGTGGAGTAGGCTGAGTCGACGATGGAGATGGCGCGCTTGGATTTGGTATAGTGCGGGGAGTGCTAGTTGGCTGTGGCCGTGGTGCTTGAGAGGATGAAGCTGGCGGCGTGACTGGCTGGGCACGCAATGGCTGCGCTGAGGAAGCTGGTGCGGTTTGTGGCCGAGTTGGTTGAGTGGCTGGACTACCGGGCCGAGAGGCTTGTGCGCTTGATGGTGCTGCCGCCGATTGTGGTTTCTTTGCATTCATCTGCTTACGCTTTGCAAGCCATTCATCGAGGAAGGACGACCCACCACCAGCTGCGCCTCCTGAGCGCCCTGCTCCGGCTGCTGGCTGGCTAGGCTGCTGCACACTGATACGGGCAGATATATCGCGCTCCACCTGATCGCGCGGCCGGCCATACTTCGCAGCTGAAAGTTTCTTGAGGGCATCGCTCAACTGCTGGTTTGGTTCGCCCATTGGTGGAATCCACGCCATACTAAATGGCGCTGACGGCGTACCATTAATCTGTGCCACACAGACCGACTCGAAGTTTGGTAGCTTGGTCAAATCCTCAGCAGTAAAGACAGGCGTATAGCGCTTAACCATAATCTCAGCATCAGTTGTACCAATTCGGCCGGTAATGGTTGTACCAACGTTACCAAGGATCGCCTCGCGCAGTTCTTCCTTGAGCTGTGTCATAAACTGGTTGGCCAAGACCAAACTCAAGCGATACTTACGCGCCTCACTAAGGATCGTCTCGAAGCTATCGGTGGCAAAGTTCTGGAACTCGTCAACGTAGAGCGTGAAGTCTTTGCGCTCGTGCTCGGGGATATTGGCTCGAGCCATCGCAGCCGCCTGGAATTTCATGACAAAGATAATACCAAGCAGCTTCGAGTTGAGATCACCCATCTTACCTTTGGAGAGGTTAACAAGCAAAATCTTGTTGTTATTCATAATCTCAGGGAAATTGAAGCCACTCTTAGTCTGACCAATGATGTTACGCATTGCATCGTTACTAATAAATGGACCAAACTTGGAGATCACCCAGCTGATCAAATCACCAGCTTCGTTGGAGCGCTGCGAGGCTGGGAACTCTTTGGTCCAAAAGTCCAGCACCTGCCGGTCTGTCACGTATTTGAGCTTGGCATTGCGGAATTGCTCATCCACCAGCAGCTTTGGCACATCAACAAACGTTCCACCCGCAGGGTCAGCCATCAGCAGCAACGCACAGTTACGGAAGATGTGCTCGAGGCGTGGCCCAACGATACCAGTGTGGCCTGGGTCGTACAAGCCATACAACATGTTGATCGCCTCCTGCACCAAGAAGTCCTTCTGGTCGGGGTGATCGAACTCAAACATATTAAGACCAATTGGGTTGCTCATATCACCTGGGTCGAAGTAGACAATATCCTCTACCCGATCACGCGGCACCTTGGCGAGCAATGCCTCAGCCAGGTCACCGTGTGGATCAACCAAGGCAAAACCCCGCCCCGCCAGCATATCCTGGTAGGCCAAGTTCTCTTGCAAGACCGACTTACCTACACCCGTCTGACCAATGATGTGAATGTGACGCCGGCGGTCTTTATCTGCCAGGCGAATCGGTTTGCGCACGCCACGGAACTCATTGTAGCCGAGCAACAGCCCCGTCTCCATCACCTCTGTTGGGCCGTCGACTTGCTTGCTCATCTGGCGCTTGACTTGCGAGGTAGGAATGCTATTTTGATCTGGCAAATGGAAGAGAGTTGCAAGCTCAACTGAGTTGAGAATATCGCGGCTATTTGCCTGCGGGAAGAATCGGAAGATAAAGGCTGTCGCGAGCTCATCGACATTCTTAGTAAGGTTGAACTTAAAGCCGTTAAAGCTCGGCGAATCAAACAGTGCAAATGCCGCTACAATATTCTTGAGCAGCACCTGTGAGCGCGCTGCCGTGTTGGACGATACCACCACGCGGATCATTACCTCATAGCCAGGGTAGCGAATCTTCTCTTGGATAGCATCAACCTTAGCCTGCTCCACTGCACTGAGCGGCTTCTCAGCTTGGAATTCCTTCTTGTCACTTGCCTCGGGTGGCTTCCATAGTGCCTGCATAACATCACGCGCCGAAAGGCTACTGCCACCACTACTCTTTTTCTCACCCTTGTTCTTGACGATCTGCTCGGCAGCCGAGATAGAGCGCTTCGTCCACTTCTCATACGCTGGGCGGATCAAAAATTGGACTCCCACCCCATCCTCGCGCCCAGCCGAAGATACCGCATTGAGCAGCGCCCGCGACGCATCGCGCTTAGACTCCATATAGGTGGAAATTGGATAAATAAACTCTTTGCGCAAGGTAAACTCACCACCAATCGTCCCACTCGCCTTGCCTACCTTACTAAATACCGAATGCTCCGACACCTCCTCTAACCGTGCCGATGGGTAAGCTGCAGCAATTGCCTGGCGCACTGTGTCCGTCAGCACTGTTGGCACCACTGCATAGTAATACACTAGCCCCTCGCGCGCTACAATCTCAAATGACACATGGCGCTGCCCATAGATCCGGCTCATAAAGCCCTTAGTGCTGGTACTTGCAATGATGTTGTACATCACTTGAGCCTGCGATAGCACCTCCTCTGTGAGGTCACGCTTGTCACGCCCCCCACCGTCGATATCATCACTAGCAGGTGGCAAGTGGATGAGAATCGGCACCATCTTAAGGCCTCGCTCGTAGTTCTTAGCCTCGCGCATACTGTTGCGATAAACGATAAAGGCAACAAACAAGATGATAAGAATAAGGCCAGCCGAGCCAAAAACAATAATGAATGTGGTGACGGTATTCATCTAGTTCTCCGTTGCGCCAATTTTGCGCCCATAGCGTTTGTAGATATAGTCGCGCTGCAGAGCACTGACCTGCTGCTCGCGCTGGTAGGGGTCATCTTGGGTATCCTTAATGATCTGCTTGAGCTTGATAACCCAGTCTTTTTCAATCAGATCTTCATCTGCGGCGGTTGCAGGAGCAGCTGTTACGGTTGTATCTGGGTCGGGCTGTGGCGCAGCAATAACTGTGGTGGGCAGAGCTGGCAGCGTGAGGTTCTGCGGGACCATCGGCATCATTTCATGCGTGTCAGCGGGCTGCTGCTCGCTCCGACGCTCGGGCATCAACGCAGAAAGCCGCTCGTGCGCCTGAGGCGCCGGCGAACGGTAGATATTCTGGTTGTTTGCCCGAGGCTGCTCGGGAAAACTATTGAATCGCGGCTGTTGTGGTCCCATATTCTGCCTAAATTATACCATAGGCTGCGCTGGTGCAATAGGTGCGAGCATAATCATCATATCTATGGCGCTTATGCTCATTATTTTGCTATACTAGCGGTATGGAGCGTCAATCTCCCTCACCAGCATCGCGTTTGCAGCGGCACCACAAGCGCTGCACACAAGCGCGACGGCGCATGGTTATCTTACTTGCGCTACTTGCCTGTGCATTATGTGGTCTCATTGTTACCCTTATTATCGTCCATGTAGTGCGGCCTGCTACACCGCAGCCTTCCCCACCAGCCGCGCGCACAACCGACAAAACAGACGAGAAGTACTCCTTCGTCGATTCACACTACCAAGGCATCCGCTCGAAGCTGGTCAGCCGCACTTCTAGCAAAGAAAAGGTCTCGCTCGAATATCCACTGACAGGCAATCGCACGATCGACACTACTATCGCGAGCGCCATTGACCAGCTTGACCACGAGTTTCGCCAAAGCGTCGCAGCTGGCCGCACCTTCCACCGACCAATGACCGAGGCAATTAGTTACCAAATTACCCACAATACCAATACTGCCCTATCCGTTATTGTCCAAGCCAACCAAGACACCCACGGTGCTCATCCCGCCAGCTTCACCCGATTTTGGACATTCAACAAGCAGACGGGCGCGGCTATCACCTTGCGCGATCTCGTTGGTGGCAATACCGCATATCTCCGCACCATCATTGACGCGGCGCAGCGCTCCGTTGCTGCCACGATTGCCGAGCGCCAGCAGCCAGCCGTCGATCTTGGCGAAATGGTCACAGAAGACGCACTCACCAACTTCACTATTACCAATGACAATGCGCTTGCCTGGCCTTTCAGCCAAGCTGCGCTCGTGCCGTCATCTTATGGCACAATGACGATCTCGCTCCCCTTCACGAGTATCCTCGCTGCATTGCAAACCACCCAGGCGCGGCAGATTGCGACCATCCCTGCCCTGCCAAAGCCGCAGCCCAAGCCAATTGCTACCCCTGCACCAGCCGCACCAGCGCCCTCTGCGTCCTGTGCTCAAGCCTGCATCGCCCTCACCTTCGACGACGGGCCTGGGCCATATACCAACGAGCTGCTTAACACCCTAGACCAGTATGGCGCAAAAGGTACATTCTTCATGATCGGCAGCAAAGTTGCAGCTCGTGCTGACGTCGTGCGCCGTATCCACACCAGTGGACACCAGCTCGGGAATCACTCGTGGAGCCATCCGGTGCTGCCGCAGTATAGCGCCGAAGCAATCGGCAGCGAACTCGACCGCACCAACAGTGCTATTACTCAAGCAACAGGCACCGCGCCCACCATTATGCGTCCACCATATGGCGCAGTGAATAGCGTCGTCCTCGAGCAGCTACGCCAGCGTGGTATGGCCTCCATCTTGTGGTCGATCGATACGCGTGATTGGGCCGATCGCAATAGCACCATCGTCTGCAATCGCGCCGTTGCTGGTGCGCGGCCAGGCGCCATCATCCTTATGCACGACATCCACCCCACCTCTGTGAATGCTGTGCCCTGCATCCTCAGCACGCTCAAGCAGCAAGGCTATCGCTTCGTCACCGTGCAGACGCTACTCGGCAAGACTGTACCCGGTGTGAATTATCCGTAGGAATATACACCTGAATATTAAGATTTTTTGAGTGCCTTGCCCTTCTTTCCTACACTTATACACGTCGGCATTGTAAAAGCAGATTAATGCACCGTAATGAAAACCTACCGGATTAATGATGGTGTTGTCATCGCTTTATCTAATAAGATAAGACGAGGCAAGCTCTTACGGAAGGAAGGTGTAGATATTCGGCAATTTACGTTCCAGCATTTCATCGCGCCTCACTTTTCTGATATACACTAAACCTTAGTATATTCTGCAAAAAGCTATATTGTCATTTTGTTGGGTACTCTGCGCCCAATCAGATATGTATTTTATTGAACTGCGTTATCGATATCAAACACCTTATACTTCGACGTCGCGCCACGCACCAGCTTTACTCGAGACTGCGGCACGCCAAAATATTTGGCCAGCAGCTTAATAGCCGCCACATTCGCCCGACCCTCAATCGCTGGCGCCTTGGTGTAGATGATATACGTGCCGTCGCTACCCACCACGACTTCTTCGCGGTGGCGGGAGTTGGGTTTGAGGCAAGCGGAGATTTTCATGAAATGCAACCCTCTAATTTCTGCACTCTATAAGCTTTCATTCGAGACATCAAAGAATCGATCAAAGAAATCTCTCAATTTTTCCAGCACTGTTTCACGTTTTTTACTACGCTCTCCACTAGGCGAAAAACGCGAAATTGGTGGCAGTATCCGCGATAGACCTGTACCGGTTGATTGTATGTATCCGTCGCGAAAAGCATTTTCAACAAACCTATATGTCGCTTTTTTATCTAATTTTTCATCATCAATAATCTGGTCTAGCTCTTTGATTTTTCTTGACTTCACAAACTCCTGCCAATCACCGTCAACCGAACTATCAACGGTAAGCGACGCGATAAACTGCTCGATCAAATCCTTTTTATTACGCAGTTCCATAGATGAGTTAACGGCTTTATCAATATCGACTAAAATCTCTTTATTATTCAAATGGCTATCATGATATTGCCGAATCAATTCCAGGATGTAATCAATATTTATTTCAACCTGCTTGATGAGTTCCATCTCAAATACCAAATCGTCATTGATATTCTCCTTACTCTCATCAGATTTCGGTCGCAGTTCATTATACAGATCAATGTACATACTGTGATAATCTTGCACATCTCGCTGGCTCAAAATCTCTTGCCCGATGAATTCATCAAAACTAGACAGAATATTCTTTACTCTCAGAATTGCACCATATAGCTTCACAAATTCCTTTTGTTCTTGCTCACCAGTAATTATCTCGCCCACTGGAAATTTATCTTTTAGCTCCGCGATCAAATCAATATAACCAGGCATTTCCTTGCCAGCATCCTCATAACCCTCATAATAATCCCGGAAAGGACGCAGCAATACAACACCCTTCGCATCTCTGTCGCCAAAAAGTGCTAAGGCTTCATTAGTCGCCTTCTCCAAATTACGAAATGTTACAATATTTCCATAGGTTTTAATTGAATTAAGGATACGATTCGTCCGTGAATACGCCTGAATCAGCCCGTGCATCCGCAAGTTTTTATCAACCCACAGCGTATTCAACGTCGTGGCATCAAACCCTGTCAAAAACATATTCACCACGATCACCAAATCAATCTCTCGATTCTTCATCCGCAAACTCACGTCTTTATAGTAATTCTGGAATCGCTCAGCGCTGGTATCGTAGTTTGTACCAAACGTTGCGTTATAATCACGAATTACACCCTCCAAAAAATCACGCGACGAGACGTCAAGCCCATCAGTACGTTCCGAATCTTCATCATCCATACCATCCATTTCCAGATCTGGATCGTTGGCTCCGTAGCTATAAATTGTAGCTATTTTTAGCCGCCTCGCCTCAGGAAGGTTGGCTTGCTGGCGCTTAAACTCATTGTAATAGAGCTTGGCTGTCTCGATTGAACTCACTGCAAAAATTGAATTAAATCCGCTCAGCCGAATTTTATCTTTTATCTCTTCCGCCGCTCTATTTCGCGCTGACGCAACTTCATGAACATTCATCAGCCGCGTAAATGCATAAGATTTAGCATGACGCATCGTCTTTTGATCAAAGTGGTCACGGATATATTGCACAACATTGCGAATGCGCTCTGGAGCATTCAATGCCTGCTCACGATCAATATCTCGCACTTTCTGTTGATCATCAACTTCGTCTGCCTCGCGAATCGTACGAATATAGTCAATCCGAAATGGCAACACATTCTTGTCAGTAATCGCATCAACTATGGTGTAGGTATGCAACTTATTACCAAACACCTGCTCAGTTGTTCGCAAATCAGCCCGCCCGCCACTAGACGCATTATCAGCAAATATCGGCGTGCCAGTAAAGCCAAACAAATGGTAATTACGAAAACTTTTGGTAATAGCATGATGCATATCGCCAAATTGCGAACGGTGGCACTCGTCAAAGATGATAACCGTGTGATTATCAAAAGCCTTGTGTCCTTGATTGCGCTTAATAAATGTGTCGAGTTTTTGGATGGTCGTAATGATAATTTTAGCGTTTGGATCGCCCAATTGCCTCGTCAAAACCCGTGTACTGGTATTGCTATTCGCGGCACCCTCCTGAAACTTGTCGTACTCTTTCATCGTCTGGTAATCGAGGTCTTTGCGGTCAACCACGAAAAGAACCTTATCGATATAGTCCAACTTACTTGCCAGCTGAGCCGTTTTAAAACTAGTCAATGTCTTACCGCTACCCGTAGTATGCCACACATAACCGCCAGCCTCAATTGTACCGAGCTTTTTGTAATTTGTGGCGATCTGGATGCGATTCAAAATACGCTCGGTCGCCACTATTTGGTACGGACGCATTACCAGCAATAATTTATCGCTGGTAAACACACAGTACTTCGTCAGCACATTCAATAGCGTATTCTTGGATAAAAAGGTCGCCGTAAAATCTATCAGATCGGTAATCGGGCGATTATTAGCATCTGCCCACCAGCTGGTAAATTCAAAACTATTGCTGGTCTTTTTACTGCGACGCGAATCCGATTTACCCGCCTCATTGATATGCTGCCAGCGCGTCGTATTACTATAGTATTTTGTATGAGTGCCGTTACTAATCACAAACAGCTGCACATATTCAAACAGCCCGCTGCCTGCCCAAAAACTGTCCCGCTGATAGCGATTTATCTGATTGAAGGCTTCCTGCAGGGGCACGCCGCGCCTTTTTAGCTCGATATGCACCAGCGGCAAGCCATTCACCAGTAGCGTCACATCATAGCGATTATCCCGTGCGCCCGATACCTCGTATTGATTGATTACCTGCAAACAGTTCCTGTGAATGTTCGTTTTATCTAGCAGGCGAATATTAATCACCTCGCCATTATCGCGTTGCAATAATTGTGTGCTGTCTTCCTGGATCTTGAAGGTCTTGTCAGCAATATTCTCATTGCCATTAGCTATTCGCTCTGCGAAGAACCGCTTCCACTCAGCATCGGTAAACGTGTAATCGTTCAGCTTCTCCAGCTACGTGCGCAGATTCTGTATCAAGTCAGTCTCGCTCTTGATTGGTAAATACTCATACGCCTGCGCTTGCAATTGCTTGATTAACTCTTGTTCTAATTCCGCCTCGCTCTGATAACTCGTTGCCCGTTGGTAAGGCGAGACATAGTCACTGACGACGGTGCTGTCGCTATTTTCAGCAATTACATCATATTTCATTTTGAACACTCCAACTCTTTGAAGGTTAGTAATTTATTGCGGTAATACTCGTATTGCTTGCGGCGGGCTTCAATCTCGGCTGGCAAGCCAATAGAAATGTCGTTTACGAGTGCGTCGAATTTATCAAGGATGGAGACAATTTGCTTTTGCTTTTCGAGAGATGGGGCAGGGACTTTAAACCTCTTAAGACTATCGGCAGATAAACGTATAACTTTTGTGCCTGTAACATATCTCCGCTTGTAAGTCATAAAATTGTCTGATTGTAGGACATACGTCAAATATTTACCGCTGATATCTTTATTTGGTCTAAAAATAAACATATCACCAGAAACCCCAATAGTCTCATATCCATTCCAATAACAAGGTTTACATACATCATTTATATTTTCACTCGTACCGGCAATCAGCACATCTCCTCGTAAAGCTTTCTTAAGCTTTTGAAATACTTCTTCGGAAGTAAACGATTTTGTATCAGTCGCCTCTGAGCCATAATACGTATAAATCTGCCCATAATGAATACACGGAAACCCCTCTTCTGTAAAATCCTTTTTCTGTAGTCCGTTCCCACGTATAAGTTCGCCTACTTCACCCATCGGCTTCCACACTACATCATCCTCAAACGTCAAGAGCGTATTGCGGTAGTATTCATATTGTTTCTTTCTCGCTTCTAGCTCTGCTTCTAGCTCTGCTTCTAGCTCTGTAAACGAGTCTAGCACACGCACAATCTCTTTTTGAACCTCAAGAGGCGGAACGGGGATTTTTTTCTTTGACCAAGAACTTATCCACTGCCGCTTGTGATTACCTTCTACAAGACCACTTGGTAATGTATTCAACCAATAGTAGATATATTTAAGTAACACAGCACCATCATCTGCTGAAGTAATCATTTTCATGGCTGAAGATTTAACCTTAAAATCGAAATCTACCCATTTATTAGCCGTAGTAAAATCGTCAAATATAATCACAGGATAGACAGAGGCGTTGTAAACACCGCTTGATTCATCAGTATATCCAAGTATGAATGTTTTGCCGGCTGTCAAGACGGGTGTAGAAAAATTATCATTGTAAATATTGGAGCGTACTATGTATTTAGTTGGTTGCTCATACCTAGTGACCTTGTTTAACTCTATCAGTTCAACCCCATCCGGACACAACTCTTTAATCAAATCATCAATTTTGCTCATAACTCTCCTTTGCTAATTATATCTTATAGTTCTTCCATTTAATTTAGTTACTGTTGTATAAACATTGTTTGTCGTTCTCGTCATCG
The DNA here is from genome assembly GCA_013333645.2 of Candidatus Saccharimonadota bacterium. Lineage (GTDB taxonomy): Bacteria > Patescibacteriota > Saccharimonadia > Saccharimonadales > Saccharimonadaceae > Saccharimonas. Next base: position 579 of record JABCOK020000010.1, on the reverse strand, counting down.
CAGTATAGAGATTGTTAGTTTTTAAGCCATTAGCTAAAATCACAATATCTTGCTTGATCGTTAGACCTTTTGCCTTTTTAATCGTATATACTTTACCAGACCAATTGTCTATATATTCTGCATACCTCGAAGTCCTTTTCACATAAAGCAGAGTTCTTGTACTATTATCTAAGTCTTTTACTGTGTCAGCCGTAACTTGACAGACAATACCAGCACTGTCCTTTCCTTTTCCATAAATTTCTACGCCAACAACTTGCCTAATCCACTTACAGACACCCTCAGAGCATCGACAACTTCGAGTTTTTTCTTCATCAGAATTAAGCTGATTAAACCAATCTCCACCGCCATTTATATTTTGGTTACTATCTCCAAGTAGTCTTACGGGAAAATCATTATCATATAAAAGCTTTGCAAAATCCTCCCTAAAACCTGACTGCAAATCTTGAGCTTCATCAATTATGATATAGTCAAACCTAGATCTTAAAATCCACAGAATTTGCTCTGGATATTTATTTATCAGAAAGCCGCTTAAAGCTCCTGCTTGGTCATATGTCACACGAAGTTCATTATTAAATATAT